>CAZHAG010000287.1:0-1550 GCA_964529705.1 uncultured Gemmatimonas sp. | reverse complement strand
ACGGGCCTGATCGCCCTGCAGGTCCATTCCGGAAAGGACGCGAAGATCCGGTGGAGGAATCTCCGGATCAAGGACCTCGGCCGGCGGAAGTGGGAGCCGCTCTTCAACGGGAAGAACCTCGAGGGATGGACGCCGGTGGGCGAGGCGGAGTGGAAGATCCAGGACGGCGCGCTGGCCGGGCGGCTCCAGAAGCGCGGCTACGCGGCGCTGGCGACGCCCACGGCGCTGCCCGAGTTCACCGTCCGGCTCGTCTTCCGCCAGGTCCAGGGCAAGGCGAGCGTCAGCTTCGGCGCCGCGACGCCCGACGGCGACGCGGGGTCGCGCGTGGCGCTGATCGGCGGCAAGCCCCAGGATTGGAACGAGCTCGTGGTCTCCGCGCACGAGGGCCGGGCGACCGTCCACCTCAACGGCGACCGGATCGCCGATCTTCGCGTCGGGACGGGGCAGGGGCCGGTCGCGATCGAGATGGTCGGCGAGGGGAGCCAGGTCCTCCTCAAATCCGTCGATCTTCTGGGACCTGCGCGCCGCGACTAGCGTCTAGTGTATGGTGTTGCGAACGGTTGCCGTAGCGCTCGTCCTGCTGGCCGCTCCCGGCGCGCTTCTCGGGGACTCCACGCGTCGGCGCCACTCGATCGATCCCCGAACACTCCAGTACCTGGGACCGCTGCTCAAACCCGGCGCTGAGACCTACCGGATGGCGTTCTCGCCCGACGGGACGCAGCTCGCGGCGCTGGGCGGCGACGGCGTCGTGCGGCTCTTCGCGGTGCGTACCTGGGAGAAGCTGCGCGAATTCCCCGGCCACCCTGCCGGCGTCCGCGGCCTGGCGTTCAGCCCCGACGGCCGCTACCTCGCGGCCGGGCGCCTCAACGGCGAGGTCGTCGTCTGGACCACGGACCGGGGCCAGGTCCACCGGACGTTTGCGGGCAGCCATATGGGCGTCTACAACATCGCGTTCAGCCCCGACGGCAAGCGGCTGCTGGCCGCGGAGGAGAACAACGCCGCGCAGGTGTGGAACGTCGAGGAAGGCACGGCGGGGAAGTCCCTCGAGGGCGGCGGCTCGCAGGTGTACACGGTCGCGTTCTCGCGCGACGGCGCCTATGCCGCGGGCGGACTGTCGAACGGCACGGTGCTGGTCTGGAAGACGTCGACGTGGGACCAGGTCTACACGATGGGCGGCCATCGCAGCATGGTCCGGTCGCTCGCCTTCTCGCCGGACGGCGGGACGCTCGCCTCGGGCGGGACCGACAACGTCATCAAGCTCTGGAATCTGCGGAAGGGCGAGTCGGAGCGGACGCTCGAGGGCCACACCGGGGTCGTCTTCGGCGTGCTCTTCTCGTCCGACGGCCGCTATCTCACGAGCGCGGGCGACACGACGGTGCGCGTGTGGGACCGCGCCACGGGCTCGGAACTGCTGAAGCACCAGCACCACGCGCTCAGCATCTACAACCTGGCGCTTCATCCGTCGGGCCGCTGGATGGCGACGGGCGGGCAGGACCCCGAGATCCGCTTCTGGGGCTACTCGTCGGCGCGGTCGCTGGGTCTCGAGAAGT
>CAZHAG010000286.1:0-1556 GCA_964529705.1 uncultured Gemmatimonas sp. | reverse complement strand
GGTCCACGAGGAGGTGCGGCAGGAGACCGAGCGCCGGATCGACCGGCACCACCGCGAGTTCTTCCTCCGCCAGCAGCTGCAGGCCATCAAGTCGGAGCTTGGGGAGGCGGACCTCGGCGAGGGGGAGACGGTCGAGCTGTTGCGCCGCGTGGAGGAGTCCGCGCTTCCCGAGGCGGTCGCGGCGGAGGCGCGGCGCGAGATCGAGCGCCTGCGCTCCCTCTCCACGGCGTCGAGCGAGCACCAGGTGCTGCGGAACTACGTCGAATGGGTGCTGACGCTCCCGTGGCAGAAGCGCACGGGGGTACCGGCGATCGCACTCGAGCAGGTGGAGTGCGCGCTCGACGGGCGGCACTACGGGCTGCACGAGGCCAAGGAGCGCATCCTCGAGTACCTCGCCGTGCGGCAACTGCGCGGTGACCGCGGGCGCGACCCGCACGGACCGATCCTCTGCTTCGTCGGGCCGCCGGGCACGGGGAAGACGTCGCTCGGCGAGGCGATCGCGGCGAGCATCGGGCGCGCGTTCTACCGCATCTCGGTGGGCGGCGTGCGCGACGAGGCGGAGATCCGCGGGCACCGCCGCACCTACGTGGGCTCCCTGCCGGGGCTCATCGTGCAGGCGATGCGGCGCGTGCAGGCGAACGATCCCGTGCTGATGATCGACGAGATCGACAAGATGACGGCCGGCGGCCCCAGCGGGGACCCGACCGCGGCGATGCTCGAAGTGCTCGACCCCGGGCAGAACGCGACGTTCACGGACCACTACCTGAACCTGCCGTTCGACCTCTCGTCGGTGCTCTTCATCTGCACCGCGAACAACCTCTTCGACATCCCGCACGCGCTCCGCGACCGGCTCGAGGTGATCCGCATCGCCGGGTACACGGTGGAGGAGAAGGTCGAGATCGCCTGGCGCTACCTCCTCCCCCGGCTCTTCGACGACCACGGGATCAGCGACCACGACCTGCAGTTCACGGACGAGTCGCTCTCGCTGATCGCCAACCGGTATGCGCGCGAGGCGGGGCTCCGCACCTTCGAGCGGCAGATCGCGGCGCTCATGCGGAAGCGCGCCAAGCGGAAGGCCGAAGGGGAGACCGGCGCTTGGATCGTGGACGCGGCGCGGATCGAGGACACGCTGGGCCCACCGCGCTTCGCGCCCGAGGCCGCGGAGCAGGCGCCCGAGGTGGGGACGGTGACCGGGCTCGCCTGGACGGCGAACGGCGGCGAGCTGATGACCATCGAGGCGCTGCTGATGCCCGGCACGGGGAAGCTCACCGTGACCGGCCAGCTCGGCGACGTGATGCGCGAGTCTGTGGACGCGGCCTGCTCCTACGTGCGCTCGCGCGGCCGGGTGCTGCGCGTGGCGGACGCGGAGATGAAGGCGAGCGACCTGCACGTGCACTTCCCCGCCGGGTCGGTGCCGAAGGACGGGCCGAGCGCGGGGGTCGCGGTGACGCTCGCGATCGCGAGCGTGATGAGCCGGCGCGCGGTGCGCCGCGACGTGGCGGTCACCGGCGAGGTGACGCTGCGCGGCAAGGTGCTCGAGATCGGCGGCGTGAAGG
>CAZHAG010000285.1:0-1570 GCA_964529705.1 uncultured Gemmatimonas sp. | reverse complement strand
GGCATCGCGCTCGCGCAGGCCATCGCGGCGCTCACGCCGCTCCCGGCGAGCGTCGCCCCCTGGTCGATCGTGGTCGGCGTGCTCGTCGGCGGCGGCGTCGGGATCATCTCCGGGGTCTACCCGGCGAGCCGGGCCTCCCTGCTCGATCCCATCGCCGCGCTGCGGCAGGAGTAGGGGCGATGGCGAACTTCTCCTCCCGACTCTACAACCTCGGCGAGGGCGTCCGGATCGCGCTCGACGCCATCGTCGGCAACAAGGTGCGCGCCGGCCTGACCATCCTCGGGGTGGCCGTCGGCGTGTTCGTGGTGGTGGTGATCTCGGCCGCGGTGCACGGGATCAACATGAGCGTGGCCAAGGACTTCGAGTCCACGGGCCCGACCACCTTCTTCGTGACGCGCTACCCGATCGTCTTCGAGGCCTGCGACGGCACCGAGGACACCTGCGCCTGGCTCCGCAACCCGCCGATCAGCTGGGGCGAGGTGGAGACCCTCTCGCGCCTCGAGAACGCGGCAGCGGTCGGCGTGCGCATGGACTGGCGCGGCTCCTACAAGTACAAGGACAAGTCCCTCCCCTCGGCGGGGATCGAGGCGTACACCTCGAACTGGGCGCTCTTCGGGGCGCCCGAGATGCAGCCCGGCGGCCGCGTCTTCACCGAGCAGGAGGTGCGGGGCGCCGCGCGCGTGGTGGTGCTCAACACGACCGCGGCCGAGCGGCTCTTCGGCGAGTCCGACCCGCTCGACAAGATGATCGCGATCGACCAGGTGCAGTTCCGCGTGATCGGCGTGTACAAGGACAACGCCAGCTTCCTCTCCGGCGGCGACTCGCCGAAGGGCGTGATGCCGGTGACGACGCTGCAGCGCTCGCTCAACGTGCGCCGCTCGGACATGGGGCTCGTGGTGAAGCCGCGCGACGGCGTGCCGCGCGACGTGATGATCGACGACGTGACCGCGGCGATGCGCGCGTCGCGCGGCCTGCGCCCCAGCCAGGAGTCGAACTTCGCCGTGATCACGCAGGACAAGCTCCTCGAGACCTACGACGCGATCTTCGGGATGTTCTTCCTCGTGATGATCGCGCTCTCGGCCGTGGGGCTGATCGTCGGCGGCGTCGGCGTGGTGGCGATCATGATGATCTCCGTCACGGAACGCACGCGCGAGATCGGCGTGCGCAAGGCGCTCGGCGCCACGCGGGCGACGATCCTCTTCCAGTTCCTCGTGGAGGCCGTGACCCTCACCGGGATCGGGGCGCTGATCGGCCTGGCCTTCGGCTGGGGCGCCGCGTTCCTGCTGCGTTCCACGACGCCCATCGAGGCGTCGATCCCGCCCCTGGCCGCGCTCGCCGCCCTCTTCGCGAGCGCCATCACCGGCGTGCTCTTCGGGATGATCCCGGCCGCCCGCGCCTCCAAGCTCGACCCCGTGGAATCCCTCCGGCACGAGTAGCCGATGCCCTTCCTCGAGGCCGTAAGGCTCGCGCTGCACACCATCCGGGTCCAGAAGCTCAAGAGCTTCTTCACCCTGCTCGGCGTGATGATCGGCGTGATGTTCCTGATCGCCGTGGTCTCGATCGTCGAGGG
>CAZHAG010000284.1:0-1742 GCA_964529705.1 uncultured Gemmatimonas sp. | reverse complement strand
CCTCGCCGCCCCCGGCCAGCACGACCACCGGGCGCACCTGCATCCACGCCGGTCCCTCGGGCGCATCCTCCACCAGGCGCGGCGCGACCCCGGCGCGCACGAGCCGGTCCAGGAGGTGCGCCTCGCTCCAGAGTCCGGTGGCGGGGAGTGCGGCCGCGCGAGTCGCCGTCGTCTCCGCCTGCGCCATCTCCGCGCGCACGGCCTGCTGCTCTCGTTCTCGGCGTTCGGCGCCGCCGGAGCAGGCGGTGAGCGCCGACACGGCGAGGAGTGCCGAGCCGACCGACCGCATTACCTTTTGGGCATGAGTCCCCAGCGCGACGATTCCCCCCTCGCGACCGACCCGGTGCGCGTCGACAAGTGGCTCTGGGCCGCGCGCTTCTTCAAGACGCGCTCGCTGGCCTCCGAGGCCGTGGACGGCGGCAAGGTCCAGGTGAACGGTGACCGCGCCAAGCCAGCGAAGCTCGTGCGACCGGGGGACGAGATCCGTCTGCGCCTCGGACCCTACGAACACATCCTCCGCGTCGAGGCCACGGCCGAGCGTCGCGGACCGGCGACTGCGGCGGCCGTTCTCTACTCCGAGACCGAGGCCTCCCGAGCGGCGCGCGAGCGGCTGCACTGGCAGCTGACCAGGGCCGCGCCGGCGCTCGACGCGGAGAAGGGGCGCCCCACCAAGCGCGACCGGCGCGAGCTCGAGCGGTTCCGGAAGCGGTAGCGCACCCGCGACCTCCCGAGTCGCGGCACGCCGCGCGGCGATCCTCACGACGCCCCTCCGGCGACGCGTCGCAGCGTCGCGTCGTCCAGACGGTGGCCACCCGCGAAGCCGACGAACTCGTGCGGGAACCCGGCGGCGGCGAGCCGCGCCCGCTCCGCTTCGAGCTTCGACGGGGTGACGAACTCGTCCCGGTCCCCCACCACGATCGTGCAGCGCGAGTGTCGGAGTGCCCCCTGCGCGGAGAGGTCCAGTTCCGGGGCCAGCGAGGCACCCCAGCAGACCAGGTGACAGACCGGCGCGCGACCGCTCGCCACCCAGCGCGACGCCGCTGCCGCCCCCTGGGAGAAGCCGAGGACCGTGAGCGGCACGCCGGGCGCGAGGCGCTCCGCGAACACCTCGTACGCCTGCTGCAACCAGGCCACGTAGTCCTCGATCTCGGCGAGGCGGTCCTCGCGCGTCATCCAGGAGGCGCCCACCGGCGCCTCATGATGCCGGCGCACCTCGCCCCGGGCATCGTAGAAGCGCGAGAGGGCCTCCGGCGCCACGATCCAGCGAGTCCCGTCATCCAGGGCTGCGCATCCCGCCGCGATCCCGGCAGCGAGCTGCCCGTATCCGTGCAGGACCAGCCAGAGTTCTCGCACGTGGCGGGCGTCCACCGGGCCGCGGACCACGCAGCGCGCGGTCCGGCGGGTGACGAAGTGTTCCTCGCGCGTGGTGCCGGGCTCTCCCATGGACGGAATCAAGGTGCGGACGGCCGGCGGAACCAGTGGCTGAGCTAGTGGCGCGACCAGTGGCGGGGACCCCGGCGCCGGGATTAGGATTCGCCCACGACCCGAACGCGAGGGAGTGCCCGGATGGCTGGTAGTGGAGAGCAGCAGGACCCGAACAAGCTCGGCTGGGGATTCGCGGCCGTGATCATCGTGCTCGCGATCGCCGCGAACGTGACCGCGTACTCGATCCACAAGGCGACGTACCTCAAGCCGGACAAGGCGCCGACGTCGGCGCAGGCCGCGCACTAGCGCGACCGCCG
>CAZHAG010000283.1:0-1743 GCA_964529705.1 uncultured Gemmatimonas sp. | reverse complement strand
CGATACTGTCTCGGTAGTATGGGGGTGCACGCCATCGATGCGCCCGCGTCCCGACCCACGCGAACCCATCCCGAGTTGAGCCGAACGACCCCCCCCTACGCCGCTGCGCGCGTCTTGAGCGCCGCAGCAGCTCGCTGGGCGACGCCCCTCCTGATGGCGCTCGCTGCCGGCGCGCTCCTGGACGTACCGGCCGCCGTGGCACAGGCCCGGCATGCCTCCGCCGAGCCGACCGTGGAGATCCCGGAGTCGCTCCGCGGTCGCAGCGGCCGCCTCCGTCTCCACGTGTTGCAGCCGACCGAGTCGTTCGCCGAGTTCGTGGCGGACACGGCGTCCCCGGCGGAGCCATCCATCATCGCCGTGCACGACTCGTTGGCCTCGCAGCTCTTCCGGTTCGTGACGCTGGTGCCGCTCACCGAGAAGCAGAACGGCCGCGTCGGCGTCTACCGCGTGGGCCGATGGCCGGCCGAGGTGCGGAAGCCGCGGTCGGAGGCGTACCGTGCCCCGGCGGGCTTCATCCAGGTGCATGAAGCCGACCAGTCGATCCCGGTCTCCGACCACTTCACGCTCGGCCAGTTCCTGACGAAGGACCAGCGCGACGTCTGGCCCAAGTTCCTGGTGCTCGACGAGCGGCTCGTCGACAAGCTCGAGCTCATCGTCTCGGAACTGCGCCTCGCGGGGCACCGCGCCCAGGGGCTCACGGTGCTGTCGGGGTTCCGCACCCCGCAGTACAACGCCCGCGGGAAGAGCGCCGGCCTGGCTTCCGACAGCCGTCACCAGTACGGCGACGCCGCCGACGTCTTCGTGGACGCCGACGGCGACGGGCGCATGGACGACCTCAACTTCGATGGCCGGGTCGACATCAACGACGCCCTCGCCTTCGCCCGTATCGTGGACCGCGTGGAGGCCAAGTATCCGGAGCTGGTGGGCGGGGTGGGGCTCTACCGGGTGGTGCCGGGACACGGTCCCTTCGTGCATGTTGATGCACGCGGCGAACGTGCCCGCTGGGGAGTGCCCTGACCCGTAGTACCTGAGGACCGAGGCATGCACGAGGTGATGAAAGACCGGATCCTGCGCCGGCTGGAGACCCTTCCCGAGGACCGGCTGTACCAGGTCCTCGACTACATCGAGTTCCTCGAGTCGAAGTACGCGGAGCGGCAGGCGCCCGGACCGAACGTCTTCCAGCGCTTCGCCGAGGGAGTGGAGGACACGCTGCGCGCCGGGAACGTCTCGGCGAGCACGGTGGCCGAGGCGATGGGGTTCATGAGCAAGGCGATGGGGGTGCTCAGCGGGGTGGCCGCCGCGGGGAAGTCGGTGGCGTCCGACCTCGCGGGCGCCGGGAAGCCGCGCCCGAGCGAGCCCCAGCGCCCCGCGCCGGAGCAGAAGGCGCCCGGCGAGCCGAAGCCGCCGGGGTGAGTCGCGGTCCGGCGCCACGGCCGTGTACGAGTCTGGTAATCGCGCGAGGTCGCGGGTAGCTTCCGAGATGGCACCAGTCACTCCCCGCATTCGTCCGGACGCCGCGCTCACCTTCGACGACGTCCTGCTCGTCCCGCGCCACTCGACGGTCCACCCCAAGGACGTCAGCACCGCCAGCCGGTTCTCGCGCGGCATCACCCTCCATGTGCCGCTGGTCTCCGCGGCGATGGACACGGTCACCGAATCCGAGATGGCGATCGCGATGGCGCGCGCCGGCGGCATCGGCGTGCTCCACAAGAACATGGCGATCGACCGCCAGGCCGCGGAGGT
>CAZHAG010000282.1:0-1780 GCA_964529705.1 uncultured Gemmatimonas sp. | reverse complement strand
GCCAGGTCGTGAAGCGCGTCAAGGTCTTCACCCTCGCCGAGTCGCTCGGCGGCGTGGAGTCGCTCGTCTGCCAGCCCGCCGGCATGACGCACGCGTCGGTCGCGCCGGAGATCCGGAAGGAGATCGGCATCACCGACGGCCTGCTCCGTTTCTCCTGCGGCGTGGAAGATGTGGAGGACCTGATCGAGGATCTTGACCAGGCGTTCAAGGGGCTTTGATCCAACTGCAGAAGTGAGATGGGAGATGGGAGATGTGAGGCAACTCCGCGCACGGGATAGGGCGGCCCGCACGGGCCGGCCCCCTCCCACCTCACACCTCCCACCTGCCCTCACGCGACACCCAGCGACGCGCAGCGCCGTAGTCCAGTGCACCACCCCAAGGAGCACCCCATGCCCCGCACCACCCTCACCGACATCTCCTCCCTCACCTGGGAGCACCCCGCCGACCGCGCCGCGCTCAACACGCTCCGCGCGATCCCTGGCTTCCAGCAGGTCGTCAACAAGATCGCCAGCGTCTTCGGCGAGCGCGGCGTGCGGCACCTCTTCACCGCGAACGCCGTGCGCGTCGGCCCCACGCAGCGCCCCGACCTCGACGCGCTCTGGACCGAGGTGCTCCAGACGATGGACTGGCCGACCCGGCCACAGCTTTACGTCACCCAGACCCCGAACGTGAACGCGGGCGCCGTCGGCTTCGGCGACCCCTTCGTCGTGATCAACTCGGCGAGCATCGAGCACCTCACGCGCGAGGAACTCCGCGTGCTGCTCGCGCACGAGCTCGGCCACATCATGAGCGGGCACGTCACCTACCGCACCATCGCACAGATCATCCTGTTGGTCGGCGTGCAGAACCTCCCCTTCCTCGCCGGCATCGCCCTCCTGCCGTTCCAGATGGCGATCCTCGAGTGGTACCGGAAGAGCGAGCTCTCCTGCGACCGGGCCTCGCTGCTGGGGACGCAGGACCCCGACCTGGTGATGACCACGTTCATGAAGCTCGCCGGCGGCCGCGAGTTCGGGGATACGCTCGACCTCGCCGCGTTCAAGGAGCAGGCGAAGGAGTACGAGACCGACGGCAGCGCCTGGGACACCGTGCTCAAGCTCTTCAACACCGCCTTCCGCGAGCACCCGTTCTTCACCGTGCGCGCGGGCGAGCTGCAGCGGTGGATGGCCTCGGGCGCCTACGAGCGGATCCTCGCGGGCGAGTACACCCGCCGCGCGGACGTGAAGCCGGGCGAGCGCCTCGGCGACGACGTGAAGGAGGCGTCGGGCTACTACACCGACCAGGCCAAGGCCGCGATGGGGAAGGTCGGAGACACGCTCGGCCGCGCGAAGGACGCCTTCACCGACGCCTTCAAGGGCGCGGCGCGATGAAGGTGCTGATCGTCGGCGGCGGAGGGCGCGAGCACGCGCTCGCCTGGAAGCTCCGCCGCGACGATCCCACCTGCGAGATCTTGGCCGCACCGGGGACCCCGGGGATCGCAGCGATCGGCCGCTGCGCGGACGTGAAGGTCTCCGACATCGACGGGCTCGTCGCGCTCGCGAAGGCGGAGCGCGTGACGTTCACGGTCGTAGGTCCCGAGGGCCCGCTGGAGGCGGGACTCGTCGATCGCTTCCGCGCCGAGGGGCTCGCGGCCTTCGGACCGACCAGTGCGGCCGCGCGGATCGAGACCTCCAAGCGCTACGCCAAGGAGTTGATGCTCGCGGCCGGCGTGCCGACGGCGAGCGCCCGCACCTTCACGGAGCCCGCGGCCGCGAAGGCCGAGGCACGCCGTCTCGGTGCGCCG
>CAZHAG010000281.1:0-1863 GCA_964529705.1 uncultured Gemmatimonas sp. | reverse complement strand
GGCGTCCGGTGCTCGGCACCGGCGGCTCGAGCTCCGGGACCGGGACGAACGTCTCCTTCTGGGGCGGGAACGTCGGCACCGAGACCTCGGGCTCGATCCTGAGTCCGTCCATCGGCAACTACCTCGTCGGCATCAAGCCGACGGTCGGGCGCGTGAGCCGCCACGGCGTCATCCCCATCACCGCCGACCAGGACACTCCCGGCCCGATGACCCGCACGGTGCGCGATGCCGCGCTCATGCTCGGTGCGATGGAAGGCCGCACGCCCGACCCGAATGACGAGGCCACGAAGACCTGCGCCCCTCCGCCGCGCAACGACTACACCGCCTTCCTCGACGCCAACGCGCTCCGCGGCGCCCGCATCGGCATCCCGCGCACCTTCTTCTACGACCGCACCGTCCCGCCCGCCGGCGGGAGCGGGAACCCCCGCGGCGGACTCGGCGAGGAGCAGCGGAAGATCATGACGGAGGTGATCGCCCTCCTCAAGGACCGCGGCGCGATCATCATCGACCCGGCCGAGATCCCGAGCGTGGTCGAGAGCGACTCCGCGATGAACTTCCTCAACTGGGGCGTCTGCAGCGGCCTCGGGAACGCCAAGGGACTCGATGCCGACTGCTCGATCTCCTTCAAGTACGGCATGAAGCGCGACTTCAACACCTGGCTCGCCTCGCTCGGCGACCGCGCCCCCGTGAAGACGCTCACCGAGCTCCGGCAGTGGAACATCGCGCACCAGCGCGCGGGCGCGATCAAGTACGGGCAGGCCAACCTCGACGTCTCGGACGAGATGAGCGTGCAGGGCGACCGCGCGAAGTACGTGGCGGACCGCCGCAAGGACGTGCTCCTCTCCGCGACCAACGGGATCGACGCCGTGGTGAAGAACCACCAGCTCGACGCGATCCTCTTCCCCGGCGTCGCGAGCGCCAACATCGGCGCGCGCGCCGGGTATCCGACCGTCTTCGTGCCCTACGGCTTCACCCCGGTGGGAGCGGGGACGGGGGCGAACGCCTTCCCGGCGGGGTTCGAGCCGCGGCCCGCACCCTATGGCGTGAGCTTCACGGGGGGTGCGTGCAGTGAGCCCATGCTGATCGCGATCGCGTATGCGTTCGAGCAGGCCACGAAGAAGCGGGTTCCGCCGCCGCTCTTCCCATAACACAGGGACTCGTCCATGAGTAGATCGAAGCCGCTGTACCTGGTCGCGCTGGCATTCGCCGTCGGTGTGTCGACGGTTCCCGCCACCGCCCAACCCCGCATCTCCGTCACCTTCCCCGCCGCCCGCTCCAGCACCCCACTCGACGGCCGCCTCCTCGTCTACTTCCACACCGACACCACCGGCGACCCGCGCCTCCAGGTGAGCGACAACGCCGCCACCGCGCAGGTCTTCGGCGTGGACGTGGACGGCTGGCGCCCGGGCACCCCGCAGGTGGTGGACGCCGGCGCCTTCGGCTACCCGCTCCAGTCGCTCCGCGAGCTCAAGCCCGGCCGCTACCGCGTGCAGGCGATGATCAACCGCTACCAGACCTTCACGCGCAGCGACGGCCACACGGTGAAGCTCCCCCCCGACCGCGGCGAGGGGCAGCAGATGACGCAGAAGCCGGGGAACCTCTTCTCGCGTGCGGCCACGGTCACCGTGGCTGCGAACAGCATCATCCGGCTCGAGCTCGACCAGGAGATCCCGCCGGTCGGCGATTTTTCGCAGAAAGAGACTAAATACGTCAAATACGTCCGGATCCGCTCGGAGCTCCTCTCCAGGTTCTGGGGCACGGACATGCACCTCGCGGCCTGGGTCCTCCTCCCCGAAGGCTTCGACTCCCACCCGCAGGCGCGCTACCCGCTCGTCATCAACCACGGCCACTTCCCGAGCTCGC
>CAZHAG010000280.1:0-1885 GCA_964529705.1 uncultured Gemmatimonas sp. | reverse complement strand
CGCGTTCCTTGAGCGCGTGATACACCGGGAGCTGCTCCCGGGGCGTGATGTCGTGAATGCCGGTGACGCCCATCGCGTTCAGGTGCGCGATGGCGGTGCGCGCCTCACGCAGCCGTTGCTCGAACGACTTGGGTGGGATCGCCGCGCGCACGCGCGCGAGCGCCGCGCCGCCCACCCGTCCGGTCGCGCGCCCCGCGGTGCACTCGAGCCCCTCCACGGGTGTCGTGCAGTCGAGACCCGCCTCGGCGAGCGCCGCGCCGTTCGCGAGGTACGCGGTGCGGTCCCAGCGCTGGAGCAGGGCCGGGGTCGCGGGTGTCACCGAGTCGATGATCGAGCGGTCGGGGGAGAAGCGCGCCCGCGGCGGTGCGTTGGGAGCCGCACCCGCACTCCCGGCGTTCCAGTCCTCGTACGCGCCCCAGTCGCCGCCGGTGATCCACGCGCCCGTGGGGAGGCGGTCGCGCGCGTCCTTCACTCGCGCTGCGAACGCGACCGCGTCGGAGACATCGAGCAGGTTCACGCCGAGCAGGAGCGCGCCGGCCTGGCCGAAGTGGGTGTGGTTGTCGATGAAGCCGGGCGTCGCGAAGCGTCCGCCCAGTGCGACCACGCGCGTGGCACGGCCCCGATGCCGAGCCGCGTCCGCCGCGCTCCCGACAGCGATGAGCCGGCCGTTCCGGATCGCGACCGCCTCGGCGTACGGGCGCGCCGTGTCGCCGGTCCAGATGCGGCCGCCGGTGAGGATCAGGTCCGCGTCCTGCGCGGCCGCGGAGGGACTGAGGAGGGCGAGGCCGCCGAACAACGCAGCCACGGCGAGTGGAAGGCGCGACGGGATGGTCATGTCGCAGAATCTGCGACTGCTGGGCTCAGCGGAACAGGCTGGCGAGCGAATCCGCGCCAATCGGATCCGGTGCCGGCTGCAGCCCGGCGGCATGAGCGGCGAGGCCGAGTACCTCGGCCGGCGTGTGTCCCGCCTCGCGCAGTTCCCGGATGCCGGTGTCGCCGGCGGACTTGCTCAGCTTCCGCCCGTCGGGATGCAGGACGAGCGGGTGATGCAGGAAGCGCGGCATCCTGGTGCGCCCGAGCATCCGTGCGAGCCGGAGCTGGCGCCCGGTGGAGGCAAGAAGGTCCTCGCCGCGGATGACGATATCGATCCCCTGTTCGAGGTCGTCAACCGTCACGGCGAACTGGTACGTCCAATGCCCGTTGCGATCGCGTGCGAGGAGGTCGCCGCACTGCGCGTCCGGGTCCTGCGCCAGTTCCCCGAGGCGGAGGTCGTGGAAGCGTTCGGTGCGCCCCGCCTCGGACCTGATGCGACGGGCGGCCGTGGAGCGCGGATCGCGAGCGGCGTCGCGGCAGGTGCCCGGGTAGCGCACTTCCACGGACTTCGCCTCGCCCCCGGTGCTCTCCCGCGCGATGTCGGCGCGCGAGCAGGTGCAGGGATAGACAAGGCCCTGCGATTCGAGCTGCGCGAGGCGTGCCTGGTAGCGCGCGGACTGGTCGCTCTGGCGGTGCGCGTGCGGCCCGCGACGGAACTCCGCCGTGGTTCCCAGGTCCGGCTCGAGGCCGAGCCAGTCGAGGTCGTCCAGCAGCGCGCGCTCGTACTCGGGGCGACAGCGGCCGCGGTCGTGGTCCTCGATGCGGAGCAGGACGCGGCCGCCGAACGCGCGCGCCGCACCCCACACGCAGGCGGCGTTCACGGCGTGCCCGAGGTGGAGGAAGCCGGTCGGGGCAGGTGCGAAGCGCGTGGTGAATCCGCCGTCGAGGCGGAGTGCGGTCACGGCGTGGCGTGAGACTTTGCGCTCACTCGGCGAGCGCGAGCAGCGCGCCCACGTCGAGCCGCCGTGAGTACATCGACACCCCGCCACACGGCTCGCGCGGCCACTCGGCG
>CAZHAG010000279.1:0-1912 GCA_964529705.1 uncultured Gemmatimonas sp. | reverse complement strand
TCATCACGGGGGATAAGTTAGGGGGCACGCCGATCATCCGCACCACACTTCGACCCCGCTCCCTCGTGCTCGATCCCCGGGTCACCGAGCGCCGCAACCCGCGCAGCGCGGCGATCGACCTCGCGAGTCCCCTCGAGATCGTCGACATCATGAACGCCGAGGACCGCGGCGTGACCGACGCCGTGGCGTCGCAGCGCGCGCAGGTCGCGCGGACGATCGAACTGGTCGAGGAGACGTTCCGCGCGGGGGGACGCCTCTTCTACGTCGGCGCGGGGACCTCGGGTCGCCTGGGCGTGCTCGACGCCTCCGAGTGCCCGCCCACCTTCGGGAGCGACCCGGAGATGGTGCAGGGGATCATCGCCGGCGGGGCGCCCGCGCTGGTGCGGTCCGCCGAGAGCGCCGAGGACCGGCCGGACGGCGCGCGTGCGGATCTCACGGCCGCGGGAGTGCGGCGGGGCGACTTCGTGCTGGGCATCGCGGCGAGCGGCACCACGCCCTACGTGCACGCCGCCCTCGAGCACGCGCGCGCCGTGGGCGCGCGCACGGGCATCCTCGCCTGCTCGCCGCCACCGGCGGGCGTGGTGGACGCCGTCGACGTCGCGATCCTCCCCATCACCGGCCCCGAGGTGATGACGGGCTCCACGCGCCTCAAGGCGGGCACCGCGACCAAGCTCGTGCTCAACACCATCACCACGGGCGCGATGGTCCGCCTCGGCAAGGCGTACGGCAACCTGATGGTCGACCTGCGCGCGACCAACGCGAAGCTCCGTGACCGCGCCGAACGGCTGGTGATGGTCACCTGCGGCGTCTCGCGCGAGGAGGCGCGCGCCGTGCTGGCCGCGTCCGGCGGCGGCGTGAAGCTCGCGATCGTGATGCAGAAGCTCGGAGTCGACCGCGCCACGGCCGAGGCGCGGCTCGCAGCGGAGGGGGGCGTGATCCGCCGCGTGGTCCCGGGCGCGCCCCCGCCGGTGGAGTGAGCGATGACCACTGAGACGCCCGCCGCGCGCGGCGACGTGCTCGTCGGCCTGATGTCGGGCACCTCGCTCGACGGGATCACGGCCGTGGTCGTGCGCTTCGTGCCGGACGCCGACGGCGGCGTGACCCCGCAGCTCCTCGCGCAGGTCGCGCGCCCGTACGACGCGCCCACCCGCGCGCGCCTGGCGGCCGCGCTCGAGGGCGCCACGCCGAACGAGTACACGCGCCTCGACTTCGCGCTCGGCGGCTGGCTCGCCGACGCCGCGATCGCCGCGCTCGCCGAGTCGGGGGTGCCGCGCGAGGAGGTGCGCGCCATCTGCTCGCACGGGCACACCGTCTGGCACGAGCCACCGCACGGCACCTGGCAGTTCGGGCAGCCCGCGGTGATCGCCGAGCGCACGGGGATCGACGTGCTCGCCGACTTCCGCGTGCGCGACGTGGCGGCGGGCGGGCAGGGCGCGCCCCTCGTCCCGATCGCCGATGCGCTCCTCTTCTCGCGCGCCAAGGCGTGGCGCGTGCTGCAGAACCTGGGGGGCATCGGGAACCTCACCCTCGTGCCCCCCGGGGGCGCGCTCGAGGCCGTGCGCGCGTTCGACACGGGCCCCGGTGTGTGCATCATCGACGGCGCGACGCGTGCGCTGCGTCCCGAGCTCCCGTACGACCTGGACGGCGCGCTCGCGGCGGCCGGCACGCCGATCGAGTCGGTGCTCGAGGCACTCCTCGCCGATCCGTGGTACGCGGCGGAGCCGCCCAAGTCCACGGGACGCGAGCGTTACACGTCCGCCTTCGTCGCCGACTTCATCGCGCGCTGCCGCGCGGCGCGCGCCGGCTGCACGGACGAGGACGTCGTCGCCACCGCCACCTGGTTCACCGCGCGGAGCATCGCGCTCGCCTTCGAGCGCTTCGTGCCGCAGCCGGTGGAGGACGTGCTCCTCTC
>CAZHAG010000278.1:0-1914 GCA_964529705.1 uncultured Gemmatimonas sp. | reverse complement strand
GGCATCCGGTGGACGTGGTCGTCTGGCAGAACGAGGAGGGAGGGACCGTGGGGAGTATGCTCGCGGTCGGGGCGCTCAAGGAGCCCGATCTCGATCGGGTGGCGCGCTCCGGCAAGACGCTGCGCGAGGGGATCGCCCTCTGCGGCGGGGATGTGGCGCGCCTTTCGGAGGCGGTGCTGCAGCGCGGTGACGTCGCCTGCTACATCGAGCTGCACATCGAGCAGGGGGGACTGCTCGAGCGCGCCGGCCTCCAGATAGGCGTCGTGCAGGGGATCGTCGGCATCCGGTGGTTCGAGGTGACGATCGACGGGTTCGCGAACCACGCAGGCGCCACGCCGATGGACCAGCGCCAGGACGCGATGCTCGCCGCCGCGAAGTTCACGGTGGCCGTGAACGACGCGATCCGCGGCGAGCCGGGCCGGCAGGTGGGCACGGTGGGCCGCGTGGTGGCGACGCCGAACACGACGAACGTGATCCCCCAGCGCGTCGTCCTCACGATCGACCTCCGCGACCTCGAGCAGTCGAAGATCGACCGCTTCACCGCCACCTTCGAACGGCTCGGCCGGGAGATCGGCACAGCGACCGACACGCGCTTCGCGTTCCGTCAGACCTCCAACAACGCGCCGGCGATGGCCGACCCGCGCGTGCAGGGGTGGATCGATGCGAGCGCCGCCGCGCTCGGGCTCTCACGTCAGCGGATGCCGAGCGGGGCGGGGCACGATGCGCAGGAGATCGCCCACGTCGCGCCGATGGGGATGATCTTCGTGCCCAGCGTCGGCGGGATCAGCCACTCGCCGCGGGAGTTCACCAAGCCGGAGGACGTGGCGCACGGGGCGAACGTGCTCCTGAACGCCGTGATCGCCGCAGACGCGTAGGGCGCTCGACAGCGGGCGGTCCGCTGCCCACCTTCCATCGGAGTCCCGCTCGGTCTGCTGGCTCGGGAGGCCTCCGTGTTGAGTGCGATCTTCTGGATCTCGGCGGTGGCGCGCTTAGCGGCGAGTGTCTGGGCGTTCCGCGCCTGGTACCGCCTGCGCGACTGGCGCGTGGGGGTCTTCGCCGGGATGGCGGTGCTGGACCTCGCCCTCCAGTTCCGGCCGGGCCGCGCCGCCTGGGACCCGACGCCCTCCCGCGCGGTCGTGCTGATCATCGTGACGGGGATGCTCGTCCTCGCGATCCACGTGGTGATCAAGCTCATCGAGCTGGAGCGGGCGAGTGCGGCGCGGGCGGAGCGACGCGAGGAGGACTTCGGACTCCTGTACGAGAGTGCCGCCGACGGCATCTTCGTCGCGACGCCCGACCGCCGCTATGTCCACGCGAATCCCCGCGGTCTCGAACTGCTGGGGTACTCGCTCGAGGAACTGCAGGCGCTCCGGATCGACGACGTGGTCGAGGAATCCGACGCACCAGAGTACCGCGATCGCCTCTCGAGGCTGCGCCAGGGCGAGCGGATGGAGTCCACGCGCCGCCTCCGTCGCAAGGATGGTGCGCTGGTCCCCGTGGAGATCGCGGGGCGCCGGCTCGCGGATGGCCGGTTGATGGCGGTCGTGCGCGACATCTCGCGGCGGAGGGCCGCCGAGGAGGCGCTGGAGGCGAAGGAACGCACGCTCTCGCAGCTGGTGAGCTCCTACCCGGGGGTCATCTACCACGGAAAGTTGAACGGCACGTGGGAGATGGACTACGTGACGGACGGTTGTGTGGAGCTCACCGGATACACAGCCGAGGAGCTGCAGTTCGATGGTGTGCCGGCCCTGGTCGGAATCGTCCACCCGGACGACCGTGGCTGGCTCCTGCGGAAATGCGAGGCCGCCATCGCGGCACGCCTCTCCTGCCGGAACGAGTACAGGATCATCGCGAAGGGTGGGGAGGTGCGGTGGGTCTCCGAGCAGGCGGAGGGGACCTACGACGCGTCGGGTG
>CAZHAG010000277.1:0-1925 GCA_964529705.1 uncultured Gemmatimonas sp. | reverse complement strand
CCTCGCGCGCATCGAGACGGAACGTCGGCTCTCGGAGTCGGCCCTCCGTGGCGGCGGCGACAAGGCGCTCGAGCGCGACATCCTCGAGACCTGGCACGCCTGGTACCACGATGCCATCGGGAGTTACGCCGGACTGGAACTCGGCGGGACCTCAGGGGAGGTGAAGCGCGCGATCGCCGGCGCCCGCGCGGCGGTGCGCGACGCGACCGAACGCGCGATCCGCTCCTTGCCCTGACGAGGACGGCCGCCTAAAGCCGGACGGGGAGGGGTCGATACTCCGGAGGAATCCTCCATCCTCGATCCCATGACGACGCCCCAAGCGACCCCCCCGCGCGAAGCACGCGTGCCCTGGACCGACCGCTGGCTGCTCGACGCGCTGCGCCAGCAGGGGCACCCGGCCGTGGACCGACTGACGGCGGCACCCACCGCGTGGGATTCCCTCGTCGCCGGGGGCGCGAGTCCGAAGGAGATCCTCGACCTCGTCTGCCAGATGTCAGGCGCCCCGCCAGCGGACCTCTCGGGTGTGGACGCGTCGTGCGCAAAGCTCCTCCCCATCAAGTTCGCGGCGCGCTACAGCGTGGTCCCCATCCGCCTGAACGGCGCCGTCCTCGACGTGGCCTGCGCGAACCCGCTGGCCGGCAGCCTGGAGCGCGACCTCGCCTTCGCGGCAGGCCACCAGATCCGGCTCACGGTCGCCTCGCCTCGCGACGTGCGCGAGGCGCACGAACGCATCTACGGCGTGAGCATCAGCGGGAAGGTCCCGACCCCGCGGCTCGAATGGGTCATCAAGGAAGGACCGCTCGGGGCGCGCTCCCTCCCCACCCGCGGCATGGTGCTCGACTCGCTCGACCGCTTCATCGCGGACGCGCTCGACCAGCGCGCCAGCGACATCCACTTCGAGCCGAAGGAGGATGACCTCCTGGTGCGGTTCCGCGTGGACGGCATCCTGCACGACGTCACGCGCATCTCCTCCGACGTCGCGCCGCTGGTGATGAGCCGGCTCAAGGTGCTCGCCGGGCTCGACATCGCCGACCGCCGGCGCCCGCAGGACGGCCGTGCCACCACGAAGTTCGACGGGCGCGTCGTGGACCTCCGCGTCTCGACCCTCCCGCTCAACGACCGCCTCGAGAAGGCGGTGATCCGGCTCCTCGACGCGGCCAGCGCCGCGCATGGGCTCGCGTCACTCGGCTTCACGCCCGGCGAGAACCATCGCGTCAGCAAGCTGCTGGGGCAGAACGAGGGGATGGTGCTGGTCACGGGCCCCACGGGCTCGGGCAAGACCACGACCCTCTACGCCGCCGTCGAGAACGCGCGCTCCGCCGCGACGAACATCGTCACTGTCGAGGACCCGATCGAGTACAACCTCGAGGGGATCAATCAGGTGCAGGTGAACGAGCGGGCGGGACTCGGCTTCGCGGCCGCGCTCCGTTCGATCGTGCGGCAGGATCCGGACGTGATCCTCGTCGGTGAGATCCGCGACGGCGAGACGGCGGGGATCGCCGTGAAGGCGGGGCTCACCGGGCATCTCGTGCTCTCGACGCTCCACACCATCGACGCACCCTCCGCGATCGGACGCCTCGCCGACATCGGCGTGGACATGGGCGCGCTCTCGGGCGCCCTCAAGGGCGTGATCGCGCAGCGGCTCGTCCGGCGCCTCTGCGAGGCGTGCTGCGTGCCGACGACCGTCGAGGAACTGCCGGCGGAGCAGCAGCTCCTGCTGGCGGGCAAGAAGACCGAGAAGCTCCGGAAGGCCGTGGGGTGCGAGGCCTGCCGCGGCACCGGGTACCGCGGCCGCATGGTCGTCCCCGAGGTGCTGGTGGTCTCGGACGACATGCGCACCGCGATCGCGCGCGGCGCCGATCGCGTGGAGCTCCACGACCTCGCCAAGCGCGCCGGGATGATCCCGCTCTGGGAGTCCGGCCTGC
>CAZHAG010000276.1:0-1951 GCA_964529705.1 uncultured Gemmatimonas sp. | reverse complement strand
TCGTCAGGTGCGCCGTGGAGTGCTGCGCCTGCAGGAGGTTCTCGGCGATGCGACGCCGGCGCGTGGTCATCTTCTCGCGCGTCTCGCGTGCGGGCGCGGCCGGTGCGGCGGCGGAGGCGGGCGGGGCGGAGAGTGTGGGCGCGGCGACCGGGGCGACGGCCGGTGCCGCTGGCGCAGCAGGTGCCGCGGGAGCAGGTGCCGACGCGGCCGGTGAAGGGGCGGCTGCGGCCGGCGCAGCCGGAGCCGGAGGCGCGGGCGGGCGCTCGAGGTAGTCGATCACGTCCGGCTTGCTCACCACGCCACCGCGGCCCGTGCCGGGCACCGTGCCGAGGTCCACGTCCTTCTCGGCGGCGAGGCGGCGGGCGGATGGTGCGGAGCGAACGTCCTCGGCGGCGACAGGTGCCGCGGCCGCAGGAGCAGGCGCGGGTGCGGGTGCCGCGTGGGAAGGGGCGGGCGCGGGCGCTGGAGTGGCTACGGGTGCTGCAGCCGGCGCTGCGCCGGCACTCGCGGTCTCGTCGAGCTCGGCCAGTGTCTCGGCGAGCTGCACCACGTCACCTTCATTCTTCAAGCGGCGCGTGAGCACGCCGGCATTGAGGGCGGGGACTTCAACGGTGATCTTATCGGTCTCGAGCTCGACCAGCGTGTCGCCGATCGCGACCGCGTCCCCATCCTTCTTGAGCCAGCGGGAGACGGTCGCTTCGGTGATGGACTCGCCGAGCGGCGGCACCTTGATTGGGATCATCGAGTCGGGAGCGTCGAGGGAGGGGACAGCGCGCGGCCGCGCGCTGTCGGCTGCACGAATATAACGGTGGGGGATGCAGTTGCGAGCACTGACGATCGACGCGCATGGCGGTCTGGAGCAACTCCGGTATCGCGAGGATGTCGCGACGCCCGAGCTGCCGGGCTCGGGGAGCGTGCGCGTGCGACTCCACACCGCCGCGCTCAACCGCCTCGACCTCTTCACGCTCGGCGGGCTGCCGGGCGTCACCATCATGCCGCCCTGGGTGATGGGCGCGGACGGGATGGGCGAGATCGAGGCGATGGATGCGGACGTGCACGGGCTCGCCCTCGGCGACCGCGTGGTGATCAACCCGGGGATCTCCTGCCGAAGCTGCGAGTTCTGCGCGCGCGGCGAGCACTCGCTCTGCACGCGCTTCCGGCTCCTCGGCGAGCACCTGCCGGGGACCTTCGCCGAGTTCGTCGTGGTCCCCGCGACGAACGTGCGGCGCGTGCCGGCGTCGGTGCCGGACGACGTGGCGGCCGCGTTCACGCTCGCCACGCTCACCGCCTGGCGGATGTGCGTGACGCGCGCACAGGTGAAGGCGGGGGAGGATGTGCTCATCTGGGGCATCGGCGGGGGCGTGGCGATCGCGGCGCTCCAGATCTGCGTGGCGCGCGGTGCGCGCGTCTGGGTCACCTCGTCGAGCGCGGCCAAGCGTGATCGTGCGCTGGCGCTCGGCGCGCACGAGGCGCTCGACCACACCGCGGGCGACGTCGACATGCAGGTCCGCCGACTCACCGGTCGCCGCGGCATGGACGTGGTGGTGGAGTCGGTGGGGGAGAAGACCTGGGCCCAATCGCTCGGCTCGCTCGCGCGTGGCGGGCGGCTGGTCACCTGCGGCGGAACGTCGGGGCCTGCGCTCTCGATGGACGTGCGCCGGCTCTTCTGGCACCAGTGGTCGATCCTCGGCTCCACGATGGGGAACGACGCGGAGTTCGATGCGGTGGTGGCGGAGCTCGCGGCGGGGCGGCTGATCCCGCCCGTCGATTCCGTGCACGCGCTCCGCGACGGCCGCGCCGCGTTCGCGCGGCTCGACGAGGGCGCGCAGTTCGGCAAGGTGGTCCTCCGGATCGGCGATGACTGAGCGCGCGCAGTTCGACGCCGCGGAGGAGCAGGGGGTGCGCGAGGCGTACGCGCGGGACGGCCACGCGGAGTGCCAGCGCTGCGCGG
>CAZHAG010000275.1:0-1954 GCA_964529705.1 uncultured Gemmatimonas sp. | reverse complement strand
ATGTTCTCGATGTTCTACGGGCTCTACGGCCCCTACTGGTTCCCGTTCCTCTCCGCCGCCCGCGGGCCGGTGCTGATGGACGTCCTGCTCAGGGAAGGCTACCGGACCTTCGTCCAGACGAGCGCCGCGTTCACGTACCCGGAGTTCGACCAGACGATCTTCGCCCGCATCCCCCGCGACCAGCTCTACGAGGCGAAGAGCGCCGTGCGGTACGAGCGCGACCGGGAATGCGTCGGCCGCCTGATCGAGTTCCTCCGGAAGCAGACGCCGGACCATCCCTTCCTGACCTTCCAGTTCTTCGAATCGCCCCACGCCCCCTATCACTTCCCGGACGAGTGCGCGATCCGGAAGCCCTACGCCAAGGAGTTCAACTACCTGGCCACGGACTTCGACCACGACGTCGCCCCGGTCAAGAACCGCTACATCAACTCCTGCCGCCACCTGGACACCCAGCTCGCCCGGGTGTTCGACGCGCTCCGCGAGCGCCGGCTCCTCGAGAACACCATCGTGGTGCTCACGGGCGACCACGGCGAGGAGTTCATGGAGAAAGGCCGGTGGGGACACAACTCCGAGTTCACCGAGGAGCAGACCCGCGTTCCCCTCATCGTGCGCGCGCCGGGCCGCGCCGCGGAGGAATCGACCCGGCTGAGCAGCCACCTCGACCTCCCCGCGACCGTGCTGACGCTGCTCGGCGTCACGACGCCCCCGGAGGAGTATTCGCTGGGCCACGACCTCTTCGACGGGACGGAGCGGACCTACACGGTGCTGAGCGACTGGGATCACCTCACGTACGCCGATCTGAACTACAAGGCGGTCTTCTCGCTGAGGCACTACAGCTTCGGGCCGAAGGTGACGACCCGCGACGACGCCGCGGTGCCCGACTCGGACGGCTTCATGCAGAACCACCGCGACTGGCTCGTCCGCATCCTGGCGGACATGGGCCGGTTCCGCCAGTGATGCGCTAGTCGTCCGACGGCACGCGCGGCTCGACGCTCTTCGGTCCCCGATAGCCCCAGGCCCGGAACACGGCGTAATCGCGCTTCTTGCTCTCCCGTCCGAAGATCTCCACCCGCGGGACCGACACGGTCTCGGGCGGATCGAGCCGCTCGAACGACTCCTGCAGGCGGGGGAGCGCCGCGGCGAGCTTGCGCGACTCGACGACGACGACCGCGTTCCTGCCCCGGTAGGGCTCCGGGACCCACCAGTTGGGGAAGTTCTTCGACGGCTTGCCGACCGGCGTCATCTCCCACGCGTCCAGCGTCCGCAGCGCGTAGGCCATCTGGGACGCGTGGTGGTACTCGTGGCAGACGACGAAGTCCGCGCGACGCTTGGAGACCTCGGCCGCGAGCGCCGCCCACCCGCTGCGCTTTTCGGCCGGGATGACGACCGGGAGCAGGATCGGAGCGAGCAGATAGCCGGCGGCGAGAACGGCGAGCGACCCGACGTGAAGCCGGCGGCCCAGGGTCCCGCCGCGGAGCACGACCGCGGCCGAGAGGATGAGGATCGTGACATAGCCCGGCACGGGCCAGTGTCCGCGCACGGGACGGCTGAAGATCACCAGGAAGAAGAAGGCGAGCATCGGCATGCCGAGCGCGGCAAGGAACCGGTCCCGCCAGTCGGCCGTCCGCCACCGCGCGAACGTCCGGAACCCCGAGCCCCACGCCCAGACGGCGATCGCCGGCGTGAGCAGCAGCAGCTGGCTGACGGGATACTCCCACAGCTCGCGCGGCTCGAAGCCGCTCTCCTTGAAACGCGACACGCCCTGGTAGGCGAACGACTGCCAGCCGTTCCGCGCGTTCCAGAAGATCGTGGGCGAAAAGGCGGCGAGCGCGACCAGCACCGCGAGCCACGGCTCCTTGCGCTTCAGCCACCCGCGGTGGTCGGGGCTCAGGAGCAGGTAGCCGAACACCCCGAACCCGAGGAAGACCGCGTGATACTTCGAGTCCATCGCGAG
>CAZHAG010000274.1:0-1972 GCA_964529705.1 uncultured Gemmatimonas sp. | reverse complement strand
GGCGGCGATCGCCGACATGCCGGTGACGGCGGCGGCCGAGGCCGGGACGATGGTGATCGGCGCGAAGGGGGGCGCCAGAGCGGCTGACAAGGCGGCTGACAAGGCGGTCGCCGGCGCGACCGCGCCGATGCCGGCGACGCGGGTGAGCCGGAACAGCGCGGCGACGGTCGCGATGAACGCGAAGACGCCGCCCGCGGCAGCCCCCGCGCGCGCGGCGGCGCCGGCCAGGAAGAGCGCGATGCCGGTGGTCTTCGGCGGCGTGGGCGGGATCGCCGCGATCACCTTCGTCGTCTTCAAGTTCGTCCTGCCCAGCTTCCAGGCCCCGACGGCCACGCCGCCCGGACCCGACAGTGCGCAGGTGCAGCGGGACACGGGGACCAAGGCGGGGACGGTGACGCCGACCGGGACGGATACCGGCACGACGACGAAGGGCACGCCGACGAACGGGACGCCGACCGGCAGCAAGGTCGGCGGGACCACGACGCCCCCGCGGCAGGACCCGACCCCGGGCGGCACACGCACGGATCCACCGCTGTCGGAGTCCCGGCGCCGGCTCGCGGGTTGGGTGGCCGAGGCGATGACCGACCGCCTGACGCCGCAGGACGGCGCACGGATCCTGCGCGAACTCGACCCGCTCTTCCCCGAGTTCAGCGGCGTCGCGCTGGGGGACGCGTGGTACGTGCGGATGCAGGCGTACGCGAGCCAGGACGACGAGCGGACCTGCGTCGCGGCGCGCGAAGTGAAGGATCGCAGCGTGAACACCGTGATGCGGGAGAAGGCCGACGCGTACCTCAAGCTCTCCTGTTCGTGACCTGCG
The DNA here is from genome assembly GCA_964529705.1 of uncultured Gemmatimonas sp. Classification (GTDB taxonomy): domain Bacteria; phylum Gemmatimonadota; class Gemmatimonadetes; order Gemmatimonadales; family Gemmatimonadaceae; genus Pseudogemmatithrix. The sequence continues at coordinate 1,155 of CAZHAG010000274.1, read as the reverse complement.
TCACCACGCATGAAACCTCTCTCGCTTCCCCACTCGTCCTCTGATAGAATGAGCCAGCGCCCCACCCTCAAACTCCACCGCACCTCGTGACGGCATCCTCCAAACCCTCGGGCGAGATCGTCGTGCACGTGTTCGGGCGCACCGACGTCGGGCGCACGCGCGAGCACAACGAGGACACGTTCGCCGTCGCCGACCTGACGACGATGAACGCGTCGCTCCAGCCGGAGGTGCGCACGCACAAAGTGGGGCCCCGCGGCTCGCTCTTCATGGTCGCCGACGGGATGGGGGGCGCGGCCGCCGGTGAGGTGGCGAGCGCGATGGCCACGGAGATCATCCTCGCGGAGGTGGACCGCCGCTGGCGCTCCTCCGGCGACCACGACCCGGAGATCTTCGCGCACGCGCTCCGCGCGGCCACCGAGGTCGCCAACACGAAGATCCACCACTACGCCTCCTCCAATCCCGAGAACCGCGGGATGGGGACCACCGCCACCATCGCGGGGTTCCTCGGCGACACGCTCTACGTCTGCCAGGTGGGGGACTCGCGCGCCTACCTCGTGCGCGACGGCGTCGCGACGCTGATCACGAAGGACCAGTCGCTGATGCAGAAGCTGGTCGAGGCGGGGGAGCTCACGGAGGAGGAGGCCGAGGTCTCCGAACGGCGCAACATCATCCTCCAGGCGCTCGGGCCGGAGCCGGTGGTGCGCGTGGACCTGACCTCGCAGCAGGTGAAGCGCGGCGACGTGCTGATCCTCTGCTCCGACGGCCTCAGCGGGCAGGTGCGCGCGCACGAGATCGTCGAGGTGGTCACCTCGGAACCCGACCTCGTCTCCGTGTGCAAGAAGCTGATCGACCTCGCGAACGAGGCGGGCGGGCCGGACAACATCACCGTCATCGCCGCGCGCTTCGAGGGCCCCGGGCTCGCGGAGACGGGGGCCGAGACGGTGGCGCACCGCGTCTACCGCGGGTCGCAGGAGGCGCGGGCGACGGTGCCGGTGGACCGCGACTCGATCCCCGTGACGACCGCGGACTTCGAGGACCCGAGCACCGCCCCCACGCTCGAGACGACACCGCTCAAGCGGAAGTCGGGGGGTGCGGCGAAGGGCGGCGCGGGTGCCGCGGCGAGCGCGAAGCCCGCGCAGGCGGCGCCGGCAGCGA
>CAZHAG010000273.1:0-1977 GCA_964529705.1 uncultured Gemmatimonas sp. | reverse complement strand
GAGTGCCTTGGCGAGCGAGTGGAGGTTCCCCGCGCCGTAGTCGAAGATCGTGAGCTGCTTCACGGGCCGCGTCACGAGCTGCTCCGGGGCCAGAGCTCCTCAGCCATCGCGACCACGCGCTCGAGCCGATCCCAGGGCGCGACGCCAATGCGCAGCGCGTCGCCGTATCCCGCGAGTCCCGTCAGCGCGCGCACGCCGATGCCGCGCGACTGGAAGCGGGCGGCCAACTCGGTCGCGCGCTCCGCGACCTCCAGGAGCAGGAAGTTCCCGCGCGAATCGTGCACGCGCACGCCGGGCCGCCCGCGGAGCGCCGCCGCCAGTCGCTCGCGCGCGGCGATCGCCTCGCGGGAGGTGCGCAGCATCCAGTCACCATCCTCGCGGAGTGCGGTGAGCGCGGCCAGCTCGGCGATCGCACTCACCTTGTATGGTCCGCGCGCCTTCGCCACCGCGTCCACCAGCGCGGCTGATCCCACGCCATAGCCGACGCGCAGCCCCGCGAGCCCCCACGCCTTCGAGAAGGTGCGCGTCACGAGCACCTTCCCCATCGCTACGGCCTCCGCGCGCCAGTCCGCACCCTCGGCGAACTCCGCATAGGCGGCATCGATCAGCACGACCCCCGGCGCGCGCTCGACCAGTCGCCGGATCTCGGCGTCCGGCGTCACGGAGCCCGTCGGATTGTTGGGCGAACAGAGGTAGATCAGGCGCGCGTCCGTGGCGAGCAGTGCGTCCACATCCGCGGCGCCGTCCCGCCTGAGCGGCACCCCCACCGGCTCGAGGCCATTCAGCCGCGCGAGGATCGGCACCATCGCGAAGGTCGGATCGGCGTGCGCGACCTGCTCACCGGGCGAGGCCACCGCGCGGAAGCAGGCGTCGATCACGTCATCGCTGCCGCACCCGGCCACCACCTCCGACAGGTCGAGACCCGCCGACTCCGCGATCGCGCCCGACAGCTCCACGGCGTTCGTCGTGGGATAGCTCCGCACGAGCGACTCGGCGGCCCCGCGCACGGCCGCCATCGCGCGCGGCGGCGCGCCCCAGAGGTTCAGGTTGTCGCGCAGGTCGAGGTCCACGCCGGGGAGCGGTCCGGAGCGGTAGCTGGGGATGCGCTCGAGTCCGGGGCGCGCGGGATCCGTCGCCGCGCCGCGCGCGGCTGACGCCGACCTTTCCGGCGACTTCGCGGGCTCCTTCATGCCTCCGCCCACTGCGCCGCCGCGCGCGCGTGCGCCGGGAGCCCCTCGGCACGCGCGAACGCCTCGGTGTCGCGCGCGAGCGATGCCGCCGCGCGTCGGTCGATCCATTGCGTCGTCGTCCAGCGCACGAAGTCGGAGGTCGAGAGTCCCGAGTAGCGCCGTGCGGCGCCGCCGGTGGGAAGCACGTGGTTGGCCCCGCTCAGGTAATCGCCGAAGGCGACGCTCGCGGAGGAGCCCACGAAGATCGTGCCGGCGTTGCGCAGCGCCTCCAACATGGAGGACTCCGCCTCAGGCCGCACGGAGAGGAGAAGGTGCTCCGGTGCCCATTCATTGGAGAACGCGGCGGCCTCCGTGAGCGAAGAGGTCGTGAGCAATGCCCCGCGCCGTGCGAGCGCCGTGCGGATCACGGAGGCGCGCGGCTCGATCGCGATGGCACCTGTCAGCGCGAGGCGCACCGCATCCGCCACGACGGCCGCGTCGGTCACCAGGATCACCGCCGCATCGGGGTCGTGCTCGGCCTGCGCCAGGATCTCCCGCACGAGCACGGCGGGCGACGCCGAGTCGTCCGCGAGGATCAGCAGTTCGCTCGGCCCAGCCGGGGAGTCGATCCCTACCACGCTGCTCACCTGAAGCTTCGCCTCCGCGACGTACGCATTCCCGGGTCCGACGATCCGGTCCACCGCGGGGATGCTCTCCGTGCCGAACGCCATCGCGGCCACCGCCCCCGCCCCGCCCACCGCGAAGACGCGGTCGACGCCCGCGAGTGCCGCGGCGGCGAGGAGTACGC
>CAZHAG010000272.1:0-2012 GCA_964529705.1 uncultured Gemmatimonas sp. | reverse complement strand
TTCGCGCGCCCCGCCGTCGAGATCCTCCTCGCCGACGGCAAGCCCCTCCCGGCCGGCACCACCGACGCCTTCGCCGCCCACGTCGCCGACTTCACGCTCGCGGCGCTCGCGCCCCGCAGCCCCTCCCACCCACGCCCGAAGGCGCGCGCCTCGGCGCGCCGCAGGAAGCGCACATGACGTCCGCCCGGACACGCCGCACTCCCGCCCCGCGTACGCTCACGCGCACCACCGCGCGTTCGATAGCGCTCGGCACGGGTCTCGCCCTTTCCGCCCTCGGATGCGGCGCCGATCCCGCCGCCACGATCGAGGCCACGGGGACGCTCGAGTACACCGAGGTCGAGATCGCCGCGACGACCGGCGGTCGCGTCGAGCGCGTCCTCGTCGAAGAGGGGGACCGGGTCCGCTCCGGCGACACCCTCGTCATCCTCGCCCAGCCCACGCTCCCGGCCGAGCGCGCCCAGCGCGCCGCCCGCGTCCGCTCCGCGCGCGCGCTGCTCGACGAGGCGGTGCGCGGTCCGCGCCCCGCCGAGATCGATGCCGCCGTGGCCGACCACGCTGCGCTCGCCGCCGAAGCGGCACGCGCCGCCTCCGACGTGGTGCGCCTCACCCCGCTCGCCGCGCGCGACTTCGCCACGGCGCAGCAGCTCGAGGCCGCCGAGGCGCTCGCCGCCTCCACCGCCGCCCGCCGCGACGCCGCGACCGCGCGACTGGCGCTCCTCCGCGAGGGCACGCGGCCGGAACGGATCGCGGCCCTCCGCGCGGACCTCGCGACCGCCGAGGCCGCCCTCGCCTCGACGGACGCGGTCGCGCACGACCTGGTGCTCCTCGCACCGGTCGACGGGCGCGTCGTCTCCCGGCGCGCCGAGCCCGGGGAGGTGCTCGCACCGGGTGAACGCGCACTCCTCCTCGCCGAGGTCGACCGCCAGTGGGTGCGCATCTATGTCGGCCAGGACGCGCTCCCGCTCGTGCCCTACGGCGCGGAGGTCACGGCGACGCTCGACGGGTTCCCGGACCGTCCGATGACCGGGATCGTCCGCGCGGTCGCGACCCGCGCGGAGTACACGCCGCGCGTCGCGCTCACCGAGAAGGAGCGAGCGGACCTCCTCTTCGCCGTGCGCGCCGAGTTCCGCGACACCACCGGGTTCCTGAAGGCCGGACTCCCGGTGACCGTACGCCTCGCGCGACCGGCGCCGTGAGCGCGCCGAACGGCGTAGCGGTCGAGACGCGCGGACTGCGCAAGGCGTTCGGCGCGCTCGTCGCCGTCCAGGGGCTCGACCTCACGATCCGCCGCGGCGAGGTGTTCGGCATGCTCGGACCCAACGGCTCGGGGAAGACCACGACCATCCGGATGCTCTGCGGCCTGATGCAGCCCACGGCCGGCACGGCACGCGTGGTGGGCCACGACGTGACCACGCAGGCCGAGGCGATCCGCCGGAAGATCGGCTACATGTCGCAGCGGTATGGCCTGTACGACGACCTCACCGTGGAGGAGAACGCCCGCTTCTACGCGACCGTGTACGGCCTCCACGGGCGGGAGCGCACCGCGCGCCTCGACGCGCACCTCTCCGAGCTCGGCTTCGACTCCCGCCGCCGACAGATCGCCGGCACGCTCTCGGGGGGCTGGAAGCAGCGGCTCGCGCTCGCCTGCGCGACCTCCCACCGTCCGGAGATGCTCTTCCTCGACGAGCCCACCGCCGGTGTGGACCCCGCCGCCCGCCGCCGCTTCTGGGAGACGATCTACGAGCTCGCCGGGAAGGGCACGACGATCCTCGTCACCACGCACTACATGGACGAGGCCGAGCGCTGCCAGCGGCTCGCCTTCCTCTCCCGCGGCCACCTGATCGGCATCGGGACGCCGGAGGAGATCACGCGGCAGTTCAACGAGCCGACGATCGAGGATGTGTTCATCACGCTCCAGCGGAAGGACGAGGCGCCCGTATGAGCCCCTGGCGCCGCCTGCGCGAGTCGCGCTTCTGGCCGATGCTCTGGAAGGAGTTCATCCAGATGCGCCG
>CAZHAG010000271.1:0-2025 GCA_964529705.1 uncultured Gemmatimonas sp. | reverse complement strand
GTGCTCGTCGAGCGCGACTCCATCGCGAACGTCCTCGTGCGCCGCATCGGCGAGATCCACGACGCTGTGAACCGCGTCCGCGACCTCAAGGCGCAGGTGACCGGGATCGTCACGCGCACCGCGGGCGACCCGATGGCCGACAGCATCAGCGCGTCCGGCAAGTCCCTCACGGGGAAGATCGAGCGCATCGACCCGCGCATGACCACCAAGGCGCAGAACGGCCAGGACATCATCAACTACGCCAACGGCATCAACGGACAGTTCGGGTTCCTCCTCGGACAGGTCGAGGGAAACCCGGGGCTGACCACGGCCGTGAAGGAGCGGCTCGCGGAGCTCGAGCGCGCGTGGGCGTCACTGAGCGCCGAGGTGGAGGTGATCGAGACGGTGGACGTCGACGCGTTCAACAAGCTGCTCGAGCGCGCCAATATCCCCGGGCTGATCGTCACCAAGCCCAAGACGCCGCGCGTCATCATGTAGTCGTTCTGCAGTAACTGCCGGCGCGATGCCGGCTGCCGCGGGTCCGGGGCGACGCGCCCCGGACCCGCGGTCGTCTCAGCCGATCGCCGCCTCGAGCTTCTCGACGCCCAGCTTGAGATCCGCGCGCGTCATCACGAGCGGCGGCAGGAGGCGCAGCGTGTGGTCGCCCGCCGAGACGAGGAGCAGCCCCTGCTCCATCGCTCGCGCGACCACGTCCTTCGCGGGGTCGGTGACGTCCACGCCCCACATGAAGCCGCGGCCTCGCACCGCGCGCACCTTGGGAGAACGCTGCTTCACCTTGAGCAGCTGCTCGCCAAGCCACTTTCCTTCCTTCGCGACGTGCGCGAGGAACTTCGGGTCGTGCACGCGGTCGAACACGTGGTTCGCCACGTGGGCCACCAGCGGGCCGCCACCGAAGGTCGTGCCGTGGTCCCCCGGCTGCATCACGTCCGCGACCGCCTGCGTCATCAGCACGGCCCCCATCGGCAACCCGCCGGCCATCGGCTTGGCGAGGGTGAGCAGGTCGGGCACGATCCCGAACTGCTCGTACGCGAAGAGCGTCCCGGTGCGCCCGTAGCCGCACTGGATCTCGTCGAGGATCAGGAGGACGTTTCGCTCCTTGGTGAGCGCGCGGAGCTCGCGCACGAAGCCCGTGTCGAGCACGCGCACGCCCCCCTCCCCCTGCACCGGCTCCATCACCACGGCGCAGGTCGCGGCGTCGCTGATCACGCGCGAGAGGTCCTTGAGGTCGCGCTCGTGGATGTGGATGCCCCCGGCGAGCGGCCGGAACGGGTTGCGGTACTGCGGCCGATCCGTCGCGGCGACGGTGCCGAAGAGCCGCCCGTGGAAGGCGCCGCGGAGCGCGATGATCTCGTGCTTCGGCACGCCTCCCTCCGCCTTCCCCCACTTCCGCGCGACTTTGAACGCGCCCTCGTTCGCCTCGGCGCCCGAGTTGCAGAAGAAGACGCGGTCGGCGAACGACGCGGCCACCAGCTTGTCGGCGAGCCGCTCCCCTGGCGCCGTGCGATAGAGGTTCGAGACGTGCACGAGCCCCGTGTCGAGCGCCTCGAGCATGGCCGCGCGGATCCCGGCGTCGTTGTAGCCGAGGGCGTTGACGGCGATGCCGGCGGCGAAATCGAGCCAGCTGTGCCCATCGGCGTCGTAGAGCCGCACGCCGTCGGCGCGCACGATCTCCATCGGCGCACGGCGGTAGAGGCCGAGCAGGGCGTCGGTGATCGGATCCGCGGCGGCGGTCATGCGTGGTCCCGGGAGGATTGGGGGGCGAGCGAGATGACGGTCCCGACCGACGGGTCGGCGACCCCGGCGAGCGCGGCGATCCGCACGCGCCGTACGCCGTTGCGGAGCGCGGCGACCGCAGCCTCGAGCTTGGCGCGCATCCCACCCTGCGCCACGCCGCGCGCGATCAGCCCCGCGACCGCGTTCGAGTCGATCCCGGTGAGCGTGGCACCGTTCTCCAAGACGCCCGGCACGTCGGCGACGAAGAGCAGCTCGTCGGCACCGAGGCCGGCGGCGATCGCTGCGGCAGCA
>CAZHAG010000270.1:0-2050 GCA_964529705.1 uncultured Gemmatimonas sp. | reverse complement strand
GCCGAACGCGCCGGCGGATGCGGGGGACCGGCTCAGGACGAGTACGGAACGACAGGTGTAGGGTGGGAGGTGGGAGGTGTGAGGTGGGCGGCACCGAAGCGACCCGGCGCGGCCGCAGTACCCGCCGCGCCCCTCCCACCTCACCCCTCACACCTGCAGTTCGAGCACATCCCAGACCGCCGGCGTCCCGAGCAGCACACGCGAATCGTCCAGCGCCCGCCGCTCATGCGGCCAGGTGAGCCGGCGCCGCGCCTGCCTCGGCGTCAGCCACGCGTGCTTCACGTGCTCGCCGCTGAGCGCCACCCGCGCATCCGGCGCGACGATCGCGGCGAACACCGCGGCGAGCTGCACGGTGCGCGCGGGGACCAGGTAGAACGGGTGCATCGTGATCGAGAGGAGCCGTTCCGGCGTGAGGCCGGTCTCCTCGCGCAGCTCGCGGAGCGCCGCCCGCTCGAGGGGTTCCCCCGGCTCCACCTTGCCATGCACCATCTCCCAGGTGCCCGGGCAGCGGACGTCGGCGGCGCGTTCGAGGGAGAGCACCTGCCAGCCACGCGCCACGCGGCGCCAGGCCAGCACGTCCACGACCCCGACCTCCACCGGCGTGCCGGGACGGAGTCCGCCGTCCCCTCCGCCCCCCCCGGGCCCCGCGCTCACGGGGCGGACTTCGCCTTGCGGTCGAGCAGCGAGTGGATGCGCGCCGAGAGGGCGCGGGCGCGGAAGGGCTTGGTCAGGTAGTCGCTCGCCCCGTACTCGAAGACCCGCACCTCGCTCTCCTCGTCCCCCTTGGCGGTGAGCACGATCACCGGGAGCCGTTGCGTGGCGGCGCGGGCGCGCAGGTGGCTCAGCACGCCATAGCCGTCGAGGCGCGGGAGGTTGAGGTCGAGCACCACGAGGTCGGGGGCGAGGCGATCGATCTCGTCGAGCGCGACCACGCCGTCCACCGCCTCGTTCACGACGAACCCCTCGCGCTCGAGGAGGTCCTTCATCACCCGGCGGAGCGACTCCTCGTCCTCGACCAGGAGGACGCGCCGCGCGGCCGGCTTCTTCACCTTGCCGTCCTCCACGAGCTCGAACGAGTCGCCCGTGAAGGCACTCGGGGCGGAGTGGCGCGTGCCGCTGCGTCGCCCCCTCGCTCCCGTGATCTCCTCGTCGTCCGCCGCGGGGAGCGCGCCGGCCGGGGTGACGCGGACGGGAGGGGCGATCTCCGCCGAGCTCGTCCGCGACGCGGTGGACGCGCGCGACACCGGCTGCTCGATCGGCGCCTCCAGCACGCGCAGCAGCTCCTCGATCGTCGTCTCCCCCTGTCGGACGTGCTGCACCCCCGACTCCCAGAGCGAGCGCATCCCGCCCTCGCGCGCAGCGTCGTTGATCCGGTCCACGCTCTCGTCCCCGGCGATCCGGCGCTCCACCTCGTCGGTGGCGATCAGGACCTCCTCGATCGCCAATCGGCCGCGGTACCCGGTCATCGAGCACTCGGGGCACCCGACGCTGCGATAGAGCGTCCCCTGGTCGGGGAACCACTTCTGCATCCGCTCGGGCACCTGGCCCACCGCGAGCTCGCGGCAGTGCGTGCAGAGCCGGCGCATCAGGCGCTGGGCCACGACGCCCTTGAGCGCGGCCGCGATCTTGTAGCTCTCGATCCCGATGTCCACGAGGCGCGTGACCGAGCTCGCGGCGTCGTTCGTGTGGAGGGTGGAGAGCACCAGGTGGCCGGTGAGCGAGGCCTGGATGGCGATGTTCGCCGTCTCCTTGTCGCGGATCTCGCCGACGAGGATCACGTCCGGGTCCTGGCGCAGGATCGAGCGCAGCGCGGCCGGGAAGGTCAGCCCTGCCTTCTCGTTCACCTGCACCTGCACGATCCCCTGGAGCCGGTACTCCACCGGGTCCTCGACCGTCACGATGTTGACGCCGCGCCCCTGCACCGAGCGCAGCATCGAGTAGAGCGTGGTCGTCTTGCCCGAGCCCGTGGGCCCCGTGACGAGCACGATCCCCTCCCGCGCCTGCAGCAGCTCGTGGATCCGCTGGTGCTCGTCGGGGAGCAAGCCCAGAG
>CAZHAG010000269.1:0-2067 GCA_964529705.1 uncultured Gemmatimonas sp. | reverse complement strand
TGTCCATGATCGTCACCTTGGCGCCCATCCCGGCCGCCATCTTCGCCGCGTTCACGCCCACGACGCCGCCGCCCAGGATCACGACCTTGCCCGGCGGCACGCCCGGCACGCCGCCCAGCAACACGCCGCGGCCGCCGTAGAGCTTCTCGAGGTACTTGGCCCCTTCCTGCACCGCCATCCGCCCCGCCACCTCGGACATCGGCGTCAGGAGCGGGAGCTCGCGGCTCGGGAGCTCGACCGTCTCGTACGCGATGCAGGTCGCGCCGGACTCCAGGTGCGCCTTGGTCAGCGCCTCGTCGGCGGCGAAGTGGAAGTAGGTGAAGATCGTCTGCCCCTTCCGCATCCGGGGCCACTCGACCGCGATCGGCTCCTTCACCTTGATGATCATCTCGGCCTCCTTCCAGACGGCGTCCGCCGTCGGGAGGATCTTCGCGCCCACTGCGACGTACTGCTCGTCGGTGAAGCCGCTACCGAGGCCTGCGCCCTGCTCGACGTGGACCGTGTGCCCGGCCATCACGAGAGCCTCGGCGCCCGCCGGCACGAGGGAGACGCGGTTCTCGTTCGTTTTGATTTCCTTCGGGATGCCGATTTTCATGAGAGGCAGAGGAGAGGTGTGAGGTGGGAGGTGTGAGGAATGCGACGGGCGCCGCTCACACCGGTGCGGCGGGGCCGAGGCGCACGACCGTTTGCTGCTCCACCGAGAAGAACTCCCGGCAGACTTCCGCGACGTCGTCCGACGTGATCGCGTCCAGCCGCGCCAGCACTTCGCCGAGTGGCCGGTAGGGCTCGTCGAAGAGCTCCACCGCCGCCGCGCGGTACATCCGGGCCGAGGTGCTCTCCATCGAGAGCGTCACTTGGCCCTTCAACTGCTGCTTCCCCATCGCGAGTTCTTCCGCGGGGATCCCGTCGCGCTGCAGGAGCAGGAGTTCGTGATGCACCGCATCCATGACCTCCCGCGCGCGCTCCGGCGCGCAGCCGACGTAGATGCCCTGCACCCCGGCGCTGCGGTGGAAGGACTGGAACGCGTGCACGGAATATGCCAATCCGAGTTCCTCCCGCACCTTCTGGAAGAGCCGGGAGCTCATCCCGCCGCCGAAGAGGGTGTTCACCAGCATCAAGGGATACCGCCGCCGGTCCCCGTGCGGCACGGTCACGTTGCCGAGCACGAGGTGGAGCTGCTGCGTGTCGCGTTCGACCACGCGCTCGTTCGCCGCCGCGGCACGCGCCGCCGGGACCGGCAGCGGCTCCGGCGAACCCGCACGGAGGTCGGCCCATCCGGCGGCGGAGAGCACGTCGAGGAGCACCTCGTGCGCCACGTTCCCTGCGGCCGCGACGACCACCTGCGATGCACCGTAGGCCCGCTCATGCAGCGCCCGCAGGTCGGCCACCTGCAGCGCGCCGACCGTCTCCCGGGTGCCCAGGATCGAGTACCCGAACGGATGCGCGCCCCACATCGCCTCGTTGTGCAGCTCGAAGACGACGTCGTCCGGCGTGTCGTCCACCATGGCGATCTCTTCCAGCACGACGCCCCGCTCCAGGCGGAGGTCGGCCTCGCGGAGCGCCGGCCGGAACATCAGGTCGAAGAGGACATCCGCCGCCTGCGGCAGGTGCTCGTCGAGCACCCGCGCCTGGAACGACGTCGCCTCACGCCCGGTGTAGGCGTCGAGCGAACCGCCGAGGGACTCGAGTGAGAGCGCGAGCTCCCGCGCCGACCGCCGCTCGGAGCCCTTGAACACCATATGCTCAAGGAGGTGGGAGACCCCCATCTTCTCGCGCGGTTCGTGCAGCGACGCCGCGCGCACCCAGGCCCCCAACGCAACTGACCGCACGCCCGGAAGGTGCTCCGAGAGTACGGTCAGTCCGTTCGGCAGGACGGTCCGCTGCACGCCGCGCTCGATCAGCGCGGGGACGGCGACGGACGCGTCGATCACTCGCGGGAACGACCCCCGCGACCGCCGCGGCCACCGCCGCGCGGACGGTCGCCGCGGGAGCGCTCGCCGCCGCCCGCTGCCACCGGCTCGCCCTCGCCTTCGCCGGCGTCCGGTGCGTCACCCGCGCCCTCGGTCC
>CAZHAG010000268.1:0-2104 GCA_964529705.1 uncultured Gemmatimonas sp. | reverse complement strand
CACAGAGCGGGAGACGGGGCTCGAACCCGCGACATCAAGCTTGGAAGGCTTGCGCTCTACCAGCTGAGCTACTCCCGCATACTATCCCAAGGGTCCTCACCTCTCCCCTCTCCCACCTCACATCTGCCGTTCCATGGTGGGGGAAGGATTCGAACCTTCGAAGGCATAAGCCGGCAGATTTACAGTCTGCTCCCGTTGGCCACTTGGGTACCCCACCGCGACTTCCATCGCACCGCCGCCGGCCGCGGGACCACTGATCCGAGAGCCGACGGCGAGACTCGAACTCGCGACCGCCCGATTACAAATCGGGTGCTCTACCAACTGAGCTACGTCGGCGAAACCGATCTCCTGCGCGAGCTTCGAAGGATAGTCGGGCCGGTGCGGAGCGTCAATCAGCGCGTCGCCTTCCAGCGCGTGCCCCCGGCGCCGTCCTCGATCACGATCCCCTTCGCGTCCAGGGCGTCGCGGATCGCATCCGCCGCCGCGAAGTCGCGCCGCGCACGCGCCTCGGCCCGGGCGGCGAGCTGGGCCTCCACCCACGCGGCCAGCGCATCATCCGCCGCGACCGGCTCCGGCACGATGTCGAGCATGCCGTCCACCAGTGCGAAGACCTCGCGGGCACGGTGCACCGCGCTCTTGTCCGTGCCGCCGGCGTCGAGCTCCTTGTTCGCCACGCGGATGAACGTGAAGAGCGCGGCCATCGCCTCGGGAGCGTTCAGGTCGTCGAAGAGTGCGGCGCGGAAGTCGTTCTCGAGCCGGTCCGCCGCGTCGTCCAGTGCCCGCGTCCCCCCCTTGGCCGCCGCGAGCCGCTCGGCGAAGTCCGCGACGCGCCGCACCGCCTCCATGGATCCCTCGAGCGCATCCCCCGAGAGGTTGAGCTGCTTGCGGTAGTGCGTGGAGTACACGAAGTGCCGCACGGCAGCGCCGCTCACTCCCGCAGAGCGCAGGTCCGCGACGTTCTGCACGTTCCCCACGCGCTTGGCCATCTTCGCGCCGTCGGTGAGGAGGAACTCGCCATGGCACCAGCACCGCGCGAAGGGCTTCCCCGTCGCCGCCTCGCTCTGCGCGATCTCGTCCTCGTGGTGCGGGAAGATCAGGTCGATCCCCCCGGTGTGCAGGTCGAGCGTCTCCCCGAGGATCGCCATCGCCATCGCCGAGCACTCGAGGTGCCAGCCCGGACGCCCGCGCCCCCAGGGGGAGTCCCACGCCGCCCCGCACGCCTCGTCCTCGGGCTTGGCCGCCTTCCAGAGCGCGAAGTCCTGCGCGTTCTCCTTGGAATAGTCGTCCTGCGCCACGCGCGCGCCGCTCTGGATCTCGCGCGTGTCGAGCCGTGAGAGCTTCCCGTAGCCGGCGAATCTCCGGATGGCGAAGTACACCGACCCGTCCTCCGCCTGGTAGGCCACGCCGTTGCGCACGAGGCGCTCCACGAGCGCGATCATCTGCGGGATGTACGCGGTGGCGCGCGGATAGTGCTCCGCGTCCGCGATGCGCAGGTACTTCCGGTCCTCGTGGAAGATGCTCGCGACCGGGTCGGTCACCTCGCGGATCGTCTTCCCCTGCTCCGTCGCGCGCTTGATGATCTTGTCGTCGACATCGGTGAGGTTCATCACCTGGTCCACCTTCCACCCGCGGAGCTGCAGCGCGCGCCGCAGCAGGTCCGTGAACAGGAAGGTGCGGAAGTTCCCGAGGTGCGCCGGGTTGTAGATCGTCGGCCCGCACGAGTAGAGCTTGACGGTCTCGCCGTCCGCGGGCGCGAACGGTTCGACGGTGCGGGAGAGCGAGTTGTAGAGCTTGAACCCGGGCATCCGCGAAAGCTACGGACCCGCGCCGCGCACGGGCAACGGCGCGCACGACGCCGCGGCCGACGGCGCGCGCTCCTCGGCCACGCGCGATGCCCGCACGCGCACCCCGGCGTCGCGGAAGAGCGCGAGCACTGCCTCGGGCGACGTGGCGTGGAGCGCCACGCGGAGCCTCCGGCCGCGGCGTGCGAGGCTGGGGAGCCGCCCCGCCAGGCGCCGCATCGCATCCTCCGGGCTCGGAACGGAGAGCTCGAGGACGCTGCGCCCGGGCACGCGAGGCACCACTCGCCCCCGATCGAGCCGCA
>CAZHAG010000267.1:0-2105 GCA_964529705.1 uncultured Gemmatimonas sp. | reverse complement strand
TGCCGCCGCAGGGGGGCCGCAAGCACCCGCAGCAGGAATACATCCAGATCAACACGAAGGACATCCTCTTCATCTGCGGCGGCGCGTTCGACGGGCTGGAGAAGATCATCGAGGCCCGGCTCGGGCGGCGGCAGATCGGCTTCGGCTCGGACGCGGCCCGGAAGGACGAGGCGCACGCGACCAACATCTTCGGCGACGTGGAGCCGGAGGACCTGCTCCGCTTCGGGATCATCCCCGAGCTCGTAGGGCGCCTCCCGGTGGCGGTGCCGCTGCAGGGGCTCGACGAGGACGCGCTGGTGAAGATCCTCAAGGAGCCCAAGAACGCGCTGACCAAGCAGTACGCGCGGCTCTTCGAGCTCGAGGACGTGCAGCTCACCTTCGACGAGCCCGCGCTCCGCGCCATCGCCAAGAAGGCGATCGCGCGCGGCACCGGTGCCCGCGGCCTCCGGGCGATCCTCGAGGAGATGCTCCTCGACACGATGTTCGAGCTGCCGGGCCGCGACGACGTGATCGAGGTGCGCGTGACCGAGGCCACCGTCACGCAGAAGCAGGCGCCCTTCCTGGAGCTCTCCGCCAAGCGCCAGAAGAAGGAGGCGTGAGCCGCGAGGCGGCGGCGCGCGGCGGCCCGCCCCCGGGCGAGCCCGCCACCCCCCCGGACCCCCTCGTGGTCCGGTCGCTCGAGTTCCTCGGGCCGATGGCCACCGCGGACGGGTGGCGCCCCACGCACGAGCTCCCCGAGATCGCCTTCGCCGGCCGGTCGAACGTGGGCAAGTCGTCCCTCCTCAACGCGCTCGTGCGCCGGAAGGCGCTCGCCCGGGTGAGCAAGACCCCGGGCCGCACGCGCGAGATCAACTTCTTCAAGGTGAATGACGCCTTCGTGCTCGCCGACCTCCCGGGGTACGGCTACGCGCGGATCTCCAAGGAACGGCAGGCCGAGTGGCGCCCGCTGATCGAGGGGTTCCTGCGCCGTTCGCCGGCCCTGCGGGGGGTGGTGCAGCTCCTCGACGTGCGGCGCGACCCCACCGAGGACGACCGGCTGATGCTCGACCTGCTCGCCGAGATCGGCGTGCCGACGATCGTCTGCGTGACCAAGACCGACAAGCTGACGAAGGCGGCCTCCGCCGTGCGCGTGCGGGAGATCGCGAAGGCGCTCGCGCTCGACGAGGACCAGATCCTCCCGTTCAGCGCGACCACCGGCGCCGGCCGCGACGACCTCGCCGGGTCGCTGATGGCCCTGCTGGCGCAACCCTCCTGGAGGGAGGAGTGACCCGATGGTGAAGATCCCCCTGCAGCAACTCCCCCCCGTACCGTCGCGCCCGCTCGCGGACCGCTGGCTCGCGGAGCTCGAGTCGCGGCTCGCGGACCCCGCGGCGGACCGCGTCGCGGTCTGTCGCGACACGCTCGTGGCGCTCGCCTTCCCCGAGTACGCTGGCCGCTTCGACGCCGCGCTGGCGGACGAGGGGATCCCGCTCGCGACGCGGCTCGCCCTCTCCGCCTGCGACCCGCGCAACGTCACGCTCGAGCCGGAGGCGTACGGGGACTGCGACCAGGCGCGGTTCCAGCGCGTGAAGCCCCTGCTCTGGCTCTGGTACTCCTTCGACCGGCTCCCGATCGGCGGGCAGAACATCGACCTCGGCATCCGGCTCCGCCGGGTGCTGGCGCCGCACATCTTCAAGAAGGTCGGGAAGAACTTCAAGTGCTTCCAGCACGTGGAGTTCTCGTTCGGCTACAACCTCGAGGTGGGGGACGACGTGGTGATCCACCGCCACGTGCTGCTCGACGACCGGGGGGGGATCCGGATGGGGAACAAGGTGAGCGTGAGCGACTACGCGAACATCTACTCCCACACCCACAGCATCGTGGAGCAGGTGGACGTGACGAACGCGATGACGGTGCTCCATGACGGCGTGCGGATCACCTACCACGCGACCGTGCTGGCCGGGGTGCACGTCGGCGAGCAGGGGATGGTGGGTGCGGTGGCCGTGGCGACGAAGGACGTGCGCCCCTACCACGTGAACGTGGGGATCCCGGCGAAGAGCGTGCGGGTGAAGCCGAACGCGCCGGCGGATGCGGGGGACCGGCTCAGGACGAGTACGGAACGACAG
>CAZHAG010000266.1:0-2135 GCA_964529705.1 uncultured Gemmatimonas sp. | reverse complement strand
GCTTCGCGCGTCCGGCCGCCACCGCTACCAGCCCTCCACGGTCCGGCTCAGGATTTCCTCGGCGATCTTGGCGATCGCCTCGCGCCGGCCCTGCAGCTCGGTGCGCGCGGAGTCCCCGGGGACCGGCTGCACGTAGTAGTTCGCGTAGCGCGTGATCTCGGGGTCCTTCCAGACCTCGCGGTTCTTCACCAGGTCCTTGAAGGTGACGTCCACCGTGATCGTGACGCGGTACTCCTGGGCCCGGTTGGCGCCGGTGAAGCCGAAGACCGCGTTCTTGTAGCCGACGATCCGCCCGCGCAGCACCGAGGCGGCGCGGCGCTCGTCCACCACGCGCAGGTGGTTGTCCGCGATGAAGCGGTCGATCACCGCCTGCGTCAGCTCCTTCTCCAGCACGTACTCGGTGGTGCCGTTCTCGAACGTCGGGATCGCCACGGTGCGGAGGTGCGACGGAAGCAGCGCGGAGCCGCTCGTGTAGGCGCAGCCGGCGAGCGCTCCCGCCGCCGCCGCGCCCAGCACGAGACGCCCCGCGCGCTTCAGCACGCGGGGCCCGGGTCAGTCGTCGGCCGTGGAGGCCTCGGGGGTGTCGGAGTGGATCTCATAGAGCTTCATGCGGTAGCGGAGCTTGTCGCGCTTGAGCTGCAGCAACTCCGCGGTGCGACTCTGGTTCCACTTGGTAGCACACGAGGCACGGGTGATCAAGGCCCGCTCCAGCTCCTCGATCACCGCCTCGAACGGAATGCCCTCGGGCGGCAGGGCGCCGGTGAGGTACTCGTCCACGCGCTGCCCGAGGGTGGCCTGCGCCGGCGTGCGGCCGCGCCCGCCGAGCTTGAGGTGGTGCGCCTCGAGCACGTCGCCCTGCTCGAGCAGCACGGTGCGCTCGAACAGGTTCCGGAGCTCGCGGATGTTGCCGGGCCACGCGTAGTCGGCGAGCAGCCGCTCGGCGCCGGACGAGATCGAGCGGAACGGCTTCTTGAACTGCTTCGAGAAGCGCTCGAGGAACAGCTGCGAGAGCGGCAGGATGTCCTCCTTGCGCTCGCGCAGCGGCGGCACGAACAGCGGCACGACCTTGAGCCGGTAGTAGAGGTCCTCGCGGAAGGTCCCCTCCCGCACCATCCGCTCGAGGTCCTGGTTGGTGGCCGAGATGATGCGCAGGTTGACGCTGATGTCCTTGGTGCCGCCGACGCGCTTGAACGTTCGCCGTTCGAGCACGCGCAGCAGCTTCACCTGGAGCATCGGGCTCATCTCCCCGATCTCGTCGAGGAACAGCGTGCCGCCGCTCGCCAGCTCCATGAGGCCCTGCTTCTGGGCGCGGGCGTCGGTGAAGGCGCCCTTCTCGTGCCCGAACAGCTCGCTCTCCAGCAGCTCGCTCGGGATCGCCGCGCAGTTGATCTCGACGAACGGCTTGTCGTGCCGGGCGCTCATGCGATGGATGAGGTTGGCGAAGTACTCCTTGCCCGTGCCGCTCTCGCCCTCGATCAGCACGCTGGTGGTGTCCCCCACCGCCACCTGCTCGGCGATGGCGTAGGCCTCCTGCATCGAGGGGCTGGCGGAGTGGAGGTAGTCCTCGTCGGAGAACGCGTGGTGGCGCAGGCGGCGCAGCTCGAGCCACAGTTTCTGCGACTCGAGGGCGCGGGCCACCAGCGCCAGCAGTTCCTCGGTCTCGAACGGTTTCTTCACGAACCAGAACGCGCCGGCGTTCATGGCCTCGACCGCGGTCTCGAGCTCGCCGAAGGCCGTCATCAGGATGACCGACATCTCCGGCTGCACGCGCTTGAACTCGCGCAGCAGCTCGATCCCGGTGCCGTCCGGGAGCTTCAGGTCGAGGATCGCGAGATCCGGCATGCCCGGCTCGATCGCCTCGCGCGTCTCGCGCACCGAACCCGCGGTGAGCACCGTGTAGCCTTCATCCTCGAGCGCGCGGCACACGAAGTGCCGGATCGAGTCCTGGTCGTCCACCACCAGGATGTTCGCCTTGCTCATGACGCCCCTCCCTGAGGCTCCAGCGGCAGCTCGACCACGAAGGTCGCCCCGCTTCCGGAGATGTTTCGCACGGACAGGTTCCCGCCGTGTCGTTTGACGATGTCGTGGGAGATGTACAGGCCGAGCCCGCTCCCTCCCTGCTTGGTCGTGAAAAA
>CAZHAG010000265.1:0-2140 GCA_964529705.1 uncultured Gemmatimonas sp. | reverse complement strand
TCCTGCGGGGCGTCGGCGCGCGTCCGGGACATCGGCCCCGCCTCAGCCCGCGAGCGTCGCTTCGGCGCGCGCGTGGTCGGCCTCGAGGTAGCGGCCGATCACCTCGGCCACCTTGGACGTCGAGACGCGGATCTGCCCCATGTCGTCCCGGAAGCGGATCGTCACGTCGTCGTTGGCCGCGGACTCGCCGTCGATCGTGATGCCGAAGGGCGTCCCCGCCTCGTCCTGCCGCCGGTAGCGCCGCCCGATCGCGCCCGCCTCGTCGTAGAAGACGTGGAAGCGCTTGCGGAGCGCGTCGCCGAGCCGGTGCGCCATCTCGGGCTGCCCGTCCTTCTTGGTGAGCGGGAAGATCCCCGCCTTGATGGGGGCCAGCGCGGGGTGGAAGCCAAGCACCGTCCGCCCCTCGCTCTCCCCCGGCACCGCCTCCTCGCGCAGCGCGTTCACCAGGAGCGCGAGCGTCACGCGGTCGGCGCCGACGGAGGTCTCGATCACGTACGGCAGGTAGCGCTTGTTCTGCACCTGGTCCACGTACTCGAGCTTCTTGGAACTGAACTGCTGGTGCTGCGAGAGGTCGAAGTCGGAGCGGTTGTGGACCCCCTCGATCTCCTGGAACCCGAGCGAGCCACCGAAGTCGAAGTTGATGTCGAACGCCGCGCGCGCGTAGTGCGCGAGCTCCTTCTCGGAGTGCTGGTGGAACTCGAGCCGGTCCTTGTCGAGCCCGAGCGAGAGGTGCCAGGCCAGGCGCGCGGCCTTCCACTTCTCGAACCACTCCATGTCCGTGCCGGGCTCGACGAAGTACTGCATCTCCATCTGCTCGAACTCACGCGTGCGGAAGGTGAAGTTCCCGGGCGTGATCTCGTTGCGGAACGCCTTCCCGATCTGCGCGATGCCGAACGGCACCTTCTGCCGCGTGGCCTGCTGCACGTTCAGGAAGTTCACGAAGATCCCCTGCGCCGTCTCCGGCCGCAGGTAGACCACGGACGCCGACTCCTCGACAGGCCCCATGAACGTCTTGAACATCAGGTTGAACTGGCGCGGCTCGGTGAGCTGGCAGTCGGCGTGCTCCCCCGGCTTCTTCGACGGCTTCCGCGCGCACTGGGCGTCGGCGAGCTTGTCGGCGCGGAAGCGCGCCTTGCACGCCTTGCAGTCCACCAGCGGGTCCGAGAAGCCGGAGACGTGGCCGCTCGCCTCCCAGACCTTCGGGTGCATCAGGATCGACGCGTCCAACCCCTCCACGTCGTCCCGCTCGCGCACCAGCGCGTTCCACCAGCGCGCCTTGACGTTGTTCTTGAGCTCGACGCCGAGCGGCCCGTAGTCCCACACCGACCCCGTGCCGCCGTAGATCTCCGACGACTGGAAGATGAAGCCGCGGCGCTTGCAGAGGCTGACGAGCGATTCGAGGACGTCGGGACGGGACATGAACGCGGAATTCAGGGCGGCGGGACGAGGGGTGGCGGACTCCGAATCTAACACCCGGAGCGGGGCGCCGAGCCCCTCAGGCGCGCTCGAGGCGCCGCCGGTGCAGCGCCTTCGCGATCAGCGCGCCATGCTCCCGGCCGTTCTCGATGAACACCTTGTTCGCGTCGAAGCCACTCGCGAGGACGCCGGCGATGTACACGCCCGGTACGCTGGTCTCCATCGTGCGCGGGTCGTGCGTGGGGATGCCGGTGACAGTGTCGACCCCCACCCCGAGCGACTCGAGCAGTTCGCTGTTCGGGGTGAAGCCGGTCATCAGGAACACATGCTGGGCGGGGAGGATCCCCGGCCCGTCCTCTCCCTCCAGGTGCACGCGACCCGGCTCGATCGCGGTCACGCGGGTGTTCCAGCGGACGTTGATGCTTCCGTCGTCCAGCCGGTTCCGGAGGTCGGGGAGCACCCAGGGCTTGATGTTCTTGTCGAAGGTGGGGCCGAAGTGCACGAGCGTGACGCGTGCGCCGGAACGCCAGAGGTCGAGCGCGGACTCGGCGGCCGAGTTCCCTCCCCCGACCACCACGACGTCGCGCTGGAACGCGCCATGACCCTCGCGGTACAGGTGCGAGACGTGCGGGAGCTCCTCCCCGGGCACGCCGAGCGCGTTGGGCGTGCCGAAGTACCCCGTGGCGACGACGATCGCCTGCGCCTCGGTCTGGACGGCATCGCC
>CAZHAG010000264.1:0-2162 GCA_964529705.1 uncultured Gemmatimonas sp. | reverse complement strand
GCGCCTTCCCCTGCAGCGGCCGGGCGTGGTACTCGCCGCGCCGCATCCGGTCGGCCAGCGCGAAGAGTGTGCGCGTCTCGGCCGCCGTGAAGTCGGGGATCGCGAGGAAGTCGCGGTGCGGGCGCGCGCTCACGCCGCCCCGCATGCCACGCGCGTCCAGGTGGGGCGCTCGTCGGGGTTAGGCTGGCCGGCCTCGGGGTAGCGCACGGTGAGCGCCTCACGGCGCACGGCCACACTGTGCCGGGCGGAGACCGGCTCCCCGCCGACCGTGATCGCCGGCGCGAGCGACGCCGAGAGCGACCACCCGCCCCCGCGGTCCCACTCCGCGACACGCATCGTGAAGCCGGGCCCGGTCACCTCCGCGCATGCCGGCTCCTGTGCGAGGCCCTCCTTCACCGCCGCGATCGCCCGCTGCCACGCCGCGCCCGCCGCCGTGTCCGAGGGCCAGTCGCGCGAGGCCTCCACCGCGAGGATCAGGGCGTCCTCCACCGGCCAGCTCCCGTCGGCCCCCGAATACCCCGTCACGGTCCAGACCACGTCAAAGGCGCCGACCGGCTCCCGCAGTCCCTCGAAGGGGGCCGGCTCGGCGCCGCTCCGGAGCGCGCGCACCGCGCCGACGCGCAGGCTCGCGAGGTTGATCCCGCGCAGCTGCTCGAAGGGCGCGATGCCCACCGCCAGGTCGGCCGCGTCCTGGCCATCGATGCATCCCACCAGCACACCGCAGGCGATCGTGGCGGCGACCGTCCGTACCGCGGTCCGGGAACGTGATCTCTGCATGGGAGTGTCACTCCTCACAGGATGTACTTGCGCAGGTCCTCGTCGTCTGCGATCGCACTCAGCCGGGCCCGCACCGCGGCCCCGTCCACCACCTCGGGCGCGGTGCCCCGCTCCGGCAGCTCGTAGAGCAACTCCTCCAGCAGCGTCGTCATCACCGTGTGCAGGCGACGCGCCCCGATGTTCTCCATCCGCGCGTTCACGCGCGCCGCGATCCGGGCGATCTCGGCGATGCCGTCGTCCGTGAAGCTCAGCGCCGTGCCCTCCGCCTCCACCAGCGCCGCGTACTGCTTGGTGAGCGCGTTCTCCGGTTCCGTCATGATGCGGACGAAATCGGCCTCGGTGAGCGACTTGAGCTCCACCCGGATCGGGAAGCGGCCCTGCAGCTCCGGGATCAGGTCGCTCGGCTTGCTTACGTGGAAGGCGCCTGCAGCGATGAAGAGCACGTGGTCGGTCTTCACCATCCCGTACTTCGTCTGGACGTTCGACCCCTCGACGATCGGGAGGAGGTCGCGCTGCACCCCCTCGCGCGAGACATCCGGCCCGCCGAAGTCCCCCTTCTGTCCGGCGATCTTGTCGATCTCGTCCAGGAAGATGATGCCGAGCGTCTCCACCCGCTCCAGCGCGTCCCCCACCACGTCGTCGAGGTTGATCAGCTTGTCGAACTCCTGGTCGAGCAGGATCCGGCGCGCCTCGACCACGGGCACCGTGCGCTTGCGCGTCTTCTTCGGGAGCAGCTCCGAGAGCATCTCCGCGAAGTTGGTCATCCCCTCGGGCGCCCCCTGCTGCCCCATCGCGTCCATCATCGGTGGGGATTGCGTCACCTCCACCTCCACCTCGCGCTGGTCGAGCTGGCCGTCCTTCAGCAGCTGCCGGAGCTTCTCGCGGGTGCGCTTGTGGCGCTCCTTCGCGATCTCCTGGTCCTGCGAGACGTTCCCCTCGGGGGTCGCGACGAACACCCGCTGCGGGTCCGCGCCGCCGACGGCGCTGGGCGCGGGTTCCGGGGGCGGGGGCGGCAGCAGGAGGTCGAGCAGGCGCTCGTCCACCCGGTCGTTCGCGAGGTCCTCCACGTCCTGCTCGCGTTCCGTGCGCATCATGTCGATCGCGCTGTCCACGAGGTCGCGCACCATCCCCTCGACGTCGCGCCCGACGTATCCCACCTCGGTGAACTTCGACGCCTCCACCTTGATGAAGGGCGCCCCCGCGAGCTTGGCCAGGCGGCGCGCGATCTCCGTCTTCCCCACGCCCGTGGGGCCGATGAGGATGATGTTGTTGGGCGCGATCTCCTCGCGGATCCCCTCCGGCGTGCGCTGGCGGCGCCACCGGTTGCGGAGCGCGATCGCCACCGACTTCTTGGCCTCGTCCTGCCCCACGATGTAGCGGTCGAG
>CAZHAG010000263.1:0-2242 GCA_964529705.1 uncultured Gemmatimonas sp. | reverse complement strand
ATCCAGGGCCCGCCGCGCCCCGTGGCCCCCGCCGTGATCACCCGCGACGCCGCGGGCCAGGCCACTGTCCGCGCGATCAAGCTCTCCGCGCCCCTCAAGGTGGACGGCGTGCTCGACGAGGAGGTCTACACGCGGGAACAGCCCTTCGACGGGATGCTCCAGGTCGCCCCCGACTACGGCAAGGGCGCCACCGAACGCAGCGACCTCTGGATCACCTACGACCAGCAGTTCATCTACCTGAGCTGTCGCTGCTGGGACAAGTCGCCCGAGTCCGAATGGGTGGTGAACGAGCTGCGCCGCGACACCGGCGGGCTCCGCAACAACGAACACATCGGCATGATGTTCGACACCTTCTACGACCGGCGCAGCGGGTTCGCGTTCTACACCAACCCGCTCGGCGCACGCGCCGACTACTCGGTGGTGGACGAAGGGGGATCGAACTCCGACTGGAACCCCGTCTGGACGTCGAAGACCGGCCGCTTCGACGGCGGCTGGACCGTGGAGATGGCGATCCCCTTCAAGTCGCTGCGCTACCGCGCGGGCCAGGATCAGGTGTGGGGGATCCAGATCCGCCGCTCCATCCGCCACAAGAACGAGTGGGCCTATCTCACGCCGGTGCCGCGCATCCTCGCCGGGCCGCAGGCCTTGAACCGCGTCTCGGCCGGCGGCACCCTCGTGGGACTCGACCTCCCCGAGGCGGGGAAGAACATCGAGCTCAAGCCCTATGGCGTCGCTCGCGTGAGCACCGACCGTGTGCGCACGCCGGCGGTGAACGACGAGTTCAAGGGCGAGATCGGCGGCGACGTGAAGTACGCCATCACCCCGAACCTCACCGCGGACCTCACGGTGAACACCGACTTCGCGCAGGTGGAGGTGGACGAGCAGCAGGTGAACCTCACGCGGTTCTCCCTCTTCTTCCCCGAGAAGCGCGACTTCTTCCTCGAAGGGCGCGGGATCTTCGAGTTCGGGCGCGGCGGGAGCGGCGTGCTCGGCTTCGGTGGCTCCGACACGCCGAACCTCTTCTACACGCGGCGCATCGGGCTGAACAACGGCGCCGTGGTCCCCATCAACGTCGGCGGGCGCGTCACCGGCAAGGTCGGCCCCTGGGCGCTCGGCGCGATGAACATCGGCACGGCGAGTGACGCTGCCACGGGGAACCAGGCGACGAACTTCACGGTGCTGCGCCTCAAGCGCGACATCCTGCAGCGCAGTTCGATCGGCGTGATGGCGACCAACCGCTCGATCGCCACCTCCGGGAGCGGGAGCAACACCGCCTACGGCGTGGACGGCGCCTTCCTCCTCTCGCAGACGCTCACGGCCGGCGCCTACTGGGCACGCACGGAGACCACCGGCCCCACCGCCACCACGGGGGACGACCAGAGCTACCAGGCGCGCGTGGACTACGCCGCGGACAAGTACGGCGCGAACGCCGAGTTCCTCTCGGTGGGCGCCAACTTCGACCCACAGGTGGGGTTCCGCCGGCGCTCCGACTTCAACCGGACGGCCGGGTCGCTCCGCTTCAGCCCGCGCCCGGGCATGCTGATGCCGAGCATCCGCAAGTTCACCTGGACCGCCTCCGGTGAGTACGTCGAGAATGGCGACGGCACCGTGGACTCGCGCGGGTTCGGTGGGCGCTTCGAGACGGAGTTCGCGAGCAGCGACCGCTTCTCGATCGACGCGAACGACACCTACGAGGTCCTGCGCCAGTCGTTCACGCCGTCTGGCTCACCCGCGCCGATCACGCCAGGCGCGTACGCCTTCCGCGACGTCACGGTGGCCTACGACTTCGGCGCGCAGCGCCGCGCCTCCGGGACGATCAAGGTGCAGCTCGGCGAGTACTACGACGGCACCATCCGGAGCGTGACCTTCGGGCCCGGGAACCCCTTCTCGAGCGCGCGCGTCGCGATCTCGCAGCGGCTGGCGGTGGAGCCGGCCTTCGTGATCACGCGCATCGAGCGTCCCGCGGGCGACTTCACCACGCGCCTCGCGCGCCTGAGAGCGGACTACGGCTTCTCGCCGCTGATGTTCATGAGCGCGCTGGTGCAGTACAACTCGGGCGACCGCGCGGTGAGCACCAACATCCGCTTCCGCTGGGAGTACGCGCCGGGGAGCGAGGTCTTCCTCGTCTACACCGACGAGCGGGATGCGACGGCCGACCGTTTCGTCACGCCGACGACGGTGCGCGGGCTCAAGAACCGGGCGTTCGTCCTCAAGGTCAACCGGCTCTTCCGGTACTAGGGGG
>CAZHAG010000262.1:0-2250 GCA_964529705.1 uncultured Gemmatimonas sp. | reverse complement strand
GGGGAGGTGCGGTGGGTCTCCGAGCAGGCGGAGGGGACCTACGACGCGTCGGGTGCCCTCGTGAGCGTGTCGGGCTATGTCTCCGACATCACCGAACGGAAGCGCTCCGAGGCCGCGGTGCGGCGCAGCGAGCGCTCGATGGCGCTCGCCCAGCAGGTCGCGCTCCTCGGTTCCTGGCGCTGGGACGCCGCCGGCGGCGAGCTGCTCGGGTCCGCGGAACTGCACCGGATCCACGGGCTCGCGCCCGAGCGAGGCCTTCCCTCGCCGCCGGAGTACCTCGCGTTGGTCCATCCCGACGACCGCGCCGTGGTCGCGGAGTCGCTCGCGGCAGTCGGCCGCGGCGAGCAGGGGCCGGATATCCACTTCCGGATCACCAGTGCGGATGGCGTGCAGCGGCATCTGCACAGCTCCTACGTGATCGAGCGCGACGCTGGCGGCCGGCTCCTCGGCGCGCACGGCGTGGTGCAGGACGTGACCGAGCACTGGCGCACCCTCGAGGCGCTGCGTGCGAGCGAGGAACACTACCGGCTCCTCTTCGAACACGCCGGCGAGGCGGTCACCGTGATCGACCGCGACCGGCGCGTGCACGCCGTGAACGCACGGATGCTCGAGTGGATCGGGCAACCGAAGGAGCGGATCGTGGGTCGGCGTGTGGTGGACAATCTCGCGCCGGACGATGCGGCGGCGGCGCTGGCGCAGCTGGACGTGGTCTTCTCGACCGGCACGCCGCTCGAGACCGAGGCGACGCTCGACCTGCCCGGCGGACGGCGTCACCTGCGGCGCCAGGTGCGGCCGGTCATCGTGGGCGACGAGGTGCGCTACGCGATCGCCCTCGAGGCGGACGTCACGGAGCGTCGCGAGCTGGAGACCGCGCTTGAGGCGTCCGCAGACCGTGCGCGCCGCCTCCTCGCCACCACCCAGGACGGCTTCATCCTGGCCGACGACCGGGGCGTCATCCTCGAGGTCAACGCCGCCTATGCGGCGATGACGGGGTACCGCGCGCAGGACCTCGTCGGGCGGGAGATCGGCTCGATCGAAGCCGAGCTCACCGAAGGCGCGATCGAGTCGCGGATCGCGGAGATGCTCAGTGCCGGGGGCGCGCGCTTCACGACGCACCACCGACGCAAGGATGGAACGCTCCTCCCGCTGCACGTGAGTGCGACCATCCTGCACCAGGCGGGCGGTCCCCTGGTCGCGGCCTTCGTGCGGGACGTGAGCGAGGAGCGCGCCAAGCAGGCCCTCCTTGAGAGCTCCCGCCGCGAGTTGCGCGCGCTGGCCGCCAGGCTCGAGGCGGTGCGCGAGGAGGAACGCACCGAGGTCGCACGCGAGATCCATGACGAGCTCGGCCAGGGGCTCACGGGGCTCAAGCTCGACGTGGCCTGGGTCCGCGACCAGCTCCCGGCCAGCCAGCGCGCCGCCCGCGAGCGTGCCGGCGCGACCCTCGCGGAAGTCGACCGCTTGATCGACGCCGTGCGCGCCCTCGCCGCTCGGCTGCGGCCGGCGATCCTCGACGATCTCGGCCTGGTCCCCGCGATCGAGTGGCAGGCGGGACGGCTCTTCGGGCGTGCGGGGATCGCCTGGGTCGCGAAGCTCGAGCTCGCGGACCCGGTGCACCCGACGGTCGCGACGACGATCTTCCGGACCTTCCAGGAGGCGGCGACCAACGTGGTGCGTCACGCGCGGGCCACGCATGTCGCGGTCACGCTCCGCGAGGTAGGCGAGGTGATCGAGCTCCGGGTCGTGGATGATGGCGCGGGCTACCCCGGGCCTTCGCCGGCGGACGAGGGGCACCTTGGGCTCGTGGGGATGCGCGAACGCGCGCAGGCCGCCGGTGGTAGCTTCAACATCGCTTCGCGGCCCGACGGGGGCACGGAGGTGACCGTCCGCGTGCCACGCGCTCCGCTCGGGGACCGAGCATGATCCGCATCATCCTGGCCGACGACCACACACTGGTGCGCGAGGGGATCCACCGGATCCTCGCCGCGCATGCCGACCTGCGCGTCGTCGCGCAGGCCGCGACGGGGGACGAGGTGATCGCCGCCTGCCGCGCCACCAAGGCCGACATCCTCCTCCTCGACGTCTCGATGCCGGGGCCCGGGTTCCTCGCGGTGCTCGAGGCCGTGAGCAAGGTGCCGGGACTCCGCGTGCTCGTCGTGAGTGCACACGCGGAAGCGCGCTACGCGCGCACCGCCCTTCGCGCGGGCGCCGCCGGCTACCTGCCGAAGGAACACTCGGCGGACGAGCTCGCCG
>CAZHAG010000261.1:0-2272 GCA_964529705.1 uncultured Gemmatimonas sp. | reverse complement strand
AGGCGGTCGAGCCGCACGAGCTGCAGCTCCACGATGTGCTCGATCTGCTCCTCGCCGAGCGGCCGGAAGATCACGATGTCGTCCACGCGGTTGAGGAACTCGGGCTTGAAGTGCTGGCGCATCGCGGCCGTCACCTGTGTCTCCACGAGCGCCCAGTCCTTCGTCCCCTCCTCAAGGATCCAGGAGGAGCCGATGTTCGAGGTCATGATGATGACCGCGTTCCGGAAATCGACCGTGCGCCCCTGCGAATCGGTGAGCCGGCCGTCGTCGAGGATCTGGAGCAGGATGTTGAAGACGTCCGGGTGCGCCTTCTCGATCTCGTCGAAGAGCACCACGCAATACGGCCGGCGGCGCACCGCCTCGGTGAGCTGCCCGCCCTCCTCGAAGCCCACGTAGCCCGGCGGCGCCCCGATCAGGCGGGCGACCGCGTGCTTCTCCATGTACTCGGACATGTCGATCCGCACCATCGCGTGCTCGTCGTCGAACAGGAAGTGCGCCAGCGCGCGCGCCGTCTCCGTCTTCCCCACGCCCGTGGGCCCGAGGAAGATGAACGACCCGATGGGCCGGTTGGGGTCCTGCAGTCCCGCGCGCGAGCGGCGGACGGCGTTCGCCACGGCGTTCACGGCCTCCGTCTGCCCGACCACCCGTTTCGCGAGCTCCTGGTCGAGGTGCGTGAGGCGCTCACGCTCCGACTCGAGCATCCGCGTGACGGGGATCCCCGTCCAGCTGGCCACGATCTCCGCGATGTCGTCCGCCGTCACCTCCTCCTTGAGGAAGTGCGCGCCCCCGCTCTTCTGCGCCGCGAGGCGCTCCTCCACCTTCTTGAACTCGGCCTCCAGCTGGGGAATCCGGCCATACTGGATCTCGGCCGCCTTCCCGAGGTCTCCCGCGCGCGTGGCGCGCTCCGCGTCGAGGCGCGCCTCCTCGATCTGCTGCTTGAGCTTGCCGACGCTCCCGAGCGCGTCCTTCTCGAGCTGCCACTGCGCCTTCATCGCGCCGGTCTGCTCGCGCAGCTGCGCGAGTTGCTGCTCGATCCCCTGCCGCCGCTCGACCGTCGCCTTGTCCTTCTCCTTGGCGAGCGCCTGCCGCTCGATCTCGAGTTGCACGATCCGCCGCTCCACCTCGTCGATCTCCTGCGGGAGCGAGTCGATCTCGATCCGGAGCCGCGAGGCCGCCTCGTCCACGAGGTCGATCGCCTTGTCCGGGAGGAAGCGGTCGCCGATGTAGCGGTTGGAGAGCGTGGCCGCGGCCACCACCGCCCCGTCCGTGATGCGCACCCCGTGGTGCGACTCGTACCGCTCCTTGAGCCCGCGCAGGATCGCGATGGTGCTCTCGACTGTCGGCTCGCCGACGAAGACGGGCTGGAAGCGCCGCTCCAACGCGGGGTCCTTCTCCACATGCTTCCGGTACTCGTCGAGCGTGGTGGCGCCGACCATCCGCAGCGCGCCGCGCGCGAGGAGCGGCTTGAGCAT
Organism: uncultured Gemmatimonas sp.; assembly: GCA_964529705.1. Taxonomy (GTDB): domain Bacteria; phylum Gemmatimonadota; class Gemmatimonadetes; order Gemmatimonadales; family Gemmatimonadaceae; genus Pseudogemmatithrix. Next base: position 800 of record CAZHAG010000261.1, on the reverse strand, counting down.
GTTGCCGGCGTCCATCGACCCCTCGGCGCGCCCCGCCCCGACGATCGTGTGCATCTCGTCGATGAAGACCACGAACCGCCCCTCGCTGGCCGTGATCTCCTTGAGCACCGCCTTGAGCCGCTCCTCGAACTCGCCGCGGAACTTGGCGCCGGCGATCAGCGCGCCGAGGTCGAGCGAGACGAGGCTCTTGTTGCGCAGCGACTCCGGCACGTCGCCGTTCACGATGCGCTGCGCAAGTCCCTCTGCGATCGCCGTCTTGCCGACGCCCGGCTCGCCGATGAGCACGGGGTTGTTCTTGGTGCGGCGCGAGAGCACCTGCACCACGCGCCGGATCTCCTCGTCGCGGCCGATCACGGGGTCGAGCTTCCCCTTGCGCGCGTCCTCGGTGAGGTCGCGCGTGTAGCGCTGCAGCGCGCGGTACTGGTCCTCTGGCGTCTGGTCCGTCACCTTGTGCGCGCCCCGCACCGCCTGCAGCGCCTCAAGTAGCCCCTCGTGCGTGACCCGCTGCGCCTTGAGCAGCGCCGCGGTCTCGGCGCCCTTCACGGCGGCGAGCCCGAGCAGGAGGTGCTCCGTGGAGACGTACTCGTCCCCGAGTTTCTTCGCCTCCTTCTCCGCGTGGTCGAGCACGGCCGTCAGCTCGCGCGCGAGGCTCGGCTGCGCGTCGGACTGCTTGGGGTAGCGCGCGATCTCGCGCTCCAGTGCCTCCTTCAGCGGCGGGAGCGTGACGCCCAACTTCTGCAAGATCGGGACGACGATCCCGTCGTCCTGCGCGAGGAGCGCCACCAGCAGGTGCGTGTCGT
>CAZHAG010000260.1:0-2335 GCA_964529705.1 uncultured Gemmatimonas sp. | reverse complement strand
TCCCGGTGCTGCTCTACAACATCCCCAAGTACATGCACTTCGCGCTCCCGGCGGAGCTCGTGGGGAGCCTCGCGCAGCACGGGAACGTGATCGGGATCAAGGACAGCTCCGGGGATCTCGAGGTGCTCAAGGGCTTCCTGCGGGCGCAGAGCGAGAGCTTCACCGTGATCACCGGCAGCGGTTCCGGGCTCCAGGCGGGGCTCGAGGCTGGCGCGCGTGGCGGGATCCTCGCGGTCTCGCTCTTCGCCGGGGCGGTCGCGCTCGAGGTGCTGGACGCGCACGCCAAGGGCGACGCGCCGCGCGCCGCGGCCGCGCAGGCGAAGCTCGCGCCGATGGCGCACGTGATCGTCGCCAAGCTGGGCGTGCCGGGGGTGAAGGGGGCGATGGACCACGTCGGCCGGGTCGGTGGCGCGCCGCGCCTCCCGCTGCTGCCGCTGACCGCCGCGCAGCGCGCCGAGGTGGCGGCCGTGATCTGAGGGCGCGTTGCCCGGCCCGGGTATCCTGCGTAGATTCTTCCAACGCCCCGGCACCCGGGGCGTTTTTTTGTGTCCGCCCTCCCGCCCGTGCGGGACCAGTCCCGCCCCCGTCCGGAGCCGCCCGATGTTCGACGCCAAGACCCGCACCATCGTCGTCGTCGGCGCGCAGTGGGGCGACGAGGGGAAGGGGAAGCTCGTGGACGTGCTCGCCGAGCGGGCGGACTGGGTGGTGCGCTACCAGGGGGGCGCCAACGCGGGGCACACCGTGCACGTGGGGAACGTCTCGACGGTCCTCCACCAGGTGCCGAGCGGGATCCTCCACCCGGGGGTGCGATGCGCCATCGGGAACGGGGTGGTGCTCGATCCCGAGAGCGTGTTCGACGAGGTGGATGCGCTCGTGGCGAACGGCGTGGACGTGACGGGACGGCTCTACCTCTCCGACCGCGCGCAGCTCGTGATGCCCTACCACAAGCTGGTGGACAAGGAGAGCGCGGCGAGCAAGGCGATCGGCACCACGGGCCGGGGCATCGGGCCCTGCTACGAGGACAAGGTCGCCCGCCGTGGGATCCGCGTGCTCGACCTCCGGCATCCCGCGCGGCTCAAGGCGCTGGTGGAGCGGGGCACGGACCACGCGAACCACATCCTCTCCGGGTTCGGGTCGCCGAAGCGCGCGGACGCCAAGTTCACGCTCAAGGCGCTGGAGCGCATCGCGCCGCGACTCCTCGACATCACCGAGGACGTGGGACTGGCGATCTCGCGCGCGCAGAAGCAGGGCGCGGCGGTGCTGCTCGAGGGGGCGCAGGGTTCGCTCCTCGACGTGGATCATGGCACCTACCCCTTCGTGACCTCGTCGAACACCACGGCCGGCGGTGCCGCCATCGGCGTCGGCATCGGGCCGCGCACGATCGACGCCGCGCTCGGCGTGGTGAAGGCGTACACGACGCGCGTCGGCTCGGGCCCACTCCCCACGGAGTTCGACGAGGCGATGAGCGAGACGGTCCGCAAGCTGGGGAACGAGTTCGGCGCCACCACGGGCCGTCCGCGCCGCTGCGGGTGGTTCGACGCGGTGGTCGTGCGCTACGCGGTGCGCGTGAACGGACTCACCGGGCTCGCGGTCACCAAGCTCGACGTGCTCGACACGCTCGACAAGATCGGCCTCTGCACCGGCTACCGCATCGACGGCGCGCTGGTCGAGGAGTTCCCCGGGGACATCGCGGACCTGAACGGCATCGAGCCCGTCTACGAGTGGTTCGACGGGTGGAAGTCCTCCACGGCGGATGCGCGCACGCTCGCGGCGCTGCCGCGGCAGGCGCGGGCCTACCTCGACCGGATGCAGGCGCTGGTGGAGTGCCCGGCCCAGTACGTCTCCGTCGGCACGCGGCGCGACCAGATCATCGGGCTCTGAGTGGCGCCCAAGCGCCGCACCCCGAAGCGCACGAGCGGCGCCCGGTCCCGCGGCGCGGACGTCCTGCCCGTGGCCGTGATCGGGGCGGGGCCTTGCGGCCTCGCGGCAGCGGCGTCGATCGAACGGGCCGGCACCCCCTGCATCGTGTTCGACCGTGGCTGCATCGTCTCGTCGATCGCGAGCTACCCGATCTACCTTACGTTCTTTTCCACGGCGGAGAAGATCGCCATCGCCGACGTGCCGTTCTCCCTCGCCGCCGAGAAGCCCACGCGGCGAGACGCGCTCGCGTACTACCGGTCGGTCGTCACGCACCTCGGACTGCAGGTCCGCCAGTACGAGCCCGTCGAGGCGGCACAGCGCAGGCGGAACGCCTTCGTGCTACGGTCGCGACCCGCCGGAGGCGATGCCGTCCAGACCGAGGCGCAGGCGATCGTCGTCGCCACGGGGTACTTCG
>CAZHAG010000259.1:0-2446 GCA_964529705.1 uncultured Gemmatimonas sp. | reverse complement strand
AGCGGCCGCCCGATCGCCTTCGAGACGAACGGCACCGTGCGCGAGGCGCGCGGGTTCACCTCGATGACGTAGACCACGCCATCCTTGACGGCGTACTGCACGTTGATCAGCCCCACCACGCCGAGCGCCTTGGCGAACGCCACGGTGTGGGCGCGCATCACGTCCTGATGCTCCTTCGCGATCCGGTACGGTGGGAGCACGCACGCCGAGTCGCCCGAGTGGATGCCGGCGTCCTCGATGTGCTGCATCACGCCGCCGATCACCACGTCCGTGCCGTCGGAGAGGGCATCCACGTCGGCCTCGAAGGCGTCCTCGAGGAACGCGTCCACCAGCACCGGGCGCTCCTCCGAGACGCGCACCGCGCGCACGAAGTAGTCCCGGAGCGACGCCTCGTCGTACACGATCTCCATCGCCCGGCCGCCAAGCACGTAACTCGGCCGGACGAGGACCGGGTATCCGATCCGCGCCGCGATGGCGACGGCGGCGTCGACACTCGTCGCCGTGCCGTTCGGCGGCTGGGTGACGCCCAGCTCGCGCGCGAGCTTCTCGAAGCGCTCGCGGTCCTCCGCGATGTCGATCGCCTCGGGCGAGGTTCCGAGGATCGGCACGCCCGCCGCCTCGAGCGGCTTCACGAGCTTGAGCGGCGTCTGGCCCCCGAGCTGCACGATCACGCCGACCGGCCGCTCCCGCTGCACGATCTCGAGCACGTGCTCGAAGGTCAACGGCTCGAAGTAAAGCTTGTCCGAGGTGTCGAAGTCCGTGGAGACGGTCTCGGGATTCGAGTTCACCATGATCGTCTCGTACCCCGCCTCACGCAGCGCGAGTGCCGCCCGCACGCAGCAGTAGTCGAACTCGACCCCCTGCCCGATCCGGTTCGGCCCGCTCCCGAGGATGATCACGGACTTCCGCCCGGAGCGCGGCGCCTCCGACTCCTCGTCGTACGTGGAGTAGAGGTAGGGGGTGTTCGAGGGGAACTCCCCGGCGCAGGTGTCGACCATCTTGTACGACGGGCGGATCCCCATCCCCCAGCGCCGCTCCCGCACCGCGGACTCCGCCTCGCCCCGGAGACGCGCCAGCTGGAGGTCCGCGAATCCCATCTGCTTCATCCGGCGGAGTGCCGCCGCGTCCACCGCCGGCAGCGCCGCATAGGCGCGCTCGGCGAGCACCAGCTCCTCGAACTGCTGCAGGAACCACGGGTCGATGCGGGTCCGTCGGTTCAGCTCCTCGACCGACATCCCCAGCCGCAGCGCCCGCTTGATCTGGTAGACGCGCTCCGGCACCGGCATCGCGAGGGCCGTCTCCACCGCGGCGAGCGAATCGTCCGCCACCCGGTCGTCCACCGGGCGCTCCGCGACCTCCCACCCGATCCGGTCGGCCTCGAGCGCGCGCAACCCCTTCTGGAACGCCTCCTTGAACGTCCGCCCGATCGCCATCGACTCGCCCACCGACTTCATCTGCGTCGTCAGCACCGGGTTCGCCCCGGGGAACTTCTCGAACGCGAACCGGGGCACCTTCACCACCACGTAGTCGAGCACGGGCTCGAAGCTCGCCGGAGTCGTCTTCGTGATGTCGTTCGGGATCTCGTCCAGCCGGTACCCCACGGCCAGCTTGGTCCCGATCCGCGCGATGGCGAACCCCGTCGCCTTGGACGCGAGCGCCGAGGAGCGGGAGACGCGCGGGTTCATCTCGATGACGATCATCTCGCCGTCCTCGGGATTCACTGCGAACTGGATGTTGCACCCGCCGGCGGCGACGCCGACCTCGCGGATCACCTTGATCGCGGCGTCGCGCATCACCTGGTACTCGCGGTCACTCAGCGTCATGGCCGGCGCGACGGTGATCGAGTCGCCCGTGTGCACCCCCATCGGGTCGATGTTCTCGATCGAGCAGATGATCACCACGTTGTCCGCCGAGTCCCGCATCACCTCGAGCTCGTACTCCTTCCAGCCGATCAGGGAGCGCTCGATCAGCACCTGCGAGATCGGGGACTCGTCGAGCCCGCGGCGCACGATCGACTCGTACTCCTCGCGGTTGTACGCGATGCCCCCGCCCGACCCGCCAAGCGTGAACGCCGGCCGGATGATCGCCGGGAACCCCGTCCACTCGGCCACGGCGAGCGCCTCGTCCCAGGTGGTGGCGATCTTTCCCTGCGGGCACTTGAGCCCGATGCGCTCCATCGCCTCGCCGAAGAGCTTGCGGTCCTCGGCCAGGTCGATCGCATGCGCGTTCGCCCCGATCAGCTCCACCCCGTGCTTCTCGAGCACGCCGCTCTTGTGCAGCGCCATCGCCACGTTGAGCGCCGTCTGCCCGCCCATCGTTGGGAGGAGTGCGTCCGGCTTCTCCCGCTCGATGATCAGTTCCACGTAGTCGGGCGTCACCGGCTCGATGTAGGTGCGGTCCGCGACCTCCGGGTCCGTCATGATCGTCGCGGGGTTCGAGTTCACGA
>CAZHAG010000258.1:0-2473 GCA_964529705.1 uncultured Gemmatimonas sp. | reverse complement strand
GCGGCGCGCGCCATCGGGAGCACCTTGTCGCGCCGGCCGGTGCCATGGCTCGGGTCCGCGACGATCGGGAGGTGTGAGAGCTGCTGGACGATCGGGATCGCCGTGAGGTCGAACAGGTTGCGCGCGGTGGTGTCGAAGCTGCGCAGCCCGCGCTCGCAGAGGATCACCTGGCCATTCCCTTCCGCCAGGATGTACTCCGCGGAGAGGAGGAGGTCCTGGATGGTGGCCGCCATCCCGCGCTTGAGGAGGACGGGCCGTTTCAGCTTCCCCACCGTCTTGAGCAGGGAGTAGTTCTGCATGTTGCGCGCACCGATCTGGATGCAGTCGGCGTACTCCGCCACGAGCTCGGCCCCCGCGTCGTCCATCGCCTCGGTGACGATGGCGAGCCCGGTCTCCCGCTTGGCCAGCGCGAGCAGCTCCAGCCCCTGCTTGCCGAGCCCCTGGAAGGAGTAGGGGGAGGAGCGCGGCTTGAACGCCCCGCCGCGGAGTGCCACCGCGCCCGCCGCCTTCACGGCGCGCGCCGACGCGAGGATCTGGGCCTCGCTCTCCACCGAACAGGGACCCGCGATGATCGGGACCTCGCGCCCGCCGAAGGCGACGCCCGGCGCGATGGTCACGACCGTGTTCTCCGGCCGCCACTCGCGCGAGACCTGCTTGTACGGGTTCGAGACGTGGATGACCTCGGCGACGCCGGGGAGGTCCTCGAACGCGGACCCATCGACCCGCCCGTCGTTGCCCACGAGCCCGACGGCGGTGCGCTGCGCGCCCGGCATCGGCGCCGCGGTGTACCCGCGCTCCCGGATCCGCTCGCAGACGGCGGCGATCTCCGCCTCCGTGGCGCCGTGCTTCATGACGATCAGCATGGGCGCGCGCTCAGGCGGAGACGCCAGCGGCCACGCCGCCGCGCTCGGCCGGGACCTCGGCCTCGTCCACCGCGGGGCCGTTCATCCGCACGCTCACCAGCGACGACACCCCGGGCTCCTGCATCGTGACGCCGTACACGGCGTCCGCCGCCTCGGTGGTGGTGCGCGGGTTGTGCGTGATGACGATGAACTGCGTGTTCTTCTTGAACTGGTTCAGCATCTTCACGAAGCGCCCGATGTTCTGGTCGTCCAGGGGCGCGTCCACTTCGTCCAGCAGGCAGAAGGGGCTCGGCTTGGTGAGGAAGATGCCGAAGAGGAGCGAGAGCGCGACGAGCGCCCGTTCCCCGCTCGAGAGCAGGTGGATGCGCTGCGTCCGCTTGCCCCGCGGGCTCGCGTGGATCTCGATGTCGCAGTCGAGCGGTGCGTCGGGGTTCTCGAGCCGCAGGTCGCACTCGCCGCCGCCGAAGAGCGTCATGAAGATCTCGCGGAAGTGCGAGCGCACCTGCTCGAAGGTGGCCAGGAAGAGGTCGCGCGCGGTGACGTCGATCTCCTTGATGGCCTGCTGGAGCTTCACCTGCGCCTCGGAGAGGTCGGCGCGCTGCGTGGTGAGGAACTCGAGGCGCTTGGTCTCCTCCTCGTGCTCCTCGATCGCGAGCGGGTTCACCGGCCCGAGCTGCTCCACCTGGCGACGGAGTTCCTCGGCCTCGGCGCGCAGCGCCTCCTCCTCGGCCTCCACCGGGGTGTAGCCGGCCATCAGCTCGTCGAGCGGGCGGCGCCACTCGACCTCGAGGCGCTCCTTGATGGTCGCCCGCTTTCCGGAGAGTTCCGTGAAGCGGAGCTCGGCGAGGTGCAGCGCCTCGCCCCCCGCGTCGGCGCCGTGGCGGGCCTCGTCGAGCGCCCGCTCGGCCGCGGTGAGCGCCAGGTCGGCCGTGCGCACGCCCTCCTCCGCCGTGGCGAGGGAGGCGTCCGCCTCCTGCTGCGTCGTGCGGCGGGCCGCGATCTCGTCCTGCCAGACGGTCATCTGCTGCTCGAGCTGGCCGTCCTCCTCCGCCAGCGTCGCCAGCTCGCGCTCGAGCGCGGTGAGGCGCTGGGCAGCGGACTCGCGCTCGCGGTCCAGCCGCTCGCGCCGCTCCGTGGCCACCTGCCGCCGCGCCTCCGCCTGCGCGTGCGAGACCTGGTGCGCGGCGCGCGCCTCGCGCGCCTCATCCTGCGCCTGTTCGGCCGCCACGAGCGTGGCCCGCGCCGCGGCCGCGGCCTCGTCCGCCGCGATGAGCTCGTGTGCCGTCTGCTCCTGCGCGGCGATGCTCGCCGTCACGCGGTCGCCGAGCTCGGTGTGGCGGCCGGCGAGCCGCTCGCGCAGCGCGACGGCATCCGCGAGCTCGCGGGCGGCGCGCTCGCGCACCCGGTCGCGTTCGTTGCGCACCTGCGCCGACTGTGCGGCGGCCTGCTGGGCCGCCGCCGCGGCGTCCGCGGCGTGGGCCGCATCGCCCTCCGCGCGCACCACGTCGTCGTGCACCTGCTGCGCCGCCGCCTGCACCAACGCGCGCCGGGCCTCGATCGCGGCCAGCAGCGCGCGCGTCTCGTCGAGCGCCGCGCGCCGGCGGAGCGGG
>CAZHAG010000257.1:0-2488 GCA_964529705.1 uncultured Gemmatimonas sp. | reverse complement strand
AGGCGTTGTAGTAGACCTGACCCGGCACCGTGTAGAGGTGGAAGCGGGTCTTGAAGCCGCGGATGGTGCCGAGGTCCACCGGGAGGAAATCGAAGAAGAGCGTGCGCTCCGTCTCCGTGGCGAGCGAGATGAGCTTCCCGCGCGTGTCCGGCTTCACCTTGCCGTAGACGTGCTCGAGGTTGGTCGTCTTGCCGCCGAGCCCGGGACCGTAGTAGACGATCTTGCAGTTGATCTCGCGCGAGGCGTAGTTGATCATCGACATGGCTGTTCTCCTTTAGCCGAACAGCTGGTCGATCTCGTCGTCCGCACCGGAGAGGAGCCCGGGCTTGGACGCAGCCGACTTGCCGCGCGTGAAGACGTCGTGGAAGAGCTTGGTGAGTTCGAGCACGGTGTCCTTGATCTTGAGTCGGACGAGGCCGAGGGTGGTCCGGTTGTCGAACAGCGCCACGAGGATGACCCGTCGGGCGATGTCGGCGAGGTACATCGACTCCTTCTCGCCCTGGTGGAAGAGCGAGTTGAAGTCCGACTCGCCGATGAGCTTGGCGAGCTGGTCGTTGGCCGAGAAGTCGGCCGCGGTGAGCGTGGCGAACGCGGTCGGGTCGAAGGTGGGCTGCTCCCCGACGGTCGCGATGAGCTGCCCCGAACGGTCTACGAGGAGCGCGCAGCGCGCGTTGGTCTCCCCGAGGAACCGCTGCAGGGTCGCCGTGATGGCGTTGAAGTCTTCTTCCGTGAAGGACCAGCTTGCCGAACCGACCGCCATGCTCCCGTCCTATGCGAGGGCGTCCTCGAAACGTGTGAGCAACCGCCGCGCCCGACGGCGCAGCACCGGATTGCTCTCCCAGCTGAGATACTCGCGCAACATCATCACCGACTCCGCGGTCGGCTGCCCGCTGATCCACCCGAGCGCCGCCAGCCGGCGCATCGGCCGCGGGCTGAAGAGCGCCCGCCGGTGCTGCTCCTGCTCCCGCGTCCACCACCAGAGGCCGGCCAGGAACCCGCCGACCGCCGCCACGCCGAACCAGAGGCCGCGCCGGTTCACATCGCCCGCCGCGCCGCCAGCGCCTGCACGATCGTGACGCCGTCGGCGTACTCGAGGTCCCCGCCCACCGGGAGACCGCGCGCCAGCCGGCTGACCGTCACTCCGCTGGGCCGCAACTGCTCCTGAAGATACAACGCGGTCGCCTCCCCTTCGAGCTTGGGATTCGTCGCCACGATCACCTCGCGCATCCCCCCCGCGGTGACGCGGGTCACCAGCGCGGCCACCGTGAGGTCCGAGGGCCCCACGCCGTCGAGCGGCGCGAGCCGTCCGCCCAGCACGTGATAGAGCCCGCGATACTCCCCCGTCCGCTCTATCGCGGGGATGTCCGACGCCTCTTCCACCACGCAGACCACGCTGCGGTCCCGCCGCGGATCGGTGCAGAACGCGCACCGCTCCGCCTCCGCGAAGTTGAAGCACTCGGCGCAGGGCCGCACCTTCTCCGCCAGCGCCACCAGTGCGGCCGCGATCCGCCGCCCCTGCTCCTCCGGCTGCCGCAGCAGGTGATAGGTGAGCCGCAGCGCCGACTTCCGCCCGATCGTCGGGAGTCGGGAGAGCTCGGTCACGAGGTCGTCGATCGCCGACACGGTCCCTAGAACGGGAGCTTGAACGGGAGACCGCCGAGGCCCAGGCCACCGGCCACCTTCTTCATCTCCTGCTCGGAGAGCTCGCGCGCCTTCTTCTGCGCTTCCTGCACCGCCACGGCCACGAGATCCTCGAGCATCTCCACGTCCGCGGGGTTCACGACGGAGGGATCGATCGAGACCCGCTTGACCGTCCCCTTCCCGTCCGCCTCGACGCGGACGAGCCCGGCGGCGGCGACACCCGTGACGGTCATCCGCCCGAGCGCCTCCTGCACCTCCTGGAGCTTGCCCGTCATCTGCTGGGCCTGCTGCATCATCTTGAGGAAATCGGTCATCGCACCACGTAGGCGAAGTTGCGCTAAGAGAAGAAGTTAGGTCTTGCGCGCGCCCTCGGGCAACCTGCGGACGCACCGCCGAGGCCGCTATTCGAGCAGTTCGAGATCGAGCGCGTCCACCGCGGCGTCGAGGAGGGGTGACTGCTTGCGCAGCGTCGCGATCCGGTCCGCCTTCACGGCCGACTCGTTGAGTCGCCGCGGCACCTGTTCCCCCTCGGGAGTCACCACGCGCAGCACGAGCTTCTGCACGCCCGTGAAGCGGTGGCGGAGCGCCGCGAGCACGGTCGCCTCGCCCCCGGCGATGAGCTCCGCGTGCGCGTCCGAGCTCACCGTCAGCGTCACCGTGCCCGACGCCGTCACGGCGGAGGGCGTGGCGTGCGCGAGGGTGGACGAGAGGAGGAGAGCGCGGTTGTCAGCGTTCACGCGGTCGACGACCTCGTCCCAGAACTCGGCCAGCCGGTTGATATCGAGCGCGAGGAGCTCGCGCCGCGGCGCGGGCGCGTCGGCGACCTCGGGAGGCGCGGCGGCACGGC
>CAZHAG010000256.1:0-2493 GCA_964529705.1 uncultured Gemmatimonas sp. | reverse complement strand
ACCTTCTCGTACAACTCGTAGTACTCGATCGCGACGATGTCCTTCGGCGTCATCCGGATGTCCGCCGCCGACTTGTCGCGACCGTCCCAGGACTCCTTGAGGCAGCTCCATCCCGTGGTCGACCGGATGGTCCAGTCCGGGAGGCCGTTCTCGTCACGCATCGAGATGCGCTTCAGACCGGCGAACCCCTCGAACAGGTCCGCCCAGTAGCGCGGCCGCAGGGCCGCCAGCTCGTCGGCGCTGCGGAACTGGCCGACGCTCGCGCGGCGACGGCACTCGAACCCGCCGAGGTCGTACGGCGGACACCCGTCGTGCGAGACGATCCGCACGGTGTCGATCGCCTGGATCACGAGGCGCAGCCGGAAGTCGGCGACGGGCGCACCCTCGTCGAGCATCGTCACGGCCTGCTGCCCCATCTGGTAGCCGGGGAGCCGCGCGATCACGAGCTGCTGGCCGAACGGCAACTTCGTGAGCGTATACCGACCGTCGCGTCCCGTGCGTGTGGACCGCTCGGCGTTCACCGAGGTGACCTCGACGTCGGCGAGCGGTCGGCCGGTGGTGTCCGTCACGATGCCGCGCACCGTGCCGGCCTGCGCCACCATCGTGCGGGGCAGGGCGAACGTGGCGGCGACCAGGGCGCCGAGGAGCGCGAGGGCGAGGGGTGTCCGGGTCATGGGCACGGAACAAGATACGCCATCAGGCGCCGGAAGTGCCCACGCCCCCGGGCCACGCCGCTCAGCGGTGCGCGAGCTTGTCGAGGAAGAGCTTGCGCGCCTTGGCGACCTTGGGCGCGACGACCACGGCGCAGTAGGGGTTCTGCGGGTTCCGCGCGAAGTAGTTGTCGTGCACCCGCTCCGCCGGCCAGAACCTCTCCAGCGGCGCGACCTCGGTGACGATCGGCGCGTCCCAATGCGCCTGCGCCGCCGAGAGCTGCTCGCGCGCGATCCGTTCCTGCTCGGGCGAATGTGTGAGGATCACCGAGCGGTACTGCGGCCCGACGTCGTTCCCCTGCCGGTCCCTCGTGGTGGGGTCGTGGATGGTGAAGAAGACCTCGAGCAGCTCCGCGAACGAGATCTCCGCGGGGTCGAACTCCACCTGCACCACCTCGGCGTGGCCGGTCTTCTTCCCGCAGACCTCCTCATAGGTGGGGTTCGCGACGTGCCCGCCCGCGTACCCGCTCTTCACGGCGCGCACGCCGCGCAGCTCGAGGTACACCGCCTCGAGGCACCAGAAGCACCCACCCCCCAGCGTCGCGAGTTCGGTCACCGGGACTTCTCCCGCTTGGCCGCGGCCTCGAAGAGGGGCACGAACTTCTCATAGCCCTCGGCCGCGAGCCGGTCCACCGGGATGAAGCGGAGCGCCGCCGAGTTGATGCAGTAGCGCATCCCCGTGGGGCCCGGACCGTCGTTGAAGACGTGCCCGAGGTGTGAGTCTCCCTCGGCCGAGCGCACTTCCACGCGCCGCATGAAGAGGGAGTTGTCCGCGTGCTCGGTGACGTTCTCCCGCTGCACCGGGCGCGTGAACGAAGGCCACCCGGTGCCCGAGTCGAACTTGTCGATGGAGCTGAAGAGCGGCTCGCCGGAGACGATGTCGACGTAGAGGCCGGGCTCGTGGTGATCCCAGAAGGCGTTGCTGAACGGGGGCTCCGTCGCGCTGCACTGGGTGACCTGGTACTCCATGGGCGACAGCTTCGCGGCGAGCGCGGGGTCGGCAGGCTTGGTCTTGGACATCTCGGGACTCGGGACTCGGGTGACGTTCGTGTTCGCGTATCACCAATCGATGGGGTGCAGTCGACGTTCCTTCACCGCGTCGCGCTTGACAACCCCGAATAAAGGCCGAATCTTCGTGGGTCGTGTCGTACGTCGAGCGATTGCACCGCATTACCTGCCAAGTGGGGGTTGCGCCCCATGCAAGCACCCGCTTGCTTCACTGCAAGCATTCACTTGCAATCACCGGATTCGTGTCAGAACCAACCAAGCAGCACCTCATCGAAGCCGCCGCCCGTGTCTACTCCGACGTCGGCTTCCGCGGCGCCACCACACGCCGCATCGCCGATGAAGCGGGCGTCAACGAAGTCACCCTCTTTCGCCTCTTCGGCTCCAAGGCCGCCCTGATCGGCGAGGCCGTGCGCTCCCAATCGGCGGCCGGCCCGGCCGCATCGCTCCCCGAGGTCCCGAAGGACCCCGAGGCCGAGCTCACCGAGTGGGCCGCCGAGGACCACACCTTCATGTTCGAGTGCCGCGGGATGATCCGGGCGACGATGGCCGAGATGAATGAGCGCCCCGAGTGCGCGCTCGAGGTCGCCGACCATCCCGTCGAATCGTTCCGCGCGCTCTGCTCGTATGTGGAGCGACTCGCCGAGCACGGGTTCATCCCCTCGGCGAAGGACGCCGCGCCCGCCGCCGCGATGCTGAAGGGTTCGCTCTTCGCCGACGCGATGGGCCGCGACATGATGCCCGAGATGTTCCCTCCCGTTGACCAAGCACCCGCCAC
>CAZHAG010000255.1:0-2509 GCA_964529705.1 uncultured Gemmatimonas sp. | reverse complement strand
TCCTTCCAGAACGCGTCGTAGTCCGCGCGCTCGAAGAAGTCCATGTACCACGCCTCGTACTCGGGCACCACGGAGAGCGGGTTGAGGCCGCGCCGGAAGGGCTGCACGCCGTACCAGTCCTCGACCTTCTCGCGCTCGAGGAGCGCCTTCACCGCGGGGGTGCGCGCGTCGGCGAGCATCTGCGACCAGGCCCAGGTGAGCTGGCGCCCCATCTCGTAGGCGCCGCGGAAGCGCACGCCGTGGTCCCAGGCGTTGCTCATCCCGCCCATGTTGAGCACGACGGACTTGAGGGCGGCCGGCGCGAGTTGCGCGGCCCCCGCGCCCATGTGCGCCGAGAAGGAGGTGCCCCACATCGCGACGGCCCCGTTGGACCAGGGCTGTGCCGCGAGCCACTGCACCGCGTCGAAGCTGTCGGTGGCATCGAGGGGCTGCACCTTCATGAAGACGCCCTCCGACTTGTAGCGCCCGCGCGCATCCTGCACGGCCACGACGTAGCCGCGCTCCGCGAACCACTGCGCCTGCGAATGGAGCTGCGTCTTGTCGTAGGGCGTGCGGTTGAGGAGCACCGGGAATCGCTCGTTCACCGGCTGGCCGTCGCGGGCGGGGCGGAAGATGTCGGTGGCCATCCGCTTCCCGTCGCGCGTGGGCATCATCAGGTCGCGGGAGACCAGGACGGCGTCGTACTGCTTCGGGGAGCCCACCCAGTCGGCCGGCGGCATGCGGTGCGGCTGCGCATCGAGCGACGCCGAGCCGAGGACGAGCAGCGCCGCCAGGAGGGTGCCGCGGCGCGGCGTGGGACTGGGGGAGGGCATCGGGTTCATGCTCCGATCAAGGTATCGGCCGGCAGGGCGTCCCGCTCGCGCACACGGGCCTCGAACGCGCCGCAGAGATGCGCGACGCCATTCGCATAATACGAGATCAGCTCGCGCCCGCGCGGGAGGATCAGGTAGCCGTTCCCCTCCCGGAGGAGCACGCGCCGCATGCGCAGCATGCGGTAGGCGCGCTCGAAGGTCTCCGCGGCCTCGCGCTCCGGCTCGACCACCACGGCTCCCTCGGCGACGAGGACATCACGGAGCTCCTCGATGCGCGCGAGCAGCCGGTCCTCCGGCACGAACTCCGCGTCGAAGGTCTGGAGCGCCGCGCAGACGAGCGGCACGGCGGTGACGGGGATGATCTCCCCGATGCGGTGCATCATGCCGTCGCAGAACTCCTGCACGCGCGCGAGTCGCTCCGGCCGTGGGCGTTCGAAGAGTGGAGTGCCCTCCGCCGCCACGCTGCGCAGCCAGGGAGAGACCGGGACCGGGACGCCGATCACCACCGCCGCGCGACCGTAGCGCTTCCAGCGTCCGGTGGAGAGCCGCCCGAAGCCCTGGAGCGCGAAGGCCACCACCTCGCGGAACTGCGTGAAGCGCGACACGCCCGGCTCCCCGGCCGCCGTCGCCCGCGCCTCGCGGAGGAGGGAGCGGTCCTCCAGCACGCGGTCATAGTTGAGCGCGACCGGCACGACGTACATCCGCTCGGCGAACCCCGGCTCGCGTGCCGTGCCCAGCATGTAGTCGAGGAGCCCGATCTTGGAGGGTCGGAGGCGCCCGTCGCGCGTGAGCCCGCCCTCGGGGAAGATCCCCTGCGTCACGCCGTTCCGGGTGATGAGCTGCACATAGCGCTCGAGCACCGTATGGTAGAGCGGCTCGCGGTAGCGCCGGCGGATGAAGTACGACCCGAACGACTTGAAGAGGTACTCGAGCGGGAAGACGCGCGCCCATTCGCCCACGGCGTACGAGATCGCGACCTGGCCGGCGAGCCCGTAGCTCGCGAGCACGTAGTCCGCGTTGGAGCGGTGGTTCATCAGGTAGATCACGATGCTCTCGCGCGGGAGGCGCTCGAACGCGCCCGGCTCGCGCACGGTGACCGACGTCTTGTAGAAGAGGTTGAGCGCCCAGCGGGAGAGCGTGTACCCGAACTCGTAGTACATGAGGAGGTTGAACGCCGGCACGATCTCGTCGATGTACCCGCGGACGCGCGCCCAGACCTGCGCCCTGGGCATCCCGTGCGCATCGGCGTGCGCGCGGACGGCGGCCGCGACCTCCGGGTCGGCGAGGAGCGCGTCCGCGATGTAGCGCTTGGTGGTGAGCTTGAAGCGGTCGACGCGCGCGCGGAACCTGAGGAGCGCACGGAGTCCCGCCTTCCGCGTCCAGCGGCGCCAGTAGAGCAGCGCGCCGACCACCGCGGCGGCGAATGCGACGGGCCACCAGGGGAAGGAGCGGAGCGGCATCGCGGCGAATGTCCCGCCCGCCGGGCGCCGCGTCAAGCGCGGCGGGGCGCGTCAGGCGCCGTCGATCACCGCGCGGACGCGCTTCGCGAGTTCGGCCGGCGTGAAGGGCTTGCCGAGCAGCTGCGCCGGGCGGCCGCTGGGGCAGATGAGCGGATCGGCATCCGCCGTGTACCCCGACATGAAGAGGACCGGGATCCGGAGCCCACGCGCGCGCATCGCCACCGAGAGCGCCCGTCC
>CAZHAG010000254.1:0-2515 GCA_964529705.1 uncultured Gemmatimonas sp. | reverse complement strand
CCGTTCGAGAAGACGAGCATGAGACGGCGCGCCCACTCCCCATCCACGGCCACGTCCATCCCGTCGAACCCGACCAGTTCCTGGATCGCCGAGACGAGGTACACCGCCGAGCCGCGCAGCACGCGCCACCCGTGCGAACGCCGCAGCACCGCCACGTCGAACCCGAAGCCGGCGACGTTCAGGAACCAGGTGTCGTCCACGCGCCCCAGGTCCACGCGCCGCTCCCCGGCCCCCTCGGCGATCCGTTGCGCGAGCGCGAGCGGGTCGCGCGAGGGCATCCGCAGGTTCTGCGCGAAGTCGTTCCCCGTGCCCGCCTCGAGGAACGCCATCCGCGCCGGCGACCCCGCGCGCGCGAGCGGCACGGCGCACTTGGACCAGGTGCCGTCGCCCCCCGCCACGACGATCGTCTCGACCCCGTCCTGCAGCGCCTCGTCCACCAGCCGCGCCTCGTCCCCGGCGCGGTTGGTGCTCCGCACGTCGGTGAAGCCGAAACGGGCGAACGCGGCCCTGGTGCCCGCGATCGCCCGCTCGCCGCGTCCCCGTCCGGACGCGGGATTGTAGAGGAGCCGGACGGTTACTTCGCGCTCCCCGCGAGCTGGCGGAGCACGTAGTGCAGGATCCCGCCGTGCCGGAAGTAGTTCATCTCCTCCGGCGTGTCGATCCGGCTGCGCACCTTGAAGCTCGTCACCTTCCCGTCGGCGCCCGTCGCCTTCACGGTCAGCGTCGCGCGCGGCGCCATCTGCTCCGACATCCCCTCGATCGAGATCGTCTCGAATCCGGTGAGCCCGAGCGTCTGGCGCGTCTGGCCGTCAGTGAACTCCATCGGGAGCACGCCCATGCCGACCAGGTTCGAGCGGTGGATCCGCTCGAAGCTCTCGGCGATCACGCCGCGCACGCCGAGGAGCGCGACGCCCTTCGCCGCCCAGTCGCGCGAGGAGCCGGTGCCGTACTCCTTCCCGGCGATGATCACCAGCGGCGTCCTCGCCTTCTGGTACGCCATCGACGCCTCGTAGAACGAGGTCGGCTCGGCGCCCGGCGCGGTGCGCGTCCACCACCCCTCCATCCCGGGGGTCAGGTCGTTCTTGAGGCGGATGTTCGCGAGCGTGCCGCGCATCATCACCTCGTGGTTGCCGCGCCGCGCGCCGTACGAGTTGAAGTCCTTCTTCTCGACGCCGAGCGACTTGAGCCACTGGCCGGCCGGGCTCTTCTCGGCGATCGAACCCGCAGGGGAGATGTGGTCGGTCGTGATCGAGTCGCCGAACATCCCGAGCACGCGCGCGCCCGTGATCGCGTGGATCCCGGGGGGCGTCATCGTCATCCCCTCGAAGTACGGGGGATGCTTCACGTAGGTGGACTTGGCGTCCCAGGCGTAACGGCTCCCCTTGGGCACCGCGATCGCCTGCCACTCCTTGTCGCCGGAGAAGACGTCACCGTACTCCTTCTCGAACTGCTCACGCTTGACCGACGCGAGCACGGTGTCCTCGACCTCCTTGGGCGACGGCCAGATGTCGCGGAGGAAGACGGGGCCCTTGGCGCCCACGCCGAGGGGCTCGGTCGTGAGGTCGATGTCCACGCGCCCGGCGAGCGCGTACGCCACCACCAGCGGCGGCGACGCCAAGTAATTGAAGCGCGTCTGCGGGTTCACCCGCCCCTCGAAGTTCCGGTTCCCCGAGAGCACCGAGGCCACCGTGAGCTTGTGCTCGTCGATCGCCCTGCTGATCGCCTCGGGGAGCGGCCCCGAGTTGCCGATGCAGGTGGTGCAGCCGTAGCCGACGATCTGGAAGCCGAGTGCGTCGAGCGCGGGCTGCACGCCGGCCTTGGCGAAGTACTCGCGCACCACCTTGGAGCCCGGCGCCAGCGAGGTCTTCACCCAGGGCTTCACCTTGAGCCCCGCGGCGACCGCCTTCTGCGCGAGGAGGCCCGCCGCGAGCATCACGCTCGGGTTCGAGGTGTTGGTGCAGCTCGTGATCGCGGCGATCACCACCGCGCCATCCTTGAGGTCGAAGCTCTGCCCACGGTGCTCACACTTGGCCGAGGCCACGGTCATGTCCACCGGGCTCCCCTCGGCCACCATCGTGGCCGCCGCGCCCCCGGCCTTCACTGCGGCCGCCGCCGCGACGCGCTGCCGCTCGGCGGCGAACGAGTCGGCGTAGCTCTGCTTCATCGCCGTGAGGGCGATCCGGTCCTGCGGCCGCTTTGGCCCCGCGAGCGAGGGGACCACGGTCGAGAGGTCGAGCGTCAGCGTGTCGGTGTACTCGGGGTCCGGCGTCGCGTCGGTGCGGAAGAGTCCCTGCGCCTTGCAGTACGCCTCGACCAGCGCCACCTGGTGCGCGGAGCGGCCGGAGAGGGTGAGGTACTTGAGCGTCTCGGCGTCGCAGGGGAAGAAGCCCATCGTCGCGCCGTACTCCGGGGACATGTTCGCGATCGTCGCGCGGTCGGCCAGCGCGAGCGAGGAGAGCCCGGGGCCGTAGTACTCGACGAACTTCCCGACGACCTTCTTCTTGCGGAGCATCTC
>CAZHAG010000253.1:0-2524 GCA_964529705.1 uncultured Gemmatimonas sp. | reverse complement strand
AGGCGGTCGCCGGCGCGCACGCGGTCACCCTCGTGCACGCGCAGGTGCTTGCCCGACTGCACCTCGTACAGCTGGGGCTGCTGCGTCTCGTCGAGCGAGCCGTTCGGCTCCAGCGGGTGCACGAAGATCTCGCGCTTGCCGCGCTTGATGTCGCCGAACCGCACGACGCCGTCGATCTCCGAGATGGTCGCCGGGTCCTTCGGCTTCCGGGCCTCGAACAGCTCCGCCACGCGCGGCAGGCCGCCCGTGATGTCGCGCGTCTTGTACGCCTCGCGCGAGATCTTGGCGATCGTCTGGCCGGCCGCGACCTCGCTGCCGTCCGCGATGATCAGCTGCGCACCCACCGGGATCACGAAGTCGCGGACCTTCTTCTCCTTCCCGCCCTTCTTCTGCCAGATCTCGATGTGCGGGTGCAGCTTCTTCTCCCGGTCCTCGACCACCACGCGCTGGCGGAGCCCGGTGAGCTCGTCGAGCTCCTCCGAGATCGTCTCCTCGTCCACGAGGTCGACGAACCGCACCTCGCCCGCGACGTCGGCGATGATCGGGTTGGTGTACGGGTCCCAGGTGAAGATCACCTGGTCCTTCTTCACCTCGTCGCCGTCCTTCACCATCAGGATGGCGCCGAGGGGCACGGCGAGCCTTGCCATGACCGGGGCGTTCTTGTCCCCCGAGGCGCGCACGTAGAGCTCGCCCTCGTACGACGTGACGATGTCCTGCCCGTCGGGGTTGGAGACGTGCACCAGGCGGTCGCCGTACTCGATGATGCCGGCCACCTTCGACTTCCGGGCCGTCTGCTCCGCGATGCGGGCCGCCGTGCCGCCGATGTGGAAGGTGCGCAGCGTGAGCTGCGTGCCCGGCTCGCCGATGGACTGCGCCGCGATGATGCCCACCGCCTCGCCCAGGTCCACCATCTGCATGGTGGCCAGGTTGCGGCCGTAGCACATCCGGCAGAGCCCGCGCTTGGCCTCGCAGGTGAGCACCGAGCGGATCCGCACCGTCTCGATCCCCGCCTCCTCGATCGCCGTCGCCGTCTCCTCGTCGATCATCTGGCCGGCCTCGACCAGGAGCTGCGGCCGTCCCGCCTCGTCGAGCAGCTGCGGATCGGTCACGTCCTCCGCCGCCACGATGCCGACGATGCGCTCGGCCAGCGGCTCGATGATGTCCTCGCCCTCCTTCAGCGCGGCGATCTCGAGCCCCATCACGGTGCCGCAATCCTCCTCGTTGATCGTCACATCCTGCGCGACGTCGCAGAGGCGGCGCGTGAGGTATCCCGCATCGGCCGTCTTGAGCGCCGTGTCCGCGAGGCCCTTGCGGGCGCCGTGGGTGGACGAGAAGTACTCGAGCACCGAGAGCCCCTCGCGGAAGTTCGACTTGATCGGGTTCTCGATGATCTCGCCGATGCCGCCCGTGAGCTTCTTCTGCGGCTTCGCCATCAGGCCGCGCATGCCGGCCAGCTGGCGGATCTGGTCACGCGAACCACGCGAGCCCGAGTCGAACATCATGAAGACGGTGTTGAAGCCGTCCTGCGACTCGCGCATGCGCTTCACCATCGCGTCCGCGATGTCGTTGTTCGCGTGCGTCCAGGTGTCGATCACCTTGTTGTAGCGCTCGCCGTTGGTGATGTTGCCCGTCTGGTAGGCTTTCTGGAAGCGCGTGACGCGCGCCGTGGCCTCCTCGAGCAGCGTCTCCTTCTCCCCCGGGATCTCGAGGTCCTCGATCCCGATCGACACCCCACCGCGGGTGGCGTTCCGGAAGCCGAAGTCCTTGAGGCGGTCGAGGAACGCGACCGTGCCCGAGAGCCCCGCCTGGCGGTACGACTCGAAGACGAGCTCGCCCAGCGCCTTCTTCTTCATCTCGCGGTTCTGGAACGGCAGCTCCGGCGGCACGATCCCGTCGAAGAGCACGCGCCCCGCGGTGGTGGTCACCCACTTCCGGGTGTCCCCCTCGCCGCGCGCATGGTAGCGCACCGCCGAGTGCACGGTGAGCTGGCCGAGCGCGAGCGCCATCTCGATCTCCGCCGCCGACCCGAACGTGCGGAGCCCCAGCTGCGCCTTCTCGTCCTTGAGGAGCGCGTCGAACCCGATCGGCGCCTTGGTCGCGAAGTAGCAGCCGAGCACGATGTCCTGCGACGGCTCCGCCACCGGGCGGCCGTCGGAGGGCTTGAGGATGTTGTTCGACGACAGCATGAGCACGCGGCACTCGAGCTGCGCCTCGTACGAGAGCGGCACGTGCACCGCCATCTGGTCGCCGTCGAAGTCGGCGTTGAACGCCGCGCAGACGAGCGGATGGATGCGGATCGCCTTCCCCTCGACCAGCACCGGCTCGAACGCCTGGATGCCCAGGCGGTGGAGCGTCGGCGCGCGGTTGAGCAGCACCGGGTGGTCGCGGATGATCTCCTCGAGGATCTCGAACACCTCCTCGGACTCGCGCTCCACGATCTTCTTGGCGCGCTTCACCGTCTCGGCGATCCCCTTCTCCACCAGCTTGTGGATGATGAACGGCTTGAAGAGCTCGAGCGCCATCG
>CAZHAG010000252.1:0-2524 GCA_964529705.1 uncultured Gemmatimonas sp. | reverse complement strand
CGCCGCGCATCGAGTGCGTCCGCGAGGTTGTAGCGGTCGGTGCGCAGGCCGAGGAACCCGTACGCCGAGTGCCGCAGGAAGCGCGCACGCTCGGCGCCGAGGTCGAGCTTGGGGTGGAAGTCCGAGTTCGCCCCGCGCCAGGTGTCGAGCAGGGGGGCGAGCTCCGCGCGCGTGAGCAGCAGCGTGCCGGAGAGCGCCGCGTCGGAGATGGGGACGAAGCGCTCGAGGTCGATCGCGATGTCGGTCGAGCGGAACACCGACCAGTCGGGCGCCGGCAACTGCTCGGCGTTGGTGGCGACCACCAGCACGTCGACGTCGTTGGTGAGGTAGACCGCGTACGAGCGGAAGTTGCGGTGCAGCGCGGCGAGCACGTCGAGCACGAGCGCATCCTCGATCTCGTAGAGGTGCAGCCACTGGCCGAACACCCCCTGCGGCGTGAGGTAGCGCGAGACGCGCGCGTAGAACTCGTCGGTGAAGAGCCCGGACACGCCGCTCACCCAGGGGTTGGACGGCTCGGAGAGGATCAGGTCGAAGCGCCGGTTGGCGGCGGCGAAGAACGACTTGGCGTCGTCGTACACGAAGCGCGAGCGCGGGTCGTCGTAGGCGCGGAGGTTCGCGGGGAGGAAGAGCCGCGCGGCGTTCACCATCTCCGGCTCGATGTCGATCGTCTCCACGCGGTCGAGCTCCTCGCTGCCGAGGAGGAAGTGCGTCGAGAGTCCCGAGCCGTGGCCGATCACCGCCGCCTCGCGCGCCCCGGGCACGTGCGCCAGGGTCAGGAGCGGGAGGAGCACCTGCGTGGACTCGTCCCCCTCGAGCGGCTGCTTCAGGCTGTCGTCGGGCACCTCGTCGAACCAGTAGCGGGAGATCGAGGCGTCGGGCTTGCCATTGGTGGCGAGGGAATAGCCGCTGTCGCTGCCGAGCCGGACGCTGACGCTCGCGGTGCGGCCGTCCTTATAGAAGACGATGTTGCGCGCGCCCCGCTCGGGCACGGTGCCGTAGCGGAAGACGCCGCTGGAGAGGATCCCCGGGTCGAACGAGGGCGAGAGGACGCTCACGGACACCACGGCGATCCCGGCGGCCGTGGCGAGCGTCGCGGTCTGCCGGATGGCCGGCGACTCCGCGGAGCGGCGCCAGAGGAGCCAGAGCCCGAGCGCGATGTCGAGCGCGCCGCCGATGATGAGCATCGATCGCAGCCCCACCAGCGGCATGAGCAGGAGCGCGGCCACCGACACGCCGACGATCGAGCCGAGCGTGTTCCACGCGTACACCGCGCCCACCGACCGCTCCCCGTGCCCGCCCCCCAGCAGGGTGCGCGTGATGAGCGGGAGCGTGATCCCGGCGCAGAAGGTCGCCGGGAGCATCACCCCGAGCGCGATCCCGTAGCGCGCGAGGTTGTAGAGGTGGTAGCCGGCGGCGTTCTCGTCCACGGCCTCGATCAGCGCGGACATCCACTCGAACGAGTAGCCGTAGACGCCGAGCGTGGCGACCGCGAGCGCCCCCATCGCGAACTGCACGATCCCGAGCGTGCGCACCGGATCGCGGAAGGTGTCGGCGCGGGTGCGCACCCAGAATGCGCCGAGCGCGAGCCCGAGGATGAACGCCGAGAGCATCAGCTCGAAGGCGTGCGTCGCGCTCCCGAGCACGAGCGAGAGCATCCGGATCCAGGCGATCTCGTAGATGAAGCTCGCCACCGCGGTGCCGAAGCTCACGGCGAGCATCACGCGCCAGAGGTCGCGGGCGCTGGCGTCGCTTGGCGCGCCCTGGAGCGTTGCGTCCGCGGCCGTCGGTACCACGAGGGGCGGCGGGGCCGGCACGTTCGACGCCGGGTCGCCGTCGTCGTCCTCACGCTCGGCGCGCACCGCGCTGTACGTGGCGAGCGCCACCACGAGGTTGAGCGCGGCCGCGGCGACCAGCGTGCCGGGGAGGCCCGCGAAGCCGATCAGCCAGAAGCCGGCGAGCAGCACGCCCCCGGCGGCGCCGAGGGAGTTGGCGAAGTAGAGCACGCCGAGCACGCGGCCGCTCGATGCCGTGGACGCGGCCGCATCGATCGTGCCCCCACCCGCGGCCCGGAGCGCCGCGCGCCGCAGCAGCGCGGCGCTCATCAGCGGGAAGGTCGCGCCCAGCAGGATGGACTGCGGCAGGATCAGGAGTGCAGCGAGCGTCCACTTCACCACCACCAGCAGCGTGCCGCCGGCGAGTGCGGGGAAGACGCTGTCGTACGCGAACCCCGTGGCCGCGGAGAATACGGGGTGGAACACGAGCCCCAGCACCCCGACCACGCCCTCGATGGCCGCGTACCAGAGGAGGGGTTCCCGCACGCGCGCCGAGTGGCGGGCGGCGATCGCGGCCCCGACGGACATCCCGCCGAGGAAGATCACCAGCACGATCACCTGGGCGTACGCGCTGTGGCCGACGAAGAGCCCGAGGTAGCGGCTCCAGATGGACTCGTAGATGAGCCCGGCGGCGCCCGAGAGGACGAAGAGGCAGGTGAGGAGCAGGGTCACGAGAGGGCGAATCTACCGCG
>CAZHAG010000251.1:0-2531 GCA_964529705.1 uncultured Gemmatimonas sp. | reverse complement strand
TCGATGTCCCTCCTGGATGTCGTACGAATAGAGTCGGTCGCCACACCGGAGCATCCAGCCGAGGTAGCGGACCTCGCCGGGGCCCGATCCGTGCCGGGCGTAGGACTTCCGGTGGGTGCCGTCGGGCCCGAAGATCTTGAAGGCGAACTCGCCCCGGTCGCCGACGAGCACCGAGCCGTCGGCCAGGCGCGTCGCGGAGACCACCTCATTGAGGAGCGCCTCCGGGTCTCCCTCGTCGCGACCCAGCGTGAGCGTCGGCGTGGCGCCGACCCGCCATTCGGTCGGGGCCTGGGCCAGGGCGTTCGACGCGGGCGCGACGGCCAGCAGAACGGCCAGGAGGGCGGCGATCCACGGCTGCGCCGGGGAGGGGAGGCGGGATTCCGCAGGCATCGGCTGAACGATGGGCTGTGGTGCCGCCGTATTCAATGGAAGGCCCCGGTCATCCGGTGCCGCCGAAGCATCGTGTCTTCCACTACGAGTAAGAGAAGGCGGACGGTTCGCAGCGCTTCGGGTTCGAGGGGGAGCTGGTCGAGTCCGACGCTCCTCACCGCGGTGGTGACCTACCCGAACCGCGAGCTGCGCGACATGGTGCTCGGCACCGGCATGGTCGGCGGGATGGAGCTGAGCTATGGGCGGCTCGAGCGGGAGGTGCTGGGGGCGGCGATGTAGCGCACCGGTGTGCGCGGCCCCATCTTGTTCGTGCCGAGCGCCGGACCCGGCGTCCCGGCGACGTCCGCGCGTCCCCAGCGGTGGGGCCGGCCGAACTCTCCCATCCGGGAGCCGTCCATGTCGTGGAGTCGCCTGCGACACATCCGCCACGCACTCGTCACCTGCGCCATCGCCGTCGCGGCTCCCGCGGCCGCGCTCGGGGCGCAGGAGCCGCGCCGCCCACAACTCCCCTCGGACGCCGATCCGAGGCGATGGGAGCCCTACTTCGACCTCGGCTCCCGCATCCTCCGGACGAACCCGCAACTGGCGGAGGAGGCGTTCTACTGGGCGAGCCGGATCGATCCGACGCGTGCGGAGCCGCTGTTCGGGCGGTACGCCGCCTACTTCTCGTATCGCGCGGTCTCGGACGTGGCCGACTACTTCCTCGGCGACGAGCAGTTGATGCGTCAGCCGGAGATCGCTGCGATCGACTCCATCCGCACATTGGCGCTGATGCGGAATCCGTTCGTTCATCGCGGACTCGAGGTGCTGATCTTCGACCGGATGCCCGGCGCGCTCCTGCGCGACCGCGACACCCGCGCATGGCTTGCCTATTCGAACGGGGACCATCCCACCGCGGTCGCCCTGTTCACGCGGAGCATCGAGCGCGCCGGCAGCCGCGCGCGGTGGATCCTTTTTGACCGAGCGATCGCCCAGGTCGCGATGCGCGATACCCGTGCGGGACTCGGGGATCTGCGCGCGCTGCTCGCCGCCCTGCGCGAGGATGACGAGACGCGTGCGGTGACGTTCTACCAGTCGAAGCACTTCCTGCTGTACATGATCGGGATGATCCAGGTGAGCCAGCGCGACTTCGCCGGGGCGCGGCTGTCGTTCCAGGAGGCGCTTGTGGAGGACGCGTCGTTCGCCTACGCGCACGCCGGGCTCGCGCTCCTCTCGCGGCTGCAGCGCGCGAATGGGAAGGCGGAGGAGGAGTACGCGATGGCGCTCGAACTCGCGCCGCACGACGCGGTGCTCCGGTTCCGCCGCGTCGAGGTACTCCACGACCTCCAACGGTACCTTGAATCCGAGCGGGAACTCCGGCTGGTGATCGCCGCCGAGCCCTACTGGCCCACCCCGCACCTCCTCCTGGGTCGCGTGCTCGAGCGGCAGGGGAGGGAAGCGGAGGCGTTCCAGGCGTGGGAACGGTACGTGTCGCTCGCGCCCGCCGATGACGCGCAGGCGAGGGCGCTCAAGGTGCGGCTCGAGACGCGAGGCAGAGCTCCGGCATCGGGGACAGCGGCTCGGTGACGTACTCGCGCACGGATCGCAGGCCGTCCTTGAGCCCGCGGTAGCGCACGGCGTCGAGCGCCGCGTCGTAGGGGAGCCAGGCGAACCGGTCGTGCTCCTCGGGGTCGAGCGTCGGGTCGCCGTCAGCGAGCTCCGCCGCGAACACGGTGACGATCTGGATCGCATCGAAACGCCGATTGTGGATCGTGTACGCGTGTTCGGCCGCCCAGAGGCCGCGTGGGCGAAGCGCATACCGCCCGAGTACCCGATCGATCGCGGCCGTGACCCGCTCGGCCGCACCGAAGACCCCGCTCGGGATCTGCCAGAAGCGGCCACCATTGAAGTGCCGCTCGGCCTTCACCGCCGAAGTGTGGAGCAGCAGGTACTCGATCCCGGATGCCGCTCGGCGGAAGGTCCAGACGTCAAATACTCTCGGCTCGAATTCCATGAGCGCGGTGAGGACGTAGGCACCGAAACATCGCATGGGGCTCGAGGGCGCGCCATCGCTTTCCCGCGTTCGCGCGTATCTTCTCCACGACCCCCACCCGGACGGCCTCATGCAGGACAGGCGTGCATTCATCGGCAGCGGTCTCCTC
>CAZHAG010000250.1:0-2559 GCA_964529705.1 uncultured Gemmatimonas sp. | reverse complement strand
ACCTCGAGCTCGAGCTGCTGGACTTCCGCCGCGCGGAGGGCGGGGCGTAGCGCCGGCGCTCACCACAGCCAGACGATCCGTTCGAGCTCGTTCGAGGTGGTCACCCTGCGCAGCGTCTCCACGCCCAGATCACAGGTGTGTTCGTCGCCGTTCGGCACCGCGAGCTCGAAGTGGCGCAGGTCTACGCCGGTGGGGTCGCGCGGATCGATTGGCTGGCTCGTCGGCCAGAGGAGGCCCTCCCAGCGGCCGGGACTGCCCAGCGTGAGTTCGAAGCGACCATCGGCGTCCGACGTCGCGCCACAGGTCTGGCCCTGACCCCGGAAGAAGAGGCGCACCTCGCACGGGATCCCCGCGCGCGTCACGCGTCCGCGCAGGCGCACGGGCTCCGCGCGCGCGAAGCGCAGCTCGACGGTGGAGCTCACCGGCCCCAGCGTGACGGTCGTGGACACGAACCAGCTGGGACGCTCGTCGTGGGTGGCCACGAGTTCCAGCGGTCCCGGCGGCAGCGCGGCGAGCGAGAAGCTCCCGTCGGCGGCACTCGTCGCCATCAGACTCGGCTGGCAGCGGGCGGCGATTTCGGCCCCGGCCAGGGGCCGGCCGCGATCGTCGAGCACGCGCCCCTCGAGCGAGCAACTCGGGCGGAGCACGAGCACGAGCCCCTCGACGACCTCGTTTGGTCCGACGGCGAGCTCGACCGCCTCGCTGGCTGCGTATCCGCGCTTCAGGGCGACGAGCCTGGGGCGCGCGGCAACGAGTGCGACCTCGAACCCGCCCGCGGCATCGGACGCACCCAGGACGTGAGACGCGTTGGTGGCCACGGATTCGTCGCCGACCCAGGCGCCCTCGACGGGACCGCCGGAAGGATCGAGCACCCGTCCGCGCGCATGTCCGCCCTGGACGAGCACGATGCGCAGCGGCCCCGTTCCGGGTGCCAGCACGGTCGACAGTTCCACCGGAGGATACCCCTCCGCGGTCACCATGAGCGAGTACTCGCCCGGTGCCACATTCGGTAGCGCGAACTCTCCGCGCTCACCGGACCGCGCGAAATGGGTGGCGGCCGAGTCCTCCGACCCCAGGTGGATGAATGCGCCTCGAACCGCCCCGTGGGACGCATCGACGACCACGCCGTGGAGCTCGAGCGCCTCCTGCTCCACGAGGACGAGATCCAGGGGCGGTCCACCGACCCGCGCCTCGCGCTCGACGACCCTGCCCACCCTCCCGCCGCGCGCCGCGTCGATCTCGATCGAAAAGACATCGTGGCCCAGGCCCTCGATCCGGAAGCGCCCGCCGCGCACTTTCCCGTTCCGATAGGCGGAGCCACTGGCCACGACCTCTCCGCTCTCGACCTCGGTTCCATCCGGCCAGGTGACGCGGCCCTCGATGGTGCCGCCGCGAACGACTTCGAGCACGATCCCGTGCACGTCCCCCGCCGAGGCATCGATGGTCACTGCCGCACTCCGTGCGAATTCCATCGCGAGCGGGAAGATGCGGGCCGTGCAGCGCGGCAGGTGGTCCAAAGAGAATCGTCCGTCGGAATCGGACTGGGTCAAGCCGTGTTGCCGGTGCCCCGTGACGGACGCGCCATCGTCCGCCCACACGGTCACGCCCTTCACGCCACTTCCCAGCTCGTCGACGACCCGGCCCGACACCGTGATGCCCTGCTCGAGTTCCACACGAATCCGGCGAAGTTCGCCTGGCTCGAGCGGCGCCACGAGCTGCTCCCAGTACGGCCCGAACGCACTCTCCACGCTCAACTCGAAGGCGACTCCGGGCGGAAGGAGCTTGAACTGGAAGGTCCCGTCGTCGTCCGGGATCACCTCTCCCCCCGTCGCGAGCCGGTGAGCCCGAGCCGGATCCGTGCCCCTCCCACCATCCCCACGAAGCCCACGCGGCTGCAGCCATACCCTCATCGACGACCAGCCGACGCCGAGTGGCGAGAGCGAGCTCGGTGCCACGACCACGCCCTCGATGACGCCGCAGACCTCCGGCCGCAACACGATGCCCGTGTCCCCGGGCCTGACCTCGACCGGCTGGAGCAAGCGCAGGAAGCGCGCGTCGAGGTCCAGACGGGCGAACCGCACTTCTCCGGGAACCAGTAGCGAGAACGAGCCATCCGGCGCGAGCCCCGTCGTGCGCACGCCCAGGGACGCGCCACCCTGCTCGGCATGGAGCGTGACGTTCAGGTAGGCCTCCTCACGGGCATAGAGCTCACGCGGGAAGGTCACCGTGCCCGCGACGAGGCGCGCAGGAACCCCCGACGATTCGCGCCGCCGCGCGGAGTCGAGTGTGTTCCCCGCCGAGTGGAGCGGCGCGAGCTCCACCGCGCGCAACTCGGGTGAAATGGGGGCAGCCTCCGGGGGTTCCTCGATCGCGGGCGCCGCCCGATCCCCGCGCCCGTCGCGTCCCTGCACGAGCACACGCCAAGCAACGAGAGCGAGCGTGACGACGAATAGGACGGACGCAGTGCGCTTCATTGCTCCCTCGGCCCCGATTCTACCCCAGCCCTCACAGCGTCCGCTGCGAGGGCAGCACGACCCCCGCCAGCAGGAGCCCGCACAC
>CAZHAG010000249.1:1385-2596 GCA_964529705.1 uncultured Gemmatimonas sp. | reverse complement strand
GAGACGTTCGTCCCGGTCCCGGAGCTCGAGCCGCCGGTGCCGAGCACCGGACGCCCGTCGAACTGCGCGTCGCGCGGATCGCGCCGCGGGTCCCAGGGGTTGAAGCCGTAGCCGGTGAGCCCCGTGTAGTTGGTCGGCATCCCGCTCGCGATCCAGTTGGCGAGCTCGGTCATCTGCGTCTTCGCGATGATGATCGCGCCGGCCGCCTTGAGGTTCGCCGTGAGCGTCGCGTCATACGGCGGCACGAGGTCGGCGAAGGCGAGCGCGCCGCCGGTGGTCCGCATCTCCGTCGTGTGGATGTTGTCCTTGAGCGCGACGGGGAGCCCGTGGAGCGGCCCGAGGATGCGGCCCGCCGCGCGGAGCCGGTCGAGCGAGTCCGCGATCTGGAGCGCGCGCGGGTTCACCGTGATGATCGCGTTGATCTGGTCCTCGTAGGTCGCGATCCGGGCGAGGTACTGCGTGACGAGCTCGCGCGAGGTCGTGCGCTTCTCCTCGAGCGCCGTGCGGAGCTCGGCCATGCTCGTCTCGACGACGGTGACCGGTGCGGCGACGGGACGTCGCTGCGCATCGGCCGTGGCGGCGAGCGCGGGGAGAAGAAGCGCGGCGAGTGCGACAGCAACGAAGGGGCGCGTGCGCGTGGTCATGGTGGGTTCTGAGGGTGGAAGCGATCGCATCACTGATTCAATAGATGGCAAGGTCGCGCGCGCTCTGCAGCGGCCGCGTGAACCCCGCGGCGCGCAACTCGGCGAGCAGTCCCGCGTCGTCGGTGCCGCTGTAGAGCTGGTGGTAGAGCAGGAGCAGCTTGGGCGCCGCCCGCATCCCGAGCTCGGCGAGCTGCACGGTGGTCGTGTGCGCGTCGCGGTGGTAGCGCTGCCAATCCGCAGTGCGGCGCGAGAGTCCCCACTCCGAGATCACCTCGTGTACGAGCAGGTCGCACCCGCTGCACGCCTTCACGAGTTCCTCGCTGGGACGCGTGTCCCCCGAGACCACGATCGACCGGTCCGCCGCGTCGAAGCGGTAGCCGAACGCCACCTGCCAGTCCCCGTGCGGCACGGCGATGGCGGTCACGCGCATGTTCCCGTCGTTGAAGACCACGCCGGGCACGATCTCGTGCACGTTCACCTTGTATCCCGTCTCGTTCGCGGGCTGCAGCCCGTCGATCCGGTTCCGGATGTCGGCGTCGTACGCGGCGAGGATGTGCTCCACCATCG
>CAZHAG010000249.1:0-1285 GCA_964529705.1 uncultured Gemmatimonas sp. | reverse complement strand
CCTCATCGCCCCGGCCTCAGCTTCCGCTCCAGATACTCCGCGATCGCCGCGTTCACCCGCTTCTGGTTCTCGTGCCGCATGAAGTGGTGGGTGTCATCCACGATCGTGATCTCCTCGTACTCGACGCCCTGCGCCTTGAGGCGCTGGATCAAGTCGACTGTCTGGCTGAAGCGCACGTTCCGGTCGTCGTCGCCGTGGATCAGCAACACCGGTGATCGCCAGGTCTTCACCGCGGACACCGGCGACGACTGCCAGGCGAGGTCGGCGAGCCACTGCAGCTCCGCGGCGGGACGCTCGTAGCGCCAGGAGGATCCGCCGAAGCGGCTCCCGCCATCCGAGGTGAAGTCGTGGACGCCGTGGATGTCCACGCCCGCCGCGAAGATGTCGGAGTTGCGGCCGAGCGCGAGGGCGGTGAGGTAGCCGCCATAAGAGCCGCCGTAGATGCCGATCCGCGCGGGGTCCACGTTCGCGAGCGTGCGCAGGTACTCCCCCGCGGCCTTCACGTCGAGGTACTCCGATGCGCCCGCGACGCCCGCACGCCGTGGACGGTGGAAGTCGTGGCCGTAGCCGATGCCGAGCCGGTAGTTGATCGAGAGCACCACGAAGCCGCGGCTCGCGAGGTACTGGTTCATCGCATACGCGTTCCAGTAGTAGTCGCTGTAGTGCCAGCCGAGGAGCATCTGTCGCGGCGGGCCACCGTGCACGTAGACCACCGCAGGCTTTCTCGCCGGACCGCCGGCGGGAGGCTCGAAGAGCTGCGCGTGCACCAGCACGCTGTCACTGGCGCGGTAGGTCACCTGCCGCGGCGTGACGAGGCGCGCGGCGGGGAACTCCGCGGGTACGCGGTCCGCCCCGATCCAGCGCGGCGTGGCGCCATCAAGCACCATCGGCACCGGCGCGCGCTGCGCGGTGGCGCCGATCGCGGCGATGCGGCCGCTGCCCATCGAGACGGGCGTCCACTCGAGTCCCGAGCCGGGCGTCAGCACCTCCGGCGCGGCGCGGTCCACCGGCGCGCGCACGATGTGGCGGCGGTCGATGTCCCCCGCGGTGGCGCCGAGGTTCCCGGCGTAGAGCAGGTGCCGCCCGTCGTGCGAGAGCGTGATGTACTCCGCCATGTGGTCGCCGGGCGTGAGCAGGATCGGCACGTCGTTCCCGGCGGCGGTCATGGAGTAGAGGTGCGGCCAGCCGTCGTGGTACGAGAGGAAGGCGATCCGGTCCCCGGCGGCCCAATGCAGGTTCACGCCGCCGTGCGTGGAGGGCACGGAGCCCTTGAGCGAGACCTCGC
>CAZHAG010000248.1:0-2635 GCA_964529705.1 uncultured Gemmatimonas sp. | reverse complement strand
GGCGGGATGCCCGCGATGGCGAGCGTGGCGATCCACATCAGCCCGGCGGTGATCGGCATGAACGCCTTGAGGCCGCCCATGTTCCGCATGTCCTGCGCGTCCTCGTGCTTGTGCGTCGCGTGGTACGCCTGGTGCATGGCGTAGATCACGGAGCCGGAGCCGAGAAAGAGGAGCGCCTTGAAGAACGCGTGCGTCATCAGGTGGAAGACGCCCGCCGTGTACGCCCCGACGCCCACGCCCACGAACATGTAGCCGAGCTGGGAGACCGTGGAGTACGCCAGCACCTTCTTGATGTCCCACTGCTTGAGGCCGATCGTCGCGGCGAAGACGGCCGTGAGCGCGCCGATCACCGCCACCGTGAGCTGCGCGGCCGGTGCCATCGCGAAGAGCGTGGCGCTGCGAGCGACGAGGTAGACGCCGGCCGTGACCATCGTGGCCGCGTGGATGAGCGCAGAGACCGGGGTCGGGCCCGCCATCGCGTCCGGGAGCCAGACGAAGAGCGGGATCTGCGCCGACTTGCCCACCGCCCCGAGGAAGAGGAAGAGGCAGATGGCCGTCGCGACGACGCTCCCGACCGAGAGCTCGGCCGCCGCGGCGCCGACGCCGGTGAAGGAGAGCGCCTCGAAGTTCGCGAACATCAGGAACATCGCGACCAGGAACCCGAAGTCGCCGATGCGGTTCACGACGAACGCCTTCTTGCCGGCATCCGCGTTGGCCTTGTCGCTGAACCAGAAGCCGATCAGCAGGTAGGAGCAGAGCCCGACGCCCTCCCAGCCCACGAACATCAGCGGGTAGCTGGCGCCGAGCACCAGCAGGAGCATGAAGAAGACGAAGAGGTTGAGGTATGCGAAGTAGCGCGGGTACCCCGGGTCGTCCTGCATGTAGCCGACGCTGAACAGGTGGATCAGGAACCCGACGCCGGTGATGATGAGCACCATCACCATCGAGAGCTGGTCCAGCTGGAACGCGACGTCCACCGAGAGGTTGCCGGTGGGCATCCAGGCGAAGAGCGTCTGCACGAAGGGCACGTGCATCGCGTCGCCGGCGCCGCGCATGGCCCCGAAGATCAGGAGGGCGAGCGCGAAGGTGAGGAAGAGGACGCCCGGGCCGATGATGGAGACGAGCGCGGCCGCCGGGTGCCGCGCGGGATGATGCGCGTCGTGGTCATCGTGGCCGTGGTCGCCGTGCGCGCCATCGGCGTGCGCGCCATGGCTCCCGTGCGCGTCGTGCGCCGAGGGATCCGCCGGCCCGATCGTCGCCGCCGCGCGCACGGAGAGGATGCCGTTGAGCACGAACCCGAGGAGCGGGAGCGCCGGCAGCAGCCAGACGAAGCGCGCCACGGTGTCGGCCAACGGGTGGCCGGTGGCGGGAAGTTCAGTCTGCATCAGCCCTTCAGCAGGTTGACGTCCTCGAGATTCACCGACTGCCGGTGACGGAAGATCGCGATGATGATCGCCAGCCCCACCGCGGCCTCGGCGGCGGCCACCGTCATCACGAAGATGACGAAGACCTGGCCGCTCGCCCCGTAGAGCGTGGAGAGGGCCACGAACGAGAGGTTGACCGCGTTGAGCATGAGCTCGACGCACATGAAGATGATGATGGCGTTGCGGCGGGTGAGCACGCCGATGACGCCCACGGTGAAGAGCGCCGCGGAGAGCGCGAGCGACTCAGCGAGCATCGCCGGCCTCCCGCTTCTTCCCGATCACCACCGCCCCGACGATCGCCGTGAGGAGCAGGATGGAGGTGAGCTCGAACGCCAGCAGGTACTCGCGGAAGAGGGGTGCCGCGATCGGGCCGATGATCCCGGCCGTCCCCTGCGCCGCCTCCGTCGTCACGGCCGCCGGCAAGGTGAGCTTCGCGGGGAACTCGGCGCGCGCGAGCACCATGATCTCGGCCAGCAGCGCGAGACCCACGAACCCGGCCGCCAGCCGCCCGCCCTTGCCCCGGATGTCCGAGAGCTCCGAGGGATGCCCGAGGTTCAGGAGCATCACGACGAAGAGGAAGACGACCATGATGGCGCCGGCGTAGAGCAGCACCTGGATCGCGCCGATGAACTGGGCGTCGAGCAGGATGTAGAGCACCGCCAGGCAGAACATCACGTTGATCAGCCAGAGCGCCGCCGCCACCGGGCTCTTCCGCGTCACGAAGAGGATGGACGACACGAGCGCGATCAGGCCGAAGAGATAGAAATGGAACCCGTAGAAGAGCGGGAAGAACTCGTTCCCCATCGTCATTCCCCCCGCGGGTCGGCGGGATCCCAGAGCTCGCTCACGGGGTGCGTCTGCGCCGTGAGGCGCTCGAGGTCGTACACGAAGCGCTCACGGTTGAACTCCGCGTTCTCGTAGTGGCGCCCCATGTGGATCGCCTCCTCCGGGCTGACCTCCTGTCAGTTGCCGCAGTAGATGCACCGGTACTCGTCGATCTCGAACACGAGCGGATAGCGGTTCCCCGCCTCGTCCTCGCCGGGCACCAGCTTGATGCAGTTCGCCGGGCAGACGGTCGGGCAGAGGCCGCAGGCCACGCACTTCGCGGCGCCGTCCTCGGTGGTGAGCATCCGGTGCGTCCCCCGCCAGCGCGGCGAGATGTCCCAGCGCTCCTCCGGGTACTGCACCGTGACCTTGTGGGGGTCGCTCAT
>CAZHAG010000247.1:0-2638 GCA_964529705.1 uncultured Gemmatimonas sp. | reverse complement strand
CAACCCCGTCGCGATGGCCGCCGGTTTGGCGGTCATGGACGTGATCGACGAGGAAGGGATCCAGAAGCGCGCCAAGACGCTTGGCGCGCGCTTCCGGAAGGGACTCGAGAAGCTGGCCGGCTCGCACGACCTGGTGGGCGACGTCCGCGGGATGGGCCTGATGATCGGCGTGGAACTCGTGCGCGACCGCGCCACCAAGGAGCCGGCGAAGCACGAGGCGCTCGCCGTGCTCGAGCATTGCCGCGAGCACCAAGTGCTGATCGGCAAGGGTGGGCTCGACGGCAATACCCTCCGCATCAAGCCGCCGATGTGCATCACCGGGGACGACGTGGACTATGCGCTCGACGTGCTCGACGGGGCCTTCACGCGGGCGGTGCGATGAGCCGTTTCGACACGGTGATCCGCGGCGGGAACGTCGTCACGCCGGGCGGCACCTTCATCGGCGACGTCGGGATCGTGGGAGAGAAGATCGCCGCACTCGGCGCGTCGCTCGACGCCACGGGCGCCAAGGTGATCGACGCCGAGGGCCATCACGTGCTCCCGGGCGTGCTCGACGTCCACGTGCATCTCGAGCTCCCGTTCTGCGGCACCGTCTCCTCGGACGACTACCGGACGGGCACTCGCGCGGCCGCGCGTGGCGGCGTCACCACGGTGATCGACTTCGCGATCCCCTCCGCCACCGGCTCCCTCTCCGAGGCCGCCGACACCTGGATGAAGAAGGCCGAGGGGAAGTCGCTGATCGACTACACCTTCCACATCTGCATCACGCGGTACAAGGAGCACAAGGACCAGATCGCCGGGATGGTCGCGCGGGGCTTCACGACCTTCAAGGAGTTCATGATCTACGAGTCCGAGGGGTGGCAGTCCGACGATGCCGCACTCTTCGGGACGCTCGAGCTCATGAAGGAACATGGCGCGATGCTCCTCGTGCACGCCGAATCGTCGCGCGTGCTCGACGCGCTCATCGCGCGCTACCACACGCCGGCCCTCATGAAGCAGCACGGCGCAGTGCTCCACGCGATCACGCGCCCGAACTTCATCGAGGCGGAGGCGATCCAGCGCGCCGTGCAGTGGTGCGAGGCGACCGGCGGCCAACTGTACATCGTGCACATGTCCACCGCCGAGGGCACGGACATCATCCGTGCGGCCCAGGCGCGGGGCGTGAAGGTGCTCGCCGAGACCTGCGCGCAGTACCTCGTGCTCGACGACTCCGTGTTCGCGGAGAAGGACGGCCACCTCTACGCCTGCTGCCCGCAGGTCAAGAAGCCCGCGGACATCGAACGGCTCTGGCGCGGGCTCGCGGGGGGCGAGGTCTCCGTGATCTCCACCGACACCTGCACCTTCACCCGCGAGCAGAAGGCGATGTGGGAGGGGGACTGGACGAAGATCCCGATGGGGATGCCCGGCCTGGAGACCCTGCTCCCCCTGACCTACACCAAGGGCGTGCTCGCGCGTCGGCTCACGCTCGACGAGATGGCGCGGAAGCTGAGCACCAACCCCGCGCGCATCATGGGGCTCGACGACCGGAAGGGCGCGATCCGCGTCGGGAACGACGCCGACATCGCGATCATCCACCCGACGCGCACCCACACGGTGGACCCGGACACGATGGAGACGAACGCCGACTGGTCCCCCTACGAGGGCTGGGAGCTGGCCGGCTTCTCGCGCACGACGCTCTCCCGCGGCGAGGTGATCGTGGACGACTACAAGGTGGTCGGGAAGGAGGGGCGCGGGCGCTGGCTCAAGCGGACGCGGGCGGGCGCCTGAGCGCGGAGGCGGATGCCAAGGAACTGAGTTCCAGCCCGCTCTGGAACGAGGACCTCGCGCCGACACCGGCCGAGGGGCGCACCTGGTCCACGTACAGCATCGCGGCCCTCTGGATCGGGATGAGCGTGGTCATCACGACCTACACGCTCGCCTCCGGGCTGATGCAGCAGGGGATGACCTGGTGGCAGGCGATGGTCACGATCCTCCTCGGGAACGTGATCGTGCTCATCCCGATGATCCTCAACGCGCACGCGGGCACCAAGTACGGGATCTCGTTCCCGGTCCTCTGCCGCGCCGCGTTCGGCGTCCGGGGCGCGAACATCCCGGCGCTGCTCCGCGCGGTGGTCGCCTGCGGGTGGTTCGGCATCCAGACCTGGATCGGAGGCGTCGCGCTCAACACCCTCCTCACGGCGGCGTTCAGCGGCTGGGCGAACGTCTCCGGGAACGTGGCGATCTCCTTCGCCGTCTTCTGGCTGGTGCAGGTCGCGATCATCCTCGGCGGGATCGAGCGGATCAAGCACCTGGAGAGCGTCGCGGCGCCCGTCCTCCTCCTCGGCGGCGTGGCGCTCCTCTACTGGGGCGTCCGGAACGGCGGCGGACTCGGCCACGTCCTCGACGAGTCGGTCCGATTGCAGGGCGCGCAGACGGGCGTCTCGTTCTGGGCGCTCTTCCCCGCCGCGCTCACCGCCAACGTCGGCTATTGGGCCACGCTCAGCCTCAACATCCCCGACTTCACCCGCTACGCGAAGAGCCAGCGCTCGCAGATGCTCGGCCAGGCCCTCGGCCTCCCCGCCACGATGACCGCCTTCGCCTTCATCGGCGTCGCCGTCACCAGCGCCACGATCGTGATCTTCGGCGAGGCGATCTGGGA
>CAZHAG010000246.1:0-2651 GCA_964529705.1 uncultured Gemmatimonas sp. | reverse complement strand
CGCCGGATGGCGGTGCACTTCTGCCCCGCCTTGGTCGTCATCTCGCGCACGACCTCCTTGATGAAGAGGTCGAACTCCTCCGAGCCGGGCGCGGCGTCGGCGCCGAGGATGGAGCAGTTGAGCGAGTCGGCCTCCATGTTGAAGCGCACGGAGTTCTCGACGACCGCCTTCCCCTCCTTGAGCATCCGCCCCGTGGCGGCGGAGCCGGTGAAGGCCACGGCATCCTGCTCGGTGACGTGCGAGAGGAGGTCCCCTGCGCTCCCGCAGATCAACTGGATCGCACCTTCGGGGAGGATCCGCGATTCGACCATCGCACGGAACATCGCCTCGGTGAGGTAGCTCGTGGCCGTCGCGGGCTTCACGATGCAGGGCACGCCGGCGAGCAGTGCGGGCGCGAGCTTCTCCAACATCCCCCAGCAGGGGAAGTTGAAGGCATTGATCTGGATGGCGACGCCCTCGAGCGGCACGCAGATGTGCCGGCCGGCGAAGGTGCCCCCCTTCGACAGCGACTCGGCGGGCCCCTCGACGTGGTACGTCTCGTTCGGGAACTCGCGCCGGCCGCGGCTCGAGTAGGCGAAGAAGGTCCCGATCCCGCCCTCGATGTCGACCCAGGAGTCGGTGCGCGTCGCGCCCGTGGCCGCCGAGAGGGCGTAGAACTCCTCCTTCCGCTCCAGCAGGTACTTGGCCACCTGCTTGAGGAGGAGCGCGCGCTCGTGGAAGGTGAGGGCGCGGAGCTTCGGGCCCCCGACGGTGCGCGCGTACGCGGCCATCGCCTTGAAGTCGAGGCCGCCGCTGGAGGCCTCGCCGATCCGCTCGCCGGTCACCGCGTGGAAGAGGTCGGTGGACTTGCCCGTCCCGGTCACCCACTCCCCCATCGCGTAGCTCTGCAGTCTCGTCATGTCGAACGCGTCTCCTTCCAGGTCTTGAGCACGGCCGACTGCGCCGGCCGGTCGGCGGGGATCTCGCGGAGCGGTTCCACGGCGCGCCACCCCTCGCGCATCGCGGCGGGGAGCTGCTGGTAGAGCGCCGTGCCCTCGCTCTTCCACGCGAGCATCTCGTCGGTCACCGCCTTCACCACGCGCGCCGGATTCCCGACTGCGACGCTCCGTTCCGGGATCACGGTCTCCGCCGGTACGAAGGCGAGCGCGCCGATGATGCACCCCTCGCCGATGACGGCGTTGTCCATCACCACCGCGTTCATCCCGACCAGCGCGTTGGCGCCGATGCGGGCGCCGTGGATGATCGCGCCATGGCCGATGTGGGCGCCCTTCTCGAGCACCACGGTCACGCCCGGGAACATGTGCACAGTGCAGTTCTCCTGCACGTTGCAGCCGTCCTCGATCACGATCCCGCCCCAGTCGCCGCGGATGGCGGCCCCGGGACCCACGTACACGTCCCGGCCGATGATGACGTTGCCGGTCACGGCGGCCTGCGGGTGCACGAAGGCGCTCTCGTGGACCACGGGGATGAACCCGTCGAAGGCGTAGATCATGGGCGGCGGGACTGTGACGCAGGTCGCATACCGCGAAGGATGCCCAGCCGGCGCGGGCATTTCCAGTCTTGCGGTCGCGCTCACGCCGCTTCCGGCGGTCGTCGCCGCGTCCTAGCTTTGGGCATGTACGGCGCCGTGTCCCCCACCTCCGCGCACGCGAGGGCGCTGCGCGTCGCGCTGGCGCTGCTCGTCGTTCATGGCGTCGTCTTCTCCGCCTCGGCGCTCTCGGCGGTCTACGACGAGAAGGGCGCGCTCCGGCGACTCTACGAGGCGAGCGCATTCCTGCCGCTGCAGCTGGCGTCGATGCTCGCCCTGCTCGCCGCGGCGCGGCGCGCGGCGCTTCCGCTCGGGACCAGCCGGGCGCTCCGCTTCATCGCGGCGGCGTTCGGCGCCTCGGTGGTCGGCTCGATCGTCTGGCTCGTGATGGAGGCCCGGGGCACGCCCCTGGATTACATCTCGTGGGCGGACCTGATCTTCTTCCAGTTCTATCCGCTGCTCATCCTGGGCTTCTGGTCGCTCCCGGTCGTCGAACAACCGGGGGACCGCCTGCGCGACTCGCTCGGCGTGGTGGTGATCGTGATCGTGTTCGGGAGCCTGATCGCGTACGAAGCCACCGTCGAGGCGCAGACGCGGGTGGACTCCACTCCGCTGCGCATCATGACGACCGCGACCGCGACGGCGCAGCTCGCGACCCTCATGCTGCTCAACCGCGTGATGGAGCGCGGCCGGCGTCTCCCGAGCCCGGCAGCGATCCTCTGGCTGGCCGGTGCCCTCGCCGTGTCGGTCATCGTCGATTTCGTCTTCCAGGTGCTCCTCTCGGCGGGCTACACGGGGCGAAACTGGAGTGTCGTGAGCTCGGTGGCCGCCAACCTCATGGTGGTGTACGCGGCCATCCGCTTCCTCGAGGACCATGTCCCGGAGTCCGAGGCCGCGACGCGGCCACGGATCCCGTTCAGTCCGCTCCCGATCATCGCCGTCTCCGCGCTCGCCCTCGTCCTGGTCTGGATGGCGGGAGAGGGGCAGGCGTCGGGCACCGGGACACTGCTCGGGGGCCTCGTGATCGTGAACGCGATGCTCGTGGTGCGCGAGATCCTCGCGAGCCGCGCCTCGGCCGAGGCGCTGCGCTCGAGCGCGGAGCGCGACGCGACGCGCCGGGTGG
>CAZHAG010000245.1:1300-2704 GCA_964529705.1 uncultured Gemmatimonas sp. | reverse complement strand
ACCCCATCCGTCGTTCCACCATCGTGCTCGGCGCACTCGTGCTCGCGCTGCCGTCGTACGCGCTGGCGCAGCCAGGCACGGCTCCCCGTCGGCCGGCTCCCGAGGGGCCGCAGCGCGCTCCGGGCGTGCGCGCCGAGCTCCCGCCGATGGACGTCACCGCGCTGCTCGATGCGCGCCGCGCGCTGGACCTGACACCGCGTCAGGTGGCGCAGCTCGACTCGATCGAGCGCGCGCTCGACGTGGAGCGCCGCCAGATGGAGTCCCGGATGCGCGCCATGGGTGACTCGGTGCGCGCCTCACGGCAGGGCACGCCTCCGGCCCCCGGCGCGCGCGCCGACCGGCGTCGCGGCATGCCGGACTCCGCGATGCGCGCACGGATGGAGTCTCTCCGCCCGCAGGTGGAGCAGATGCGGCGCCGGGACTCGACCTCCCGCGCCGCCGCCCAGCGGGTGCTGACCGACGCGCAGCGGCAGCAGGTGCGTGAGATGCAGGCGGAGGAGCGCGGGCGTCTGCGTGGGATGCGCGAGGCACGGCAGGGCGGACGCGGCGACCGCGGGATGCGTCCGGGCCGGTCGCGCGGCGAGCGACCTCGCCGCCCGTAGCATTGCGGTAGGGGGGAGGGAGGGGCAGACTAGTGGCACCGTCCGCCCCTCTTTCCAATTCGGAGACCCCCGTGCCCGAGATCGTCGACGCTCCCACCACGCCGACACCCGAGAAGGCGTCCCTCCTCGAGGACTTCATCGACATCTTCACGAGCCCGTCCAAGGTGTTCGCGCGCCGCGCGGACTCCGGGTTCGTGGTCGTGACGCTCGTGCTCACCCTGCTGATCGGCGTACTCTACTTCGCCAATCGCGGCCCCCTGCAGGGGATCATGGACGCCGAGTTCAATCGCGCGATGGCGACCGCGCAGGCGCAGAACCCCAACATGACCGCCGACCAGATGGAGGGGATGCGCGGGATCATGGAGATGAGCGCGACGGTCGGCGTGATCGTCTTCATCCCGCTCATCGTGCTCGCGCTGGGCTTCGCGACCTGGCTGGTGACGAAGCTCTTCGGCGGCTCGATCGCGTTCAAGGCGGGCCTCATGATCGCCGCGTACTCCTACCTGCCGCGCGTCGTGGAATCCGTGTTGGTCGCGGTGCAGGGGCTGGTGCTCGACACCTCCAGCATGACCGGTCGCTACCAGCTCTCGCTCGGAGTCGGGCGCTTCATGGACCCGGCGACGACCTCGGCGGGCCTCCTCGGCGTGGTGGGCCGGATCGACCTCATCACCATCTGGATCACGATCCTCCTCGGGATCGGCATCTCCGTGGTCGCGAAGATCCC
The DNA here is from genome assembly GCA_964529705.1 of uncultured Gemmatimonas sp. Classification (GTDB taxonomy): domain Bacteria; phylum Gemmatimonadota; class Gemmatimonadetes; order Gemmatimonadales; family Gemmatimonadaceae; genus Pseudogemmatithrix. The sequence goes on along the minus strand of CAZHAG010000245.1, from coordinate 1,378 downwards.
GCGCGAGAAGGGGATGATGGCGGCAGCGGTGATCTGGGTGGTCGGCGCCGTGCCGGCGCTCATCCAGCTGATGATGGG
>CAZHAG010000245.1:0-1200 GCA_964529705.1 uncultured Gemmatimonas sp. | reverse complement strand
CGCCCTAGGCGAGCCGCCGCGCGAAGCAGTGCTTCTCGCCCACCTCGAGCTCCGTCTTGTCGACCTTCACGTACCGCGAGATCTTCTCGGGATACGTGGTCAGGGGCACGCGCTCGAACCCGCTCGAGAGGAAGAGGTCGTCCGAGTAGGACACCGAGAAGAGCTCGATGTACCCGCGCGAGCGTGCGAGTTCCACCGCCGCGGCGATCAGCGCGCGGCCATGCCCGAGTCCCTGCGCGTCCTGCTCCACCGCGAGCGAGATCACCTCGGCCACCGAGGGGGAGTACTCGTCGAGCGCCACGCACCCCACCACGCCCCCCGTGGCGTCGCGGAGCACGCGATAGTCGCCGAGGTGGTTCGCGGCGAACTCCGGTGTGCGGGCCAGCGTGAGCCCGGACGCCGAGAAGCGGTTGTTGAGCGAGACGAGCATCGGGATGTCCGTCTCGTTCGCGCTGGTGATGCGGGTCATCGTTCCACTGCCTCGAGCCGTGAGAGGGCGATCCGGATGGGGATGATGGTGGCGGCCACGCAGAGCAGGGCCGCCGAGCCGAATCCGAGGATCATCTCCGTGGGGTCCGCCGGCGTGCCGAACGCGCGTGCCGAGAGGTAGCCATAGACGGGGCGCGCCTCAAGGATCACCACCCCGCCGATCACGACCACCGACGCCATCATGTAGAGCAGGCCGCCGAACGAGGTCGGGATCTGCGCGGCGTTCTCCGTCTCGAACTGCGGGAACATCGTGCCGAACCCCATCGCGAGCCCCGAGAGCGCGAAGGTGAGCAGCGTGATGCTCGCCACCGAGACGAAGAACATGAAGTCGCTCACCTCCAGCAGCACGTTCGTCACCCCGACGATCGCGAGCGCGAGCACCAGGAGCGGGAGCGTCCCCACCCAGAACTTGGCCCAGAGCAGGTCGCGCACCTCCATCGGGCTCGACCGGAGGAGCCAGAGCGTGCGCCCCTCGAGCGAGACGCCCGGGAAGATGAAGCGCGCGGCGATGGACGCCAGCACGAAGCCCGCCAGCACGAGGTTGAGGAAGGGCACCACGTTCACGAGGAAGAAGGTGATCCCCTCGCCCCGCAGCGGCAGGTACTTGATGTTGAAGACGTAGACCACCACGAGCACGGCCAGCAGGATTAGCTGCGACCACTGCGTCGTGTCGCGGAAGAAGAGCCGGAGCTCCTTCATCACCAGCTCGCG
>CAZHAG010000244.1:0-2754 GCA_964529705.1 uncultured Gemmatimonas sp. | reverse complement strand
GGCAGGCGGCGTCCAAGGTGATCGAGAAGGCGCGCAAGGCGGGCGTGCTGGTGCTCGCGTGGAACGACACGCGCATCCGCTGCGTGTTCCACCTGGATGTGGACGACGCGGCCGCCGCGACCGCGGCCGAGGTAGTCGCCGCCGCGCTCGCGGGCTAGCCCTCCGTCAGGCGCGCGTCGCCAGCACGGACGCCTTCCGCTCCAGCACCGTCCGCAGCGACTTCCAGCTCTCGACGAACTTCCGGACGCCGTCCTGCTCCAGTTCGGCGGCCACCGCCTCGAGCGAGATGCCGAGCCCCTCGAGCGCCGCGACCGTCCGGTGCGCCTCCGCGATGGCGCGCGCGTCGAGCCGCACCTTGGGGTCCCCCTTCTCCCGGTACGCCTCGAGCGTCTCCGGCGGGAGGGTGTTCACCGTCTCGGGGGCGATCAGCGCCTCGCAGTACTCGAGCGGGTCGCGCGCGGGATCCTTCACGCTGGTCGACGCCCAGAGCGGCCGCTGCGCACGGGCGCCGGCGGCCGCGTAGGATGCCCAGACCGGGCCGGCGAGCATCGCGAGGTACGCCTCGTAGGCGAGGGCCGCGTTGGCGATCGCGGCCTTGCCGCGCAGCGCCTTCGCCTCCGGCGTGCCGATGGCGTCGAGCTTGGCGTCCACCAGCGTGTCCACGCGGCTCACGAAGAAGCTCGCCACGGAGCCGAGCCAGTCGAGCGGCAGCCCCGACACGCGACGGGCGCCGAGCGCGCCGAGATAGGCGTCGCTCACCTCGCGGTAGCGCTGCACGGAGAAGAGGAGCGTGACGTTCACGTGGATGCCGAGCGTGAGGCACTGCTCCACGGCGGCGAGCCCGGCCTTCGTGCCCGGGATCTTCACCATCAGGTTCTTGCGACCCACCGCCTCCCAGAGGTGCCGCGCATGGCGCACCGTGCTCGCGGCGTCGTGCGCGAGCAGGGGCGAGACCTCGAGCGAGACGAAGCCATGCTGCCCCATCGACGACTCGTAGAGCGCCGCGAAGACGTCGCACGCTTCCTGCACCTCGGCCACCATCAGGCGCTCGAGGATCTCGTCCACGGCGAACCCCGCCTCCGCGAGTGCGATGATGTCCGCGTCGTAGATGCTCCCGCTCGCGATCGACTTCTCGAAGATCGTCGGGTTGGTCGTGAGCCCGCGCACGCCGTCCTGCTCCGCCATCCGGTGCAGCCGCTTGGAGCGGATCAGGTCGCGCGTGGTGAAGTCGAGCCAGGGACTCTGGCCCAGGTCTCCGAGCGTGAGCAGGGGGTTCCGGCGGTCGAGGCGGCGGCTCATCGGGACTCCTCGCGTGGGGCGGGAAGGGCGGGTTCTCGAACAATAACCAGGACGGAGTTGCAGGAAATGTGCCGCCCGTCACCCGGCGGACGGATTGATGTGCCTCGGCGAACCCGCTATCCTTCCGGTGTTCCAGGTCCCGGAGGGCTTCGGCCCGCCAACTCCGCCAGGGCCGAAAGGCAGCAACGGTACGTGGTGTCCATCGTCGCTCCGTCAGGCCTGGAACATTCGCGCGGGAGAGCAGCCGGCCACGGCGCTCCCCGCGCGATCCATTTCCGGCCACGCGCCGCCTCGGCTAGCTTTCGGGCATGTCCCTCGCGCTCGCCCGGAAGTACCGTCCGCGCCGGTTCGCCGATGTCGCCGTCCAGTCGCACGTGGCGAACACCCTGCGGAACGCGATCGCCGGCGACCGGCTCGGCCACGCCTACCTCTTCTGCGGACCCCGCGGCACCGGCAAGACCACGCTCGCCCGCGTGCTCGCCATGGCCCTCAACTGCGAGCAGCGCCGCGAGGACCGCGAGCCCTGCGGCGCCTGCCCCTCCTGCGAGCGGATCTGGAGCGGCGGGGCCTCCCTGGACGTGGTGGAGATCGACGCGGCGTCCAACCGCGGCGTCGACGACGCCCGCGACCTGCGCGAGCGCGCGATGTACGCCCCCTCCGGCGCGGACCGCTACAAGGTCTACATCGTGGACGAGGCGCACATGCTCACGCGCGAGGCGTGGAACGCCCTCCTGAAGATCCTCGAGGAGCCGCCGCCGCGCGTCGTCTTCGTCTTCGCCACCACCGAACCGCAGAAGATCCAGCAGGCCGCCGCGCCCGTGCTCTCCCGCATGCAGCGCTTCGACCTCAAGCGCATCGGCCCCGCGGACGTCCGCGACCGGCTCGCCGTGGTCCTCAAGGCCGAGGGTCTCACCGCGAAGGCGGACGCGCTCGGCATGCTCGCGCGCGCCGCCGACGGCTCGATGCGCGACGCGCTCTCCCTGACGGACCAGGTGCTCTCGCTCGGCGGTGGCGACCTCACGGCCGAGCGCGTGCGCGAGGCGCTCGGGCTGGTGCACGAGGACGAGCACCTCGCGCTCCTCGACCTCGTCTCGGAGCGGCGGCCCGCGGATGTGTTCGCGGTGGTCGGCCGGCTGGCGGACCATGGCGTGGACTTCGGCGTGCTGCTCGCGGATTTCGCCGAGCTCCTGCGGGCGCAGCTCGCGGTGGTGCTGGGGGGTACGCTGCCCGACCTCTCGGAACGGCTCAAGGAGGAACTGCCGAAGCGCGCCGACCGCTTCTCCGCGGGCGACCTGCTCCGCATGCTCAACCTGGTGGTGGAGGTGGAGCCGCACCTCCGGCGGAGCGGGCAGCAGCAGCTCCTCTTCGAGACGCTGCTGGTGCGCTTCGCGCTGCTCGACCGCACGCTCGACCTCGAGGCGGTGCTGCGCGACGTGGGCGGGGGCTCGTCCGGCG
>CAZHAG010000243.1:0-2764 GCA_964529705.1 uncultured Gemmatimonas sp. | reverse complement strand
CTGCACCTGCGCCCCGCTCGTGTCCGTACCGGCGGGATTGGTCGTCGGTGTCGGCGCCTGGAAGGTCGGCAGCACGAACTTGAACACCACGAAGGTGATCGCCGCGATCCCGCCCACGCCGCCGAACACGGCGGGCATCGCGCTCTTCTTCGGCGCGACCGCCCGCGGCGCGGCGGCCGCCGGCTGCCTGGGCGTCTTCGCCTCCATCGCAATCGTAGCGGCACTGTTCCGGCTCACGCGCGTCGCCGGCATCGGCGTCGTCGCGCCCCCGGCCGCGCGCGTGTTCCCCTGCGCGCCGATCACCATCGTCCCCGCCTCGGCCGCCGCCGTCACCGGCATGTCGGCGATCGCCGCCGCCAGGTCGCGCCCGAACTGCGCCGCGCTCGCGTACCGCTCGTCGGCGTCGCGCGCGAGCGCCTTGTCCATCGTCGCCTGCACGGCCGCCGGCCAGGCCACCTCGGGGCGCACCTCGGCGAGCGTCTTGGGCCGGTCGGTGAGGCGCATGATCATCGCCTCCTGCGCCGTCTCCGCGGGGAAGGGGAGCCCGCCCGTGAGCGCGTTGAATGCCACGAGCCCCAGCGAGTAGATGTCGGAGCGCCCGTCGAGCTTGTCCCCCGCGAGCTGCTCGGGGCTCATGTACTCGGGCGTGCCCACCACGAGCCCGGTCTTGGTCACCTTCTGCGCGTCGCTCGAGCTCGCCTTGGCGATCCCGAAGTCCACCACCTTCACGAGATCGGAGCCGTCGCGGTTCTTCGCGACCATGATGTTGTCGGGCTTCAGGTCGCGGTGCACGATCCCCGCGTCGTGCGCCACCTGGAGCGCGTCCGCCGTCTGGTGCACGATGCTCGCCGCGCGCGGCGCCGGGAGCGCCCCCGCCTTCTCGATCAGCGAGGTGAGCGACGACCCCTCGATGAACTCCATCGCGAGGTAGATCATCCCCTCCGGCGTCTCGCCGAAGTCGTAGATGCCGCAGATGTTCGGGTGGCTCAGCCGCGACGCGTTCGACGCCTCGCGGTTGAACCGGGCGATCGCGTCCGGGTCGGTGTTCATCCCCGGGTTCATCACCTTGAGGGCGCTCTTGCGCCCCATCTTGACGTGCTCGGCGAGGTAGACGGTGCCCATCCCCCCCTCGCCCAGCTTCTTCAGGATGTGGTAGCGGTCGGCGATGATCGAGCCGAGGAGGTCCGCCTGCGCGTTCGCCGAGCGGAGCGCCGTGCCGTCACGCGGACAGAATCGCTCGCTCAGCGGATATTCGGTGCCGCAGGTCGGACAGAGCTTCTGGTCGCTCACACACTCTCCACTCGCAGGGTCTGGTCGCCGATCAGCACCCGCTGTCCCGGCTTCACGCGCCGCTCGCCGCGCACGGCGATGGCGATCCCGTTCCGGCTCCCGAGGTCGATCACGATGAACTCGAGGTCCTCGCTCCGGATCTCGGCGTGCCGCCCGCTCATCGTCTTATCGTAGGGGAAGAGCCAGTCGCCTTCCGTGCGCCCGATCACCACCGTGCGCGCGGGCGAGAGATGGCAGGAGTCCCGGGCGCTCGAGTCGGCCCGGAGCTGCTGCATCACCGCGATGTCCGCGCTCGGAGTGGACGATCCGAGGCGCCTCGTGGCATCAGCCTCCGGCGGATGGGGGCCGGGATAGCCGAGCCGCCGGAAGCGCAGGACCCCCCCCCCCCCCCGCACGGTGACCCCGTCCTGCTGGTTGTTGGGCGCGTGGGTGAAGAGCCTGGTGCCGTTGCGGCTCCCCAGGTCGCGCACGAAGAGCTGGCCGTCGCGGAGCGAGAGCTGCGCGTGCACGGGGCTCATGTACGCGTCGTCGGGGAAGCGGAGCTCTCCGTCGGCCCGCCCCACCGTCACCTCCGGCCCCGAGAGTGTCTCGGTGCGCGTGACCGCGCCCGTGACGTCGAGGATCGCGATCTTGGGTCCGCTCGCCGAGGCCGCCGCGCTGAACACCGCGGTACCGGCTGCGGGTGTCGGTGGGGCGGCGGTCATCGCCACGCGCGCGCCGCAGCGGGCGCAGAACACATCGGTGCCCGGCGTGACCGGGTTGCCGCAGGACCCGCAGAGTGCGTGCGAGGTCTGCGGCGCCGGGTCGCCGAGCGCGACGCGCCCGCCGCACTTGGGGCAGAAGGGGAGCGAGGGGTCGATCGGCGTCTGGCAGTAGCGGCAGGGCGCCTTGCCTTTGGGCATCCGTGGGGCCTCCGGCGCCGCGGCGTCGGGCGCGTTCGAGCCGGTCTTCGAGGAGACGCGCGTGGCGGGCACGCCGAACTTCGCGACCGAGTCCATGTGGCGCATCCCGCCCACCGTGTCGTCCATCGCGGCACCCGCGCGGCTGGGAGAGCCGGCCACGGGCTTCCCGCAGTCCACGCAGAACTTCGAGGCGGGGTCGTTCGCGCAACCACAGAACGCGCAATTGATCAAGGCGATTCGGGGTTCGGGGAGGGGCTGCGCGAATATACGCCCACTGAGGGTATGACGGGAGGCGCGGGCGCATCTCGCGCCGCGTGGCAGGCGGCAGCGAACCGCGGGATGCAGGAGGGGGCGATGGGCGGTAGACTTTCCGCGATGCGGATGCGGATCAGGAGTGCGTGCGGCCTCGGGCCGGTCCTTGGCATGGTGTGCGCCGCGACGCTCGCCCTCGCGTCGCTCGCGTCCCTCGCGCGCGACGCCGGCGCGCAGGTGCGCCCCGACCTCCCCTGGCGCACCATCGGCACCGAGCACTTCCGCATCCACTTCACGCCGGAGCTCGAGGCGCTCGCGCG
>CAZHAG010000242.1:0-2778 GCA_964529705.1 uncultured Gemmatimonas sp. | reverse complement strand
CAGCCGGTCATCACGAAGGACAACGTCACCATCGACATCGACGCGGTGCTCTACTACCGCGTGGCCGACCCGCAGAAGGCCACCTACTCGGTGCAGAACCTCCCGTACGCGCTCGAGACGCTCACCCGCACCACGCTCCGCAACATCGTCGGCGACATCGAGCTCGACCAGACGCTCGCCTCGCGCGACATGATCAACCGCAAGATGCGCGAGGTGATCGAGGAGGCCTCCATCGGCTGGGGCGTCGACGTCACGCGCGTGGAGCTGCAGAGCATCGAACCCCCGCGCGACATCCAGCAGTCGATGGAACTGCAGATGCGCGCCGAGCGCGAGCGCCGCGCGGCGGTCACCAACGCCGAGGCGTCCAAGCGTGCGGCGATCCTCGAGTCCGAGGGCCAGAAGGAGGCGCAGATCCGGAAGGCCGAGGGCGAGAAGGGCGCGGCGATCCTCCGCGCCGAGGGGCTCGCCCAGGCACGCCTCGCGATGGCGGACGCCGAGGCCGAGGCGGTCAAGCGCATCACCGCCGCCCTCCCGCCGGGCGAGGTGTCGACCTACCTGCTCGGCCTCCGCTACATCGACGCGCTCCCGCAGATCGCCCAGGGCAAGGGCACCACGATCTTCCTCCCGAGCGAGGCCACCGGCGTGCTCGGCGCGATCGGCGGGATGAAGGAGATGCTCAAGGGCGTGACCGGAGCGGCGGCCTCGGCTGCGGAGGAGCGCCCGGCGCGCATCGGCGGGCACCTCGGGAAGCCCGGAGAGAAGTAGTGACCGCGATATCGCGCGAGCGGGCGGAGCGGATCGCCAAGGCGCACGCCTGCTCGCACTGCCAGGAATACACCTACCGGAAGCTCTCGGTGAAGCCCGCCTCTCCCGCAATCGAGAAGGAGCTCGGCGCCGTCTGGATCGCCGTGAAGGTGTGCGGTGTGTGCGACTACCAGAGCGAGATCGGCATCGAGGCCGACGGCGACATCGTCTTCGAGAGCTGACCGGCCGTGGCGCGCGAGGCGTTGCGACGGCTGCTCGGCTCGCACCTCGGCGCGCCGGGCCGTGCACTGCTCGTCTGGCGCACCCGCGGACAGGCCGAGCGGCTCCTCGCGGACCGTGGGCTCACCGCGCCGATCCGTGCGCTCTCCGATCGACTCGGCGCGCGCGTGGCGCGCGGACCGTTCGCGGGGACGGAATACCCGCGCCGTCGCGGCGACGCGGTGCACGCCGCCAAGCTCCTCGGCGCCTATGAGTCCGAGCTGCACGCCGCGGTGGAGCGCCTCGTGGCGCGTGCGCCGGCCTGCGTGGTGAACATCGGGTCGGGGGACGGATATTACGCGGTCGGGCTCGCGCGGCGGCTGCCGCAGGCGGAGGCGTGGGCCGTGGACCCCGACCCGCTCGCGCAGCGCGCGTGCCGCGATACCGCGCGGCGGAACGGCGTCGATGCGCGGTGTCGGCTCGTGCCGCTGCTCGACGCGACGGCACTCGACGCAGTGCTGCAGCCTCACGTCGCGGTCGCTGCGGGGTCGCTCGTGCGGCCGGGCGCCGCCGCCGCGGGGTTGCCCGCGCGAGATCGCGCGACGGCGCTCTGCGTGGTGGATTGCGAGGGATTCGAGGACGATCTGCTCGATCCGAAGGCCGCCCCCGCCCTCCGGCACAGTGACCTCCTGGTCGAGACGCACGATTTCGCGCGCCCCGGCGTGACCGAGCGGTTGGCGCAGCGCTTCCGCGACACGCATGATGTGGAGCGTCTCGAGATCGCCTCCCGCGACCCGACCGCCTTCCCTGAACTCGCGGCGTTCCCGCCGGATATCGCGCGTGGACTCCTCGACGAGTTCCGCCATCCGCCCCAGTCCTGGCTCGTGCTCACCGCGCGCGTCGCACCACCGGTACCCTGATGCCTCCGCTCGACATCCCCAAGCTCGTCCCCGGCGACCGCGTGCAGCATGAGCTGCTCGTGCGCGAGCGCGACGACAAGACCACCAAGACGGGCGATCCCTTCGTCATCCTCAAGCTCGGCAACGCCACCGGCGTGCTCTCCGTGAATGTCTGGAAGGAGCATGTGCCGGTGATCGAGGGCGTGCGCCCCGGACAGATCGTGCAGGTGATCGGCCAGATGGACACGTACAAGGGCGCGCGACAACTCAAGCTCACCGCGCCCCCCCGCGTGGTCGCCGCCTCGGCCGGCAACCTCGACGAGTTCCTCCCGCGCGTGAGCGTGAGCATCGACGAGCTCTGGGCGCGCGTGGATGCATGGCGCACCGAGATGAAGGGCACGCTCAAGCGCGTGGTGGACCTCTTCTTCGCTGACGACTCCTTCCGCGAGCGCTTCGCGCGCACGCCGGGCGCCACGCGTGGGCACCACGCCCAGGTCGGCGGGCTCCTGCTGCACAGTTGTGAGGTGGCGAACATCGCCCGCACCTCCGTGCAGACCATGCGCGGCGACGTCGCGCTGGTCACGGCCGGCGCGCTGCTCCACGACATCGGCAAGGTCGAGGCCTACGCCGTGGAGCTCGCCGGCTTCGAGTACACGCAGTCCGGCCAGCTCCTCGGCCACATCGTGCTCGGCTCCCTGATGCTGGACGAGCGACTCCGCACCCTGCCGGAGGGGACGGTGAGCGAGGCGCAGCGCCTGGAGCTCCACCATTTCATCCAGTCGCACCACGGGATCCCCGAGTACGGGGCGGCCGTCCGCCCGATGACGCTCGAGGCCGAGATCCTCCACTACGCCGACCAGAGCTCCGCCAAGGGGAACGACTTCAACGAGGCTATCGAGGACGCCGAACTCTTCCC
>CAZHAG010000241.1:0-2813 GCA_964529705.1 uncultured Gemmatimonas sp. | reverse complement strand
CGGCCCAGAACGCCTTGTAGTAGGCGCCGCGGTAGTAGTAGCAGGTGAAGCGGAACCCGCCCGGCGCCCAGAGGATCAGGAAGGCGGGCGAGAAGGGGAGGATCGCCGGCCACCATCCGGGCTTCGGCCCGAACCAGGCGTGCGGCGAGTCGCCGAAGAGCTCAGGCGAGTAGAACGGGGAGAGGTAGGGACCCCAGGCGTAGTGCGCGTTCTGGAACGCGGCCCAGGTGGAGTAGACGATGAAGGTGCTGAGGAGCAGGAAGACGACGAGCGGTTGGATCCACCAAGCGTCGGTGCGCATCGTCTCGCCGAACCCGCGCGGAGCGATGGGCAGGGGCGCGTGAGCCATTCACACTCTCCCGTAAGGTCTTGGGCACGGCAGGAAGCGCTACTCTGGTCGTTCGCGCCCCGAAGTTGGACGCCGGGGCCCCACTCGGCAAGGAGCGCCCGGCGGCGTCAGCGAGCGCGGAACTTCTCGAGTGCCTTGCGCGTGAAGTCGGAGAGCACCATGCGGCCACTCATCGCCGCGCGCTGGTCCATCGCCGCCTCCCACCGCTCCGAACCCTCCCAATAGATGCGCTTCATCTCGCGCATCGCCTCCGGGTTGGAGGCGGCGAGCCGCTTGGCGTGCGCAGCGACCGCCGCGTCCAGCGCCGCGACGTCGTCACACACCATCGAGTATAGGCCGTGGCGCTCGCACCAGGCGGCGTCGTGCCAGTCGGCATGCACACCGAGCGCCTGGAAGGGGGCGAGCCCGAGCTTCCGCTCGATCACCACACCCACCACGAACGGGCCGATCCCCACCTGCAGCTCGCTCAGCTTCACCGCGGCGTCGCGCACGGCGATCGAATAGTCGCTCGCCGCGATGACGCCGATCGCGCCCCCAGCCGCCTTCCCGTGCACCCGCGTGAGCACGAACTTGGGCGCGCGCACCATCGCCATGATCACGCGCGAGAAGCCGAGGAAGAACTCCTTCCCAGCCGCGGCATCGGCGAGCGCCGTGAACTCGTCGAACGACGCTCCCGCGCAGAAGGCGCCGGTGCCCGAGCTCCGAAGCACGATCACCCGCGCGTCAGGATTCTCCCCGACAGCCGTGATCTCGCGCGCGAGCAGGTCGAGGAGTTGGGCGGGGAGCGAGTTCCCCTTGGGGTGCGCGAACTCCACCGTGCCGACCCCGTCGGCGATGGAAACGGTGACCGTGCCGTCGGGTACGACACCGGGGTCGGAGGCGGTCCTGCCGCTGGCTTTCGTCATGCCCTAAGATACCGCCATTCCATTAGATTCCACGCCATGGCCACCACGAAGAAGTCCCCGCCCCCGGCCGACGATCCGGCGCTGGTCGCCGCCTTCGAGGCCCGCATCGCGTCCGGCGAGAGCATCGAGCCCAAGGACTGGATGCCCGAGCGCTACCGCAAGCAGCTCACCCGGATGATGGCGCAGCACGCGCACTCCGAGATCGTGGGGATGCTGCCGGAAGGGAACTGGATCACCCGCGCGCCGAGCCTCCGCCGGAAGCTCTCGCTCATCGCCAAGGTGCAGGACGAGGCGGGGCACGGCCTCTACATCTACTGCGGCACCGAGACCCTCGGCGTCGAGCGCGACGACCTCGTCGCCCAGCTGCACGACGGCACGGCCAAGTACTCCAGCATCTTCAACTACCCGACCCTCTCCTGGGCCGACATGGGCGTGATCGGGTGGTTCGTGGACGGCGCCGCGATCGTGAACCAGACGGTCCTCGCCAAGGCCTCCTACGGCCCCTATGCGAGGGCGATGGTGCGCATCTGCAAGGAGGAGAACTTCCACAAGCGGCAGGGCTACGAGATCTGCGCCACGCTCGCGCGCGGCACGCCCTCGCAGCGCGCGATGCTGCAGGACGCGATCGACCGCTTCTGGTGGCCCTCCCTCATGATGTTCGGCCCGAGCGACAAGGACTCGCCGAACTCCGCTGAGCTCCTCAAGTGGCGCGTCAAGCGGAAGACGAATGACGAGCTCCGCCAGCGCTTCGTGAACCTCACGGTGCCGCAGGCGCAGGCGATCGGCGTCACGCTGCCCGACCCCGACCTCACCTACAACCCCGAGACCAAGAACTGGGACTTCGGGGAGATCGACTGGGACGAGTTCTGGGAGGTCGTCGGCGGGAACGGGCCGTGCAACAAGGAGCGGCTCGCCGCGCGGAACGCCGCGCACGACGAAGGCGCCTGGGTGCGGGAGGCCGCGCTCGCGCACGCCGCGAAGCAGAAGCGCCGGACGGAGGCGGCCTGATGGCGGGCAAGGCGAAGGGGGCGACGCAGCGCGCGGCCGCCACCGATGGAGCCGCCTCCGAGGCCTCGTGGCCGCTCTGGGAGGTCTTCACCCAGGGGGACCAGGGGAAGCCCTTCGAGCACGCCGGGAGCCTCCACGCCACCGACGCCGAGCACGCGATGCAGAACGCGCGCGACGTGTACGCGCGCCGCGGCGAGGCGGTGAACCTCTGGGTGGTCCCGAGCAGCGCGATCGTCGCCTCCGCGCCCGGCGACGCCGGCCCCTTCTTCGACCCGGGGAACGACAAGGCCTACCGTCACCCGCAGTTCTACAAGGTGCCGCAGGGAGTGCGCGTCTTTTGACCGCCAGGCCGGCGGGCGGTGCACGCGTCGCGCGCGCGGACGAGGACGACGACGGCCGCGAGGGCGAGGCCGGCGGTGTCGGCGCCGGGTTCGCCAGGGCCGGTGACTTTGCCGTCGCGGGACCGCGGCGCGCGCCCTTCGGCGAGCCCCTCGTCGAGTTCCTCCTCCGGCTCGGCGACGACCGGCTGATCCTCGGCCACCGGCTCTCGG
>CAZHAG010000240.1:0-2824 GCA_964529705.1 uncultured Gemmatimonas sp. | reverse complement strand
GGCGAGGCCGTCATCGCACACTTGGAAACGCTGCGGTAGCTTCTCCGCATGGCGAAGCGGAAGAGCAAGACCCTCCGGATCCGGGACAGCGAGGAGCGCAAGGCCATCATCGACGAGAGCCGGCCGCGCTCCTGGTACCGGGACGCCGCCGGTGCGGTGCGCCGCGACCTCGATCCGCGGGAGTTCGCGGCCATCGTGCAGGGCACGGACGGCGTGCTCTGGGTGGACATCGACGTCGACAGCCGGCACCAGCACGCGCTGCTGGAGAAGGTGTTCCAGTTCCACCCGCTGAGCGTGGAGGACACGCTCTCGCCGGACGGGCGCGTGAAGTACGAGGAGTACCCGACCTACGGGATCGTCGTGGTGCGCGCCGTGCGCTTCATGTCGGAGACCGACGACCCGTACGACATCGAGACGTTCAACCTCTGGTGCTTCATCGGGCGGAATTTCGTGGTCACCGTGCACGGGCCGCACGCGCCCGGCGTGGAGGCGACCATGGACCGCCTCGGGCGCTCGGCCGAGCTGCTCGAGCGCGGGGCGGGGCGCCTCGCACACCAGATCCTCGATGCGACGGTGGACGCCTACTTCCCGATCGTCGAGCAGGTGGACGACTTCGTGGACGGGCTCGAGGAGCGGGTCTTCGTGAGCTTCGAGCAGGACGCGCTGCGCGACATCTTCAGCGTGAAGCGCCTCGTGCTCGGCCTGCGCCGCCACCTCTCGCCCATGCGCGAGGTGTTCAACGTGCTGCAAAGCCGGCCGAACCCCTTCATCCCTCCGGAGACGCAGCTCTACTACCGCGACGTCTACGACCACGTGATCCGGCTGAACGAGTCGCTCGACACCTACCGCGACCTGCTCTCCAGCACGATGGACTCGTACCTCACGCAGATCTCGAACCGCATGGGGCTCGTCACCAAGGGCCTGACCGTGGTGGCGACGCTGAGCGTGCCCTTCGTGGTGGTGAGTGGGATGTGGGGGATGAACTTCCGTGACGTGCCACTCTCGGACTGGCCGCACGGGTTCTGGGTGATGCTCGCCGCGCAGCTCGGGCTCGGGGTCTCGCTGATCTGGGTGCTGCGGCGTCGCGGTTGGCTGTAGATTCCCCCCGTGTTCTGCCCTGACTGCGGCACCTGGAATCGGAGCGCCGTCCGCGCCTGCGGGCAGTGCAACGCCGTGCTCCCCGAGCTGAGCTCCGCGGTCGACGCACCGGACCACCTGGTCACGTCGCTGCGGCAGGCCACCGGGTTCCGCTACCGGATCGTGCGGCGCGTGGGGAGCGGCGGGATGGCCGACGTCTACGAGGCGCGCCACCACACGCTCAAGCGACCGCTCGCCGTGAAGGTGCTCCACGCCCACCTCGCGCGCGACGCGGAGATGCGCGTGCGCTTCCGCCGCGAGGCCGAGGCGGCGAGCCGGCTGCTGCACCCGTTCATCTGTGCTCCGCTCGATTTCGGGGAGACGAATGACGCCGTCTACCTCGTGCTCCCCTTCATCGGCGGCGGGTGCCTGGCCGACGACCTCTCGGCCACACGGACCATCGAGTACGCGCGCGCGGCGCGGATCACGGCGCAGGTCGCCGCGGCGCTCGACTACGCGACCCGCCAGGGGATCGTGCACCGCGACGTGAAGCCCGACAACGTGCTCTTCGATGACGACGGGAACGCCGTGCTCACGGACTTCGGCATCGCGACCGCGCATTTCCACGGCCGCCTCACCGCCGGAGGGCGTGCGATGGGCACGCCGCACTACATGGCGCCCGAGCAGGCGATGGGACGCTTCGTGGACGGCCGTGCCGACCTCTACGCCGCCGGTGTGATGCTCTACGAGTGCCTCGTGGGCGTGACCCCCTTCGACGGTCCGGACGGCTATGCGATCGGCTACAAGCATGTGCACGAACTCCCGACGCCCGTCTCGAAGGTGGCGCCGAACGTCCCGGCGGGGCTCGCCGAGATCACGATGAAGTGCCTCGAGAAGGCCCCCGAGGCGCGCTACCAGCGCGGCCACGACCTCGCCGACGCGCTGTACGCGTGGCTCGACGCCACCGGCGAGCCCGCGGCCCCCGCGCGCGCCTCACGACCGGCCGGGTGACCACCGCCGCCCCGGACGGCCGCGCGGGGCGTGAGCGCCTGGTGGAGATCGCCCTCCCGCTGCCGCTCCCCCGCACCTTCACATACGCCGTCTCGCAGACCACGCGGCACCCGCTCGTCGCGGGGAGCCGCGTCGTCGTGCCGGTGAAGAGCCGCCGCGTGATCGGCGTCTGCATGGGGGAGAGCGACGGCCGCGCGCTCGGCAGCGCGAAGGCCAAGGCCATCCTCGACGTGCCGGACCCGTCCCCGGCGCTCGGGCCCGACCTCCTCGCCCTCGCACGGTGGATGGCCGAGTACTACGTCGCGCCGATCGGGCTGGTCTGCCGCACGATGCTCCCCGCCGCGCTCGGTGTCGCGGCGCGCCCCGCCCCGGCGGGGAAGTCGGAGCGGATCCTCGTCCTCTCCGAGAAGCTGCCCACCCTCCTCGCCCGCGACGAGGCGTTCAAGCGTGCCCCGCAGCAGCGGCAGCTCTACGAACTCCTCGAACAATTGGGCGGGAGAGCGCCGGTCGCGCACCTCGTGAAGCAGCTCGGTTGCTCGACGTCCGTGGTGAACGGTCTGGTGAAGCGCGGGCATGCGACGATCGACGAGGAGTCCCGCACGCGCGATCCCTTCGTGGACCGCCCGGCCGGTGCACCGCCATCAGTGACACCGACACCTGCGCAACGCGCCGCACGGGATTCGATCCTGGCCGGCGCGCCCGGTGCCGCCTTCCTGCTGCACGGCATCACGGGGAG
>CAZHAG010000239.1:0-2846 GCA_964529705.1 uncultured Gemmatimonas sp. | reverse complement strand
GGCGACGAAGAGCAGCTCGTCGGCACCGAGGCCGGCGGCGATCGCTGCGGCAGCATCGTCGCCATTCACGTTCAAGCCCTCGCCCGTGGCGGAGTCGCGGTCGCGCGCCAGCGGCGAGATCACCGGCAGCCACCCGCCATTCAGGAGGTCAGCCACCAGCGATGCGTCGGCAAAGACGTCGCCCCCCACGCGGCCGAGCGCGGGGTCCGTGACGCGCGCCGTGAGCAGCTCGCCATCCTCGCCACTCACCCCCACCGCGCGCACGCCCACCGCGAGCAGGCGTGCGACGAGTCGCTTGTTCACGGTCCCCGAGAGCACCATGCGCACCGCATCGAGGTCGTTCGGCTGCGTCACGCGCCGCCCGTTGACGAACGTGGGGTCCACGCCCATCCGGCGCTGCAGCATGCTCACCTCGTCCCCGCCGCCGTGCACGATGATCAACCGCGCGCCGGGCACGGCCGCTCCCGCGCGCACGGACTCGAAGAGCTGCGGGTCGCCCTGCACGCGCCCTCCGATCTTCACCACGCGGATGAAGACGTCGGCGTTCACGTGCGTGGCCACGTGCGGCGACTCGGTCGCGCGCACCCGCACCGCCGCGTGCGGCGGGTCCGTCCTGCGACGTCCGCGCGTCACGCCGGCAGCCCGACCCATTCGTCGAGTCCCAGCATCAGGTTCGCGTTCTGCATCGCCTGTCCGGCCGCCCCCTTCATCAGGTTGTCGATCGCGCTGAACACCTGCAGCGCCGGCGCACGCACGCCCTCCACCATACGCACGGCGACGCGCACCACGTTGCGGTGCTGTACGTGCCGCAGCTCGGGGAGTTCCTCCACCACTTCCACGAAGCGCTCCCCGCGATACCGCTCGTGCCAAGGCGCGAGCGGGTCGGGCAGCGATGCGGCGAGCGGCACCGTCATCGTCGCGAGGATCCCACGCGCGATCGGGAGAAGATGGGGGGTGAACTGCAAGTCCGCATCCACCGAGAGCTCGGCCACCAGCGCGCGCATCTCCTTGAGGTGCCGGTGCGAGTTCCCCGCCCCGTACGCGCGGAAGTTCTCCGTGACCTCCCCGTACAGCAGGTCGAGGCGGGGCGAGAGCCCGGCGCCGGTCACGCCGCTCGCCGCGCTCACGTCGATCCGCCCCCCGGGGAGCACGAGCCCGCGCTCCAGCAGGGGGAGGAGTCCGATCAGGATCGCCGTCGGATAGCACCCGGGGTTCGCGACACAGTCGGCGCCGCGCACCTGGTCGCGGCGCAACTCCGTCAGCCCGTAGGGCACGCCCTCACTCGCGCCGTTCCCGATCCGGTGGTCCGCGGAGAGGTCGACGACCTTCACCCCTGCCGCGCGCGTGCGCGCGACCCACTCGGCGCTCGCGCCATGCGGCAGCGCCGAGAAGACGAGTGCCGCCTGGTCGAGCGCCGCATCCTCGGTGGCGCTGAAGGTCACGCGGCCGCCGAGCGCGAGGTCCACCGTCTCGCCGCGCTGGGAGTTGGCGGTGGCGAAGGCGAGCGTGAGCGACGGATGGCGCTGGATGAGCGCGCAGAGTTCTCGGCCGGCGTAACCGGAGGCGCCGAGGACGCCGACTGGAATCTTATGCACGATTAATGCATACTAATGCCAAGCCCCCATGTCAACGAGTTCCTTGGCCCGGCCCCCCGGGCCGTGCTAGACTCTGGCAACCCGGAGACCCCCCAGTGACGGCCAGCAAACGCGACCGCCAGCACGCCATCCTCGAACTGATCTCCACCCGCGAGATCGGGAGCCAGGAGGACCTCCGGCAGCTGCTCGCCAAGCACGGATGGGAGGTCACCCAGTCCACGCTCTCGCGCGACCTGCGTGACCTGCGCATCGCGCGCGTCCCCACCGGGCAGGGCGTCCGGTACGTCGTCAGCGACTCCGGGGGAGAGGACGCCACGCGCGCCCCGCTTGCGGCGATCCTCCCGCAGCTCTTCGTGCGCCTCGAAGGCGTCAGCCACATGATAGTCCTGAAGACCGTCGTCGGGGGCGCACAGACCGTCGCCTCCGCCATCGACCGCGAGTCGAGCGCCGACGTGCTCGGCACCATCGCCGGCGATGACACCATCCTGATGATCTGCCGCAGCGAGGGCGCCCGCGAACGCGTCGCCCGACGCCTCTCCGCCCTGGGCCGCCGCCCTGGATGACCCACATCAGTGCTCGATGGCTTGGTTTCGCATACTTATGCGGCTAAGTTCTCGCTGTTCCGTAGCTTCGCTGAAGTCCATCCGACCATCGCTCAGCCTCCGACGTCCCTGTCATGAAGACCATCGTCCTCGCCTACTCGGGCGGTCTCGACACCTCGATCATCGTTCCCTGGCTGCGCGAGCACTACGACGCGCGCGTCGTCTGCGTCGCCGCCGACATCGGCCAAGGGGATGAGCTCGAGGGAGTGCGTGAGAAGGCGCTCGCCTCCGGCGCCGCCGAATGCCACATCGCCGACCTCCGCGAGGAGTTCGTGCGCGACTACATCTTCCCCACCCTCCGCGCCGGCGCGATCTACGGGCGCAAGTACCTCCTCGGCACCTCGATGGCGCGCCCGATCATCGCCAAGCGGCAGGTCGAGGTCGCCCTCGAGATCGGCGCCGACGCCTTGGCACATGGCTGCACCGGCAAGGGGAATGACCAGGTCCGCTTCGAGCTGACCTACATGGCGATGGCGCCGCACCTCCCGGTGATCGCGCCCTGGCGGATGTGGGACATCCGCTCCCGCGAGGACGCGCTCGCCTACGCCGCGGAGAAGAACGTCCCCGTGGCCGCGACGACCACGAAGATCTATTCGCGCGACCGGAACATCTGGCACATCTCGCACGAGGGCGGGGTCCTCGAGGACCC
>CAZHAG010000238.1:0-2867 GCA_964529705.1 uncultured Gemmatimonas sp. | reverse complement strand
GTGTGGTCCCAGCGGCTCCGCGTCACGTCCACCGGGAGCACCTTCACGCCGTGCCGCTTGGCGTCCTCGATCAGCGTGCCCGGCGCGTAGAACCCCATCGGCTGGGCGTTGAGCATCGCGCAGAGGAACTCGGGGGCGTAGTAGTGCCGGAGGTACGCGCTCGCATACACGATGAGCGCGAAGCTCGCGGCGTGGCTCTCGGGGAAGCCGTAGTCCGCGAAGGCGTTGATCTGGTTGTAGATCCGGCGCGCGATGTCGGGGTCGATCCCGTTCGCCTCCATCCCGCGGATCATCTTCTCGCAGATGTCGGCCATCCGCTCGCGGCTCCGCTTGTGCCCCATCGCCTTGCGCAGGAGGTCCGACTCGCCCGGCGTGAACCCCGCCGCCGCGATCGCCACCTGCATCCCCTGCTCCTGGAAGAGGGGCACGCCGAGCGTGCGCTTGAGGATCGGCTCGAGCGAGGGGTGCGGATAGGTGACCTCCTCGGTGCCGGCGCGCCGCCGCAGGTAGGGATGCACCATGTCCCCCTGGATCGGTCCCGGCCGGATGAGCGCGACCTCGACGACGAGGTCGTAGAAACAGCGCGGCTTGAGGCGCGGGAGGGTGTTCATCTGCGCGCGGCTCTCCACCTGGAAGACGCCGACGGTGTCGGCGCGGCAGAGGTCGTCGTAGACGGCCTGGTCGGCGCAGTCGAGCTGGCCGAGGTCGATCGTGAGGCCGCGCGTGGTGCGGAGGTAGGCGAGGCAGTCCTGCAGCACGGTGAGCATCCCGAGGCCGAGGAGGTCGATCTTCACGAGGCCGACGGGGTCCAAGTCGTCCTTCTCCCACTGGATGACGGTGCGGTCCTCCATGCTCGCGGGTTCGATGGGGACGACGGTGCGGAGCGGCTCCTCGGTGAGGACGAAGCCGCCGACGTGGATGCCGCGGTGGCGTGGCGCGGCGTCCAGGCCCTCGACGATGTCGGCGAGGCGCTGGACTCTCGGGTCGTTCGGGTCGAGGTTCGCGCGTCTCAGCAATGAGTCTTCGTCCGGGTCGGGCCGGGCGCGGGATCCCCCTTCGCGAAGCTCTCGGACCGCTTCGCGGTCCTGCGGCCGCTTCGCTGCTGGGGATCCCGCACCCGGCCCTCCCGCCGGCTCCTTCCTTTCCTTCCTCTCCTCGCCTGTTCGCGCGGGCGCGTCGCTCCGCAGTGCCCGCACCTTCCGGTGCTCGGCGCGCGCCTCCTTGATCAGCGTGCTCGCGTGCGTGCCGACGATCAGGTCGCTCGAGACGGCGTCGAGCAGCGTCGCGGGTGCGACGTCCGCCACCGCGCGCGCACCGGCCTTCTGCGCCTTGGCTTCCACCTGCTGCGGTGCGTCGCGCAGCGCGCGCTTGGAGTAGTTCGCGGGGCCCATCGCGTCGGCGCGCTCGGGGGCGAAGGGGTCCGCGGTGTCCGGCGACCCGACCCGCAGCGCTGCCGCCGTGCTCTTCGCACTGAACCGGTCGCTGAACGCCGCCAGCACCCCCGCCTGCTCCGGCGAGAACCCGAGCACGCGCGCCGCGTCGCGCACGGCGCTCCGCCCGCGCCAGGTGATGTGCTCGCACACCATCGCCGCGTGCTCGCGGCCGTAGCGCGCGTACACGTACTGCAGCACCCGCTCCCGCTCGCGGTGCGCGAAGTCGATGTCGATGTCCGGCGCCTCGGCGCGCTCCTCGCTCAGGAAGCGCTCGAAGAGCAGCTCGAGCTTGATCGGGTCCACCGCCGTGATGCCGAGGCAGTAGCAGACCGCACTGTTGGCCGCCGAACCGCGCCCCTGGCAGAGGATCCCCTCGCGACGCGCGAAGCGCACGATGTCCCAGACGATCAGGAAGTACCCCGAGAGCCCCAGCTTCGCGATGAGCGTGAGCTCGTGCGCGATCTGCCGGTCGTGCTTCGCGGTGCGGCGCCATCCCCAGCGCTCCTGCGCGCCGGCCTCGACGAGCCGCTCGAGGTACTCGTCCTCGCCGACCCCGCCGGGGAGCGGGAAGCGCGGGAGCGTCGGCTTGAGCGCCTCGAGCCGGAAGGCACAGCGCTCGGCGACCGCGAGTGTCGCGGCGAGCCCCTCCTCGTGCCCCGCCCAGCGCGCGGCGAGCTGCGCCGCGCCCTTCAGGTACCACTCGCCGTTCGGGCGCAGCCTCGTCCCCATCTGGTCGAGCGTCGCGCCATGGCGGAGTGCGCAGAGCACGTCGTGCGCGATCCGGCCGCGGGGGAGGGCGTAGTGCACGTCGTTCGTGACCACCCAGGGAAGGTCGAGCGAGCGGGCGAGCGGGATCAGCTCCGCGACGAGCGCGCGCTCCTCGGGGAGCGCGTGGTCCCAGCACTCGATGGCGAGGCGGCGGTCGAAGATCCCGGCGAGGGTGCCCGCGGCGTCGCGCGCCAGCCGCGCGGCCTCGGTGCGGGTGAGCGTGGCGCCTGCGCCGCCCATCGCGTGCGGCCCGCCGAGCGCGAGGAGCTGCGGCACCCACCCGCGCGGGCATCCGGTGAGCGCGAAGAGCCCGCGCGCGTTCTCCGCGAGCTGCTCGAGCGTCACCCGCGGCTCGCCGCGCGGATGGTCGAGCCGTGCGCGCGTGATCAGCGTGCAGAGGCTCCCCCACCCCTCGCGCGACTCGGCGAGGCAGACGAGGTGCGTGCGGAGGCGCGAGGTGCCGTCCGCCGCCGTGACGCGCGCGGGGAGCGCGTGCGCGGCGGTGGCGCTCATCCCGGCGGGGAGCGGCACGTCCACCGTGAGTTCCGCGCCGAGCAGGCCGGGGAGTCCGGCCGTGCGCGCGGCGGTCGCGAAGCGCACCGCGCCCCCGACGTCGTCGTGGTCCGTGAGTGCGAGTGCGGTGAGCCCGAGCGCGACGGCGCGCTC
>CAZHAG010000237.1:0-2907 GCA_964529705.1 uncultured Gemmatimonas sp. | reverse complement strand
GCCTGGCACCCCCCCTCGGCCCCGGAGAGCGACGCCCGGTGCGCCACCACGGCGCCGATCAGGCCGGCGGTCGCGAGGGCGTCGACGAGTCGCGCGTCATCCACCTTCTCCTTCTGCGCGAGGCCGAGCAGCACCGCGGGGAGCACCCCCGCACCGCCGGCTGTGGGCGCCGCGACGATCACCCCCATCGCCGCATTCACCTCCTGCACGGCGAGCGCACGCATCAGCACGTCCCTGAACACGGTGCCGGCGAGCGGCCCGGCGGGTCCGGTGCGCAGCTTGGCCGCGTCCCCACCCACGAGGCCCGAGGCGGAGCGGAGGTCGCCGGTGAGCCCTTGCTCCACGGCATGCCGCATCACGGCGAGCGCGCGGCCGAGCGCGGAGCGGATGTCCTCGACGCTCCGCCCCTGGTCCCGCGACTCGATCTCGAGCGCGACGGTGGCGAGCGTCACCTTGCGCGCCTCGGCGTCGCGGATGGCGTCGTGGAGGGCGGTGTACATCAGCCCCCCACCTTGTCGATACGATGGCTCCAGCGCACCCAGGGGAGCGCCTTGAGGTCCGCGCCGACGCTGTCCGCCGGGCGCTCGTCCACCTCGATCACCATGAAGGCGTCCCCGCCCCGGTGTTTCCGGGTGAGGCGGAGGGTGGCGATGTTCACGCCGTCCTCGCTCAGGATGCCCGCGATGCGCGCGATCGATCCCTTGATGTCCTCCGCCACCAGCACGATGGTGTGGCTCGAGCCGTCGACCTCCACCGGGTAGCCGTCGATCTGGCTCACCTTGATGCGGCCGGCGCCGAGGGAGGCGCCGACCATCACGTGCTTCCGGTGCTCGCGCTCCACGGTGATGCGCACCGAGTTGGGATGCACCTCGGGTTCGGGACCGAGCGTGGTCTTCTCGAAGCGGTAGGGGAGCCCCTCCTTCTCCATGATCGTGAGCGCGTCACGGAGCCGCTCGTCGTCGGGACGGAAGCCGAGGAGGCCGCCGACGATCGCCTTGTCGGTGCCGTGCCCCTCCCCCGTGCGCGCGAAGGAGCCGTGCAGCTCGATCAGCGCCGACTGCGGCGTGCCCGCGACGAGGTCGCGCGCGATGAGCCCGAGGCGGCAGGCCCCCGCGGTGTGGCTGGAGGAGGGGCCGACCATCACGGGCCCGATGATGTCGAGGATGGAGACCATGGTGCGTGGAACTTAGCTACAATGGACGGATGTCACGCGCCTTCGTGAACGAGGACCACGAGCCGCCGCGCAAGCGGATGACCTTCGACCTGCCGGCACCCGACGACCCCGGGTTCGACGCGGCGGTCGCGCGGGCGCTGCTCGAGGCCGCACGGGTGAGCGAAGTGGCCGAGGCGGAGGTGGCGACGGGCGTGGCGTGGGGGGAGCCGCGGCTGGTGCCGCACGTGCAGCGCATCCTGGCCGAGGCCACCGCCGCCGGGGACGACCGGCTGGAGCAGGTGGCGGAGCGCTACCTGCGCGCCGCCGACGCTACCCCTTGAGCACCTTCTTCAGGTACTGCCCCGTGTAGGACCCCTTGGTCTTCGCGACCTCCTCGGGCGTCCCCGCGGCGACGATCCGCCCGCCCCCGGCGCCTCCCTCGGGCCCGAGGTCCACGATCCAGTCCGCGGTCTTCACCACGTCGAGGTTGTGCTCGATCACGAGCACCGTGTTCCCCTTGTCCACGAGCTTGTGCAGCACCTCGAGGAGCACGCGCACGTCTTCGAAGTGGAGGCCGGTGGTCGGCTCGTCCAGGATGTAGAGCGTGCGCCCGGTGTCGCGCTTGCTGAGCTCGGTGGCGAGCTTGACGCGCTGCGCCTCGCCCCCGGAGAGCGTGGTGGCGCTCTGGCCGAGGTGGATGTAGCCGAGCCCCACGTCGTTGAGCGTGACGAGCTTGTGGTGGATGCGCGGCTGGTTCTCGAAGAGCGCCATCGCGTCCTCCACCGTGAGCTCGAGCACCTCGCTGATGCTCATCTCGCGGAACTTCACGTCGAGCGTCTCGCGGTTGTACCGCTTGCCGCGGCACTGCTCGCAGGTGACGTAGACGTCGGGGAGGAAGTGCATCTCGATCTTGACGAGCCCGTCCCCCTGGCACGCCTCGCAGCGGCCCCCCTTCACGTTGAAGGAGAAGCGGCCGGGGCCGTAGCCGCGGAGCTTCGCCTCCGGCATCTCCGCGAAGAGCTCGCGGATCGGAGTGAAGAGTCCCGTGTAGGTCGCGGGGTTCGACCGCGGCGTGCGCCCGATCGGCGTCTGGTCGATGTCGATCACCTTGTCGAGGTGCTCAAGGCCGGCCACGCGGTCGTGGGCGCCGGGGATCACGCGGGCGCGGAAGAAGTGCCGCGCGAGGGTGCGCTGCAGGATGTCCTCGACGAGCGTGGACTTCCCCGATCCCGACACGCCGGTGACCGCGACGAAGAGCCCGAGCGGGAACTCGGCGTCGATCTTCTGCAGGTTGTGCTCGCGCGCGCCCTCCACGCGCAGCACGCGCTTGGGGTCGCGCCGACGGCGTTCCTCGGGCATCGGGATGGTGCGCGCACCGGTGAGGTACTGCCCGGTGATGCTCCGCTTCACCTTCTTCACCGCATCGACGGTGCCCTCGGCGATCACCTCGCCACCGTGCTTCCCGGCGCCGGGCCCCAGGTCGATCAGGTGGTCGGCCTCGAGGATCGTCTCCTCGTCGTGCTCCACGACGAGCACGGTGTTCCCCAGGTCGCGCAGCCGCTTGAGCGTGCCGAGCAGGCGCGCGTTGTCGCGCTGGTGGAGCCCGATGCTCGGCTCGTCCAGGATGTAGAGCACGCCGACCAGCCGCGAGCCGATCTGCGTGGCGAGCCGGATGCGCTGCGCCTCCCCGCCCGAGAGTGACTCCGCGGAGCGGTCGAGCGTGAGGTAGTCGAGCCCGACGTCCACGAGGAAGC
>CAZHAG010000236.1:0-2921 GCA_964529705.1 uncultured Gemmatimonas sp. | reverse complement strand
ACGCACGGGCGCGCGACGATCGCCGGACCGTCGGCCGGGCGCTGGCGCTCGCCGCGCTGGTGGGCGCGCCCTTCACCCCCGAACCCGTGCTCGCCACCGGAGCCACGCTCGTGCTCGTGCTCGCGGCCACCCTGCAGGGGCGCCGCCGTCCCGCCGAGCTCAGCGCTTGACGGGCTCCATCTTCCAGAACGCGATCCCGCCCGGCTGCTGCCCGACGTCGATCGTGGCCAGCTTCTGTCGCGCGACCAGGTCGAAGACGTCCACCTTGCCGGGCTGCGCGCCCACACCCTCCGACGTCACGAAGGCGTAGCGCGAGTCGGGCGACACGGCCACGCCGTGCGCCACGGCGTTGGAGGTCGGGATCTGCGCGAGGCTGGCCCCCGTGGCGAGGTCGAGGATCTCGAACTTCGCGCCCTGCTTCAGCGTGGCGAGGAGGAGCTTCCCGTCCGGCGTGACGGCGAGGTTGTAGACGCCGCGCCCCGTCTTGAAGCGCCGCGTGATCGCCCACGCGTCGCGGTCGACCTCCACGACCTCGTCGGCCTTGTTGCACGCGACGTAGATCTTCGTGCCGTCCGTCGAGGGCTGCGCCCAGGTGGGGGAGCAGCTGTTCGGCGCCATGGTGTGCTTCATCCCTTCCATGGCGTTGTAGCCGACGTCCGCCGGATCCCCGCTCCGGCCGTTCGAGAGCTTCCGCGTCCCGTCGATCCAGTGCTGGAGCATCAGGTGCTCGCCGGAGGGATCGAGTGGCCCCTCCTTCCCCTTGGCGAGCGAGAAGCGCCGGGACACCTCCAGCGCGCGCGTGTCGATCTCCACGAGTTCGTCATCCATCATGCACCCCGAGTACTGGCGGGTGCCGTCGGGGGAGATGCGGCTGCCGTGCGGCATGGTGCAGGTGACGATCCGCTTGACCTCGGTCATCGTCGGGACGTACACCGCCGAGATCGACGACGGGACCATGTCGCCGTGCAGGTTGAAGTTGGCCGAGAACATGTAGCGGCCGTCGGGCGACACGTCGAGCGAGGCGGGGAAGTTCCCGAGGAGGATCCCGGGCGCCATCAGCGTGTCCGGGCCGAGGACGTAGACCCAGTACTTGCCGTCGGGGAATCCATGCCCGGTGGTCATGTGCAGGTACTTGCCGTCCTTCGAGATCTGGAGGCCGTGCGGTCCCTCCATCTCGGCCGGGAGCTCCCCGACGTAGAGGGTGCGCTCGACCACCGCTCCGTCGGGTCCGAAGCGGATGCGGTACACCTCGTCCTTGCTCTCCGCGCCGACGTAGGCCCAGTAGTGCGCTGGCGGGGCGGAGGCTTTCGATGCTGCTGCCGGTCGCGCGGCGGCCTGGCCCGGCAGGGGCGCGCTCAGCGCCGGGAGCAGGATCGCCGTAAGGACCAGCAGTGCCGCTGTCGGCCGCTGGTTGCGTCGGGTGGTGGTCGAGGGCATTGTCAGGGTGCTCGGTGGATCCCGCTTACCTAATTGGAGACCGCTCCATGATCGGACTGATGGTAACACGTGTCGCGCGCCGAGTCACGCGCGCACTCGCATTCGTCGCGCTGGCCGGTGGGACCGCCGCGTCGGTCACGGCACAGCAGGCGGCGACGCCGGCGCCCGCTCCGGTGGCGAAGCTCGTGGCGGAGCCCGCGAGCCTGACGCTCAAGGCCGGCACCGAGGCGACCTTCAAGGTCCGCGCCTACGATGCCCAGGGCAAGGAGATCCCCGACGCCTTCGTGCGCGTCATGGCCGGCACGCGCGCGCTGCGCTTCACCGGGACCACGGTCGTGGCGAGCGCCGCTGGCCGCTACGAGGCCACCGCGATGGCCCAGGGCGCGAACGGCGCCCCGGTCTCGATCACGATCCCCGTGACCGTCACCTGGCCGGCGCTCACGCGCGTCGCCATCGTCTCAGAGGGGAATGAGGTCTACGCCGGCGTCACCGTCGCCCAGCGCATCGCCGGGTGGCACGCAGACGAATCCGAGCGCACGGGGCTGACCGGCAGCTGGCGCAGCTCCAACACCGCGGTCGCGACCGTGAACCGCTTCGGCGAGGTCACCGGCGTCGCACCGGGCACCACGACCATCACGGTCGAGACCGAGGGCGCGAGCGCGACCAAGGCGTTCACCGTGCTCCCGAACCCGGTGGCGAAGGTCCGGATCGAGATGCCCGAGACGCAGATGCGCACCGGCGACGTCATCCACCTCAAGGCCTCGGCGCTGCGGGCCAATGGCACCGCGGTCGCCGGGTATCCGATCACCTGGAGCTACACCTACACGCCGGACGACTCGATCGCACCGGCCGGGATCCCCGGCGGCGCGGGCATCGTGCAGTACGACCGTTTCGCCGCGAATTACCCGGGCCGCTACTCCCTGATCGCGCAGGCCGGGAACGCGATCGCGCGCCAGACCATCCAGGTCACCCCGCGCGACGTGCGGCAGCGGATCCAGGTCTCGAGCCGCGGCAACATCAACAGCACGCACACCTCGGATCTCTGGCCCTGGACCGGGAAGGACGGACGCGACTACGTGCTCGTCGGCACCTGGGGCGGCGACGGGTACGGGCTCGTGTTCGACATCACCGACATGGACAACATCGTCAAGACGGACTCCATCAAGGTGGATGCGCGCACGATCAATGACGTGACCGTCTCGCCGGACGGCCGCTACGGCGTCCTCTCGCGCGAGGGCGCGTCCAACCGCGTGAACGGCGTGGTCATCCTCGACCTCGCGGTGCCCGCGCATCCGAAGATCGCCGCCACCTTCGACACCGAGCTCACCGGCGGCGTGCACAACATGTTCGCCACCAACGACTACCTCTTCGCCGTCTCCGGCGGCGCGAAGTACGTCATCATCGACGTGAAGGACATCTACAAGCCGAAGTACGTGAGCGAGTACCGCCACCCGAACGCGCGCATCCACGACCTGTGGGTGCGC
>CAZHAG010000235.1:0-3017 GCA_964529705.1 uncultured Gemmatimonas sp. | reverse complement strand
GAGCGCCACGTTGACATCGTGGAGGTCACAAGTTCGAGTCTTGTACCGCCCATCGCCTCACGGGCCCCGCTCGTGAGGCGTACTTTCTTGCAGCAGCCGCGCCCCGGGCGTCGCCCCGGATGCGGATCCCTCCAGCCCCCGCGACCGATGCGCTTCTCCCGCACGCTCCCTGTCCTCGCCGTCCTGCCGCTGGCGCTCGCCGCGCGCCCCGCGTTCGCGCAGGACGCCCCGGAATGCCCGGTCGACGTGTTCCAGCCGTCGCAGCTCACCCAGGCGGGTCTCACCATCCGCAAGGCGGCGGCCGCCACGTCGCCGGACGAGGTCTCCAAGAATCTCCGCGACGCGATGCGCTACCTGCAGGACGAGAAGCGCCTCGCGAGCAACCCGATCGGCGCCGGCTACCTGAAGGCGCAGATCTACGTCCTCTGGCTGCACCAGGAGGGTGTGGGGGACGAGATGACGGTCGACCAGCTGAACGCCAAGGGCAACAAGACCGACAAGGTCGACCTCGTGGCCGCCGTCGACTCGCTGCTCAAGCCCGTGGAGGCGATGGGCCCCGGCTGCGACGTGGAGACGCGCGAATGGCGCCAGTCCAAGCCCTGGATCGACCGCATCAACAAGGCGTACTCCTCGCTCTCCGCGGAGCAGGTCGACTCCGCGCAGGCGCAGGCCGACCGCGCGGCGATGCTCTATCCCTCGTCGCCCTTCGTCCACAACATCTACGCCCAGATCGCCAACAAGCGCGGTGACAAGCCGACGATGCTCGCCAAGCTGCGCCTCGCGATCGCCGCCGCGAAGCAGGACACATCCATGGCCGAGACGCAGCGGCAGATGGAGTTCCAGCTCGCCACGACGCTGCAGGAGTGGGCGAACCTCGGCGGCTCGGCGCAGAAGGCGGAGCTGAACAAGGAGGCGCTCGACCTCTTCACCACGCTCCTCCGCTCGGACCCGTCGGGAAGCGAGGCCGCGTACGCCTTCTCCGCGGCGAGCGAGATCGTCTCGATCGCGCAGGACACCGCCGCCGCCGTGGCGCTCATGGCGCCGATGGTGGCCGATGCGACGCCCTACAACGACCTCACGCTCCTCCTCGGCGCCGACCTCGCGCGCATCTTCAGCCGCAACAACGACGCGATGAAGCTCTACGAGGGCGCGCTGGCGAAGAACCCGAACACCCGCGACGCGAGCTACTTCCTCTCGTTCATGTACTACGAGGCGAAGAAGGCCGCGCCGATGATGGCGCTCACCGAGAAGCTGCTCGAGATCGACCCGAGCAACCCGGACAACTACCTCATGCGGGCGTACGCGATCAAGCTGACGGCCGACGAGGAGAAGGACGCCACGAAGAAGGCCGCACTCATGAAGCAGATGAACGAGTACACGCAGCGCGAGGCGACGATGCCGCACCGCCTGCTGGTCTCGCGCTTCGAGCGCCGCGCCGAGGGCGCGCTGCTCGCCGGCACCGTGGAGAACCGGGGCAAGACGCCGAAGGCGTACGTCGTGAACTTCGAGTTCCTGGACAAGGACGGCGCCGTGGTGGAGACCATGACGGCGAACGTCGCTGAGGTGAAGCCGACCGAGACGGGCACCTTCCAGCTCACGGCCACCAAGCCGGGGATCGTGGCCTACCGGTACGAGGCGATCAAGTAGTCGCCAGCGGCACCATCGGCGGTTCGAGCGGGGGGCGGCCCGGGCGGGCTGCCCCCCGCTCGATGCTCCGCCACCGCGCAGCATGGGTCGCGTTGACTGTCCCTCGGGGCCCGTCTATATTCCGGGTTCCCTTCGACCGGCGCCGGCAGCAGGAGCGCCGCCGCGGAACGGGGCGGGCGCTCGTAGCTCAATTGGATAGAGCATCTGACTACGGATCAGAAGGTTAGGGGTTCGAGTCCCTTCGGGCGCACTGTGGGTACCTGTGGGTGGAGGACCGGCGACGCGCCGGAAGCAGCACATGAGGATCGGGGCGTAGCTTAGCCCGGTAGAGCGCCTGCTTCGGGAGCAGGAGGTCGCTGGTTCGAATCCAGTCGCCCCGACTTTTCATCACGAACGAAACGCCTCTCGCGAGTCCGCGAGAGGCGTTCGTCGTTCCGGGGCGAGTGCCTGCGGCCGCGCGTCCGAGTGCGCGAGCGTGCGCCGACGCGTCAGCGCGCCCGGCGCGCCCTCGCGGGTGCCGGCGCGCTGAAGATCATCTTGTTGTCCTTGTCGTAGCCGAACACCACGCCCCCCGCCCCGCCGATCGCCTCCACGGCGGCCTTGGAGGACTCGAGCGGCACGGAGATCGAGATCAACCGGTCGCGCGCGGCGGAGTCGGCCACCGTCACCTCCATCCCGAACCAGCGCCAGAGCCGCTGCGCCGCGTACGCGACGGTCACGTCGCGCAGCACCAGCTTGCCGTCCACCCAGGCGAAGTACTGCGCGGCCTCCGTGGACGTGGCGTCCCGGATCATCCCGGCGGAGTCGATCGCGATGGTCTCACCCGGGTTGACGATGCGCGTGCCCCCCTTCGTGGTCACCTCCACGGTGGCGGTGCGCGCGTTCACGAAGCGCGCACCGTCGTCCGGGTAGTCGCGCACGGCGAACTCACCCGAGCTCGCCTTCGCGGAGGCATCGCCGAGCCGGATCTCGAGCGGCACCGGGTTCCCGGGCGCCACGGTGACGGCCGCCGAGCCCATGACCGACGCGGCCCGGTACTCCACGCCGAACTTCGGGATCACGGTGATGCGCGACTCCGCCGCGAGCCGCACCGTGCTGCTGTCCGAGAGCGGAAGGTTGCCGAACTGCCCCTGGCGCGTGAGCACGGTCTGCGCGTCGTTGGACGCGAGGAGCTGCGAGACCGCCGCCGCCTTCCCCGCCTTGTTCGCATACATCACGCCGACGACGACGGCGATCGCCCCGAGCGTAGCGATCAGCGCCGGCCCCTTCCAGGAGCGGCGCGCCGAGACCTTGGCGATGTGCTCCGCCGCCCCGTGCGCGGCGTTCGCGCGGCGGCGCTTCGCGGCCTCCTTGGGGTCCACCGGCGGCCG
>CAZHAG010000234.1:0-3040 GCA_964529705.1 uncultured Gemmatimonas sp. | reverse complement strand
CCGAGCATCTCGGCGTACTTGGTCGGGTGCCAGACGAGGAAGACGGCGCCGAAGCAGGCCGAGAAGGTCGCCTGCGGTTCCGTGACCCCCCGCTCCGTGCCCGCGAGCTTCGCGGTGTAGCCGGAGAGGAAGTAGTACATCGCCTGCTCGCGCGTGAGCTTCGCGATCGGCGGGAGCACGCCGAAGGCGTCGGCCGTGAGGAAGACCACGTGCTTCGGGTGCCCGCCGCGCCCGCTCGGCACGTGGTTCCGGATGTAGTGCAGCGGGTAGGAGGCGCGCGTGTTCTCGGTGATGCTCTGGTTCGCGAACTCCACCTTCTTGGTGCCCGGCTCGAGCACGACGTTCTCGAGGATGGTGCCGAACATCTCGGTGGTGGCGAAGATGTCGGGCTCCTGCTCGCGCGAGAGGTTGATCACCTTCGCGTAGCACCCGCCCTCGAAGTTGAAAATCCCGTTCTCGCTCCAGCCATGCTCGTCGTCGCCGATGAGCCCGCGCTCGGGGTCGGCAGAGAGCGTGGTCTTCCCGGTGCCCGAGAGGCCGAAGAAGAGCGCGGTGTCCCCGTCCTTCCCGATGTTGGCGGAGCAGTGCATCGAGAGCACGCCCTGCTTGGGGAGGAGGTAGTTCATCACGGTGAACATCGACTTCTTGAGCTCGCCCGCGTATCGCGTGCCGCCGATCAGGATCATCCGCTTGGCGAGGTTGAGCACGATGAAGGTGCTCGTCCGCGTCCCGTGCCTCGCGGGGTCGGCCTGGAACTCCGGCGCGTGCAGGATGCTGAAGTTCGGCGCGAAGCTCGCCAGTTCCGAGAGGTCGGGGCGGATGAACATGTTGCGCACGAAGTTCGCGTGCCACGCGTTGGGCGTGACGTAGCGGCAGGAGAGCCGGTACGCGGCGTCGGCGCCGCAGTAGAGGTCCTCCACGAAGAGCTCGTCGAGCCCGTCGAGGTAGCCCCGCACGTCGGCGAGCAGGGTCTCGAAGTGCGCCTCGGTGATCGGCTGGTTCACCTTGCCCCAGTCGACGTCCTTCTCGGTGCCCGGCTCCTTCACGACGAACTTGTCGTTCGGCGAGCGCCCGGTGTGCGGCTTGGTGACGGCGACGAAGGGGCCCATGTGGGCCAGTTCGCCTTCGTTGCGGCGGATGGCGGCCTGGATCAGCTCCGGCGCCTCGAGGTTCCAGCGGACGGCGCCCTTCGGCTTGAGGCCCTGGGCACCGAGCCCGGTGGCGCTCTCGCGGACGGGGGCGGGGGTCGAAGTGGGGGTCATCTATTAGGTGGTGGATCGGGAATGGTCGGTGCTGCGGGTACGCTGCTGCGCATCGATGACGGCCACGGCCGCCATGTTGACGATCTCCTCCACGCCGGCGCCCTGCTCCAGCACGTGCACAGGGTGCTGCATGCCGACGAGGATGGGGCCGATCGCCGTGGCCCCGCCCAGATGGGTGAGCAATTTATACGCGATGTTGCCGGCGCTCAGGTTCGGGAAGATCAGCACGTTCGCCGCCTCCTTCAGCGCGCTGAACGGGAACCGCCCGGCGAGCACCTCCTGGCTGAACGCGGTGTCGGCCTGCATCTCGCCGTCCACCACGAGCGACGGGTCCCGCAGCCGCAAGAGTCGTACCGCCTCGGCCACCTTCTGCGCCTCGGGGTGCTTCACGGAGCCGAAGTTGGAGAACGAGAGCATCGCGATCTTCGGGGCGAACCCGAAGATCCGAGCGACCCCCGCCGCCGAGCGCGCGATCTGCGCCAGCTGCTCGGCCGTGGGGTCGATGTTCACCGTGGTGTCGCCGAAGACCACCACGTGCTTCTCGAAGACGAGCAGGTAGAGGCCCGAGACGAGTCCCACCTTGGGATGCGCGCCGATCACCTCGAGCGCGGGGCGCACGGTCTCGGGGTAGTGCTTGCCGAGTCCGCCGAGGAGCGCGTCGGCGTCCCCGGTGGCGACCATCACGGCGCCGAAGGTGGTCGCGCGGGTCACGCGCTGCTCGGCCTCGGTGAGCGAGAGCCCCTTCCGCTGGCGCCGCTGCCAGAGGTGCCGGGCGTAGCGGTCGCGGTGCTCCGAGGCCGCGGGCTCGATCACCGTCATCCCGGTGAGGTCGACACCGATCTCCTCGGCCACCGCGGTCACCTTGTCGCGGCGCGCGAGGAGGACGGGGTGCGCGATCGCCTCGTCCACCAGGATCTGCGCGGCACGCAGGATCTTCGGGTCCTCCCCCTCAGGGAAGACGATCCGCTTGGGATCGTGCTGCGCCCGCGAGATGATGCCGCGCATGAGTCCGCGCGCGCGCCCGAGGCGCGCCTCGAGCCGGTCGCGGTACGCGTCGAGGTCGATGAACTCCTTGGCGACCCCGCTCGCCACCGCGGCCCAGGCCACCGCCGGCGCCACGCGCAGCAGCGCGCGCGGGTCGAAGGGGAAGGGGATCAGGTAGTCGGGGCCGAACTTCACGTTCGTGAGTCCGTAGAGGGCGGCGACGCTCTCGGGCACGTCTTCCTTTGCCAGCGCCGCGAGCGCGCGCGTGGCCGCCATCTTCATCTCCTCGTTGATCTCCGTCGCCCGCGCGTCGAGCGCGCCGCGGAAGATGAACGGGAAGCCGAGGACGTTGTTGACCTGGTTGGGATAGTCGGAGCGGCCGGTGGCGATGATCGCGTCGTCGCGCACCGCGCGCACCTCGTGCGGGAGGATCTCCGGCACGGGGTTCGCCAGCGCGAAGATGATCGGCTGCTTCGCCATCGCCTGCACCATTTCCCCCGTCACCGCGCCCGCGGCCGAGAGTCCCACGAAGACGTCGGCGCCCTGGAGCGCCTCGGCGATCGTCCGGTGCTTCGTCTTCAGGGCGAAACGGGACTTGTACGGGTCCATGTACTCCTTGCGCCCCTCGTACACGACGCCCTTCCGGTCGCACATGGTGATGTGCTCGCGCTTCACGCCCAGCCGGATGTAGTGCTCGCCGGTGGAGATGGCGGCCGCGCCGGCGCCCGAGAAGACCACCCGGATCTCGCCGATCTCCTTGCCCGTGACCTCGAGCGCGTTCAGCAGCGCCGCGC
>CAZHAG010000233.1:0-3078 GCA_964529705.1 uncultured Gemmatimonas sp. | reverse complement strand
ACGCGAAAGTGGCGGAACTGGCAGACGCGCAGGACTTAGGATCCTGTGCCGCAAGGCGTGTGGGTTCGAGTCCCACCTTTCGCATCGCTCGTCCCAGGCGCTCGTCGCGTGGCCACCCCGGGCGGCGGATGCCCCCGCGGGGCCGCGTCCGCCCTTGGCCCCTCTGGCCCCGGCGTTTAGTTTTCACTCTATAGTCGCCCCCGCCGCCGGGCAGCCGGGGCGGGGGCGCCCTTTCCGGCCCCACCCGGCCCGGACCCCTCGGGCCCTCCCACGCTCTCCCGCACCATTCGACATATGGACATCCAGATCACCGCCACCAAGAGCGAGGGCGTCGAGCGTCGACTCCAGGTCGCCGTTCCCCCCGCCCGCGTGGCCGCCGCCCGCTCCAAGGCCGTGAGCCGCGTGGCCAAGCAGGTCCGCGTCCCCGGGTTCCGTCCCGGGAAGGCCCCCGACGCGATGATCCGCAAGAAGTACGCGGCCGCGATCGACCAGGAGGCCGTGGAGGCGCTCCTGCGCGAGGCGTTCGAGACGGTGCTCGCCAAGGAGGACCTCAAGCTCGTCACGCAGCCCCACGCCCACGACGTGAAGTTCGGCGAGGACGACGGCCTCAGCTTCGAGCTCCACTGCGAGGTGCGCCCGGAGATCACCCTCGACCGGCTCGAGGGGTTCCGCGTCATGCGCCCGAAGGACAGCGTCACGGACGAGCAGGTGCAGGAGCAGATGGACCAGCTCCGCGACCAGCGCGCGACCTGGGCGCCCGTGGAGGGGAAGCCGCAGGAGGGCGACCTCGTCACCGTCATGCTCGCGACCGCGGGTGAGGACGGGGTGATCCCAGAGGGCCAGGAGTACCGCCTCGTGATGGGTGCCGGCCAGGCCATCGCCGCGATCGAGGAGGTGATCCTCACGCTCGACCAGGGGGGCTCCACCGAGACGCCGGTGAAGTGGCCGGACGACTTCCCCGACGAGGCGCAGCGCGGGAGGACCAAGACGGTCCGCGCCTCCCTCAAGGAGGTGAAGCGGAAGTCCCTCCCGGCGCTCGACGACGCGTTCGCACGCGAGATGGGAGACTTCGATTCCCTCGAGGCGTTCACCAAGGTGGTGCGCGAGGACCTCGCGAGCTCCGCCACGCGCGAGGCGGACTCGGCGGCCCGCACGCAGCTGCTGGACGAGATCGTGGCGGCCAACCCGTTCGAGATCCCGCCCAGCTGGGTGAAGCAGATGATCCACGCCTACGCCGAGGCGTACAAGATCCCGGAGGAGGAGATCGTCAAGTTCTCGGACGAGATCCGCGGGATGGCGGAGCGCCAGGTGCGCCGCGACCTGATCCTCGACACCATCGCCGAGCGGGAGAAGCTGGCCGCTTCAGAGGGGGACGTGGACGACAAGGTGGCCGAGCTCGCCGCGAAGCGCGGGATGGAGCCGGGGGCGCTCTACGCCTCCTTGCAGAAGGCCGGACGGCTCCGCGAGCTTGAGCGGAGCATCACCGAGGAGCGGGTGTTCAGCTGGCTCCTCGCGAAGAACACCATTGAGCAAGCGTAGTCCCAGGCCGAGACTCAGGAGAATCCCATGCCCATGATCCCGAATCCCTATGTGATCGAGCGTTCCAGCCGCGGCGAGCGGAGCTACGACGTCTACTCTCGCCTGCTGATGGACCGCATCATCTTCCTCGGCACGCCGATCAACGACGACGTGGCGAACATGATCATCGCCCAGATGCTCTTCCTCGAGGCGGACAACCCGGGGCGGGACATCCACCTGTACATCAACTCGCCCGGAGGCAGCGTCTCGGCGGGGCTCGCGATCTACGACACGATGCAGTTCCTCAAGTCGCCGGTGAACACCATCTGCATGGGGCTGGCGGCGTCGATGGGCGCCTTCCTGCTCGCGGCGGGGCACCCCGGCAAGCGTTCGGCGCTCCCGCACTCGCGGGTGATGATCCACCAGCCCTCGGGCGGCACGCAGGGCACGGCGTCGGACATCGAGATCCAGGCGCGGGAGATCATCTATCTCCGCGCGAAGATGAACGAGCTGATGGCCAAGCACACGGGGCGGGCGCTCGAGCAGATCGAGCGCGACGTGGACCGTGACCGTTTCATGAGTGCCGAGGAGGCCAAGGCCTATGGCATCCTCGACATGGTGGTGAAGAACCGCGAGGAGGCCGAGGCGAACGCCGCCGCGGCTGCGGCGGGCACGCTGACGTCGACGAAGTAAGGGGGATGCGCGCGGGGCTTGTGACGGATTTCACGAGCCCCGCGTCGCGTTTCTTGACCACCCCCGCACCCGCTGTTACTCATCTGAAGGTGGGGCGTCGTTCGGAGGCGTGCCTCCGGACCGGCACCCCGGTCAGTCCCCTGCTCCCTCACCGGTACCGTTGCTGATGTCCCACGACCGCCACCTGCGCTGCTCGTTCTGCGGAAAGTCGAAGGACGCCGTCCGGAAGTTCATCTCCGGGCCGTCCGTCTACATCTGCAACGAGTGCATCGCGCTGTGCAACGAGATCCTGGCGGAGGACGAGGAGCGCGAGGTCGCGGAGACGGTGACCCAGGTCCCGGCGCCGCACGAGATCAAGGCGGTGCTGGACCAGTACGTGATCGGGCAGGAACCGGCCAAGAAGGCGCTCGCGGTGGCGGTCTACAACCACTACAAGCGCATCAACTCCGGGGCGAAGCGGGAGAACGACGTCGAGCTCGACAAGTCGAACATCCTCCTCCTCGGTCCCACGGGCGTCGGCAAGACGCTCCTCGCGCAGACCCTCGCGCGGATCCTCGATGTGCCCTTCACCATCGCGGACGCGACCACGCTCACCGAGGCGGGGTACGTGGGCGAGGACGTGGAGAACATCCTCGTCCGGCTCCTCCAGGCGGGGGACTTCAACGTCACCGAGTGCGAGCGGGGCATCGTCTACATCGACGAGATCGACAAGATCGCCCGCAAGTCGGAGAACCCGAGCATCACCCGAGACGTCTCGGGCGAGGGGGTGCAGCAGGCGCTCCTCAAGATCCTCGAGGGGACGGTGGCCTCGGTGCCGCCGCAGGGGGGCCGCAAGCACCCGCAGCAGGAATACATCCAGATCAACAC
>CAZHAG010000232.1:0-3109 GCA_964529705.1 uncultured Gemmatimonas sp. | reverse complement strand
TGGCCGCCAGGCGTGCCTCCGCCTCGATCAGCCGGGCGTCGATGCCGTTGACGACGGGCACGAAGGTGCTGCGACCCCAAAGGGTCGTGCGACGCAGCTTGGT
The DNA here is from genome assembly GCA_964529705.1 of uncultured Gemmatimonas sp. Taxonomy (GTDB): domain Bacteria; phylum Gemmatimonadota; class Gemmatimonadetes; order Gemmatimonadales; family Gemmatimonadaceae; genus Pseudogemmatithrix. Next base: position 3,006 of record CAZHAG010000232.1, on the reverse strand, counting down.
CTGGCCATCCTGCCCGTTCGCGGTCGTCGAGATGGTGACCGGAAGCCGCGGGTCGCCCACGCGCGAGAAACCGATCGCATTGGCCACGGGGAAGGTGTTCGGCGCGGTGCCCTCGAGGCTGTCCCCGACGATGTACCGGCCAGCCGAGAAGGGCTGTGCCCAGAGGACGTTGTCCCCCGAGGTCGTCGCGAACGTGTGCTCGTACGCGTACGACGTCGGGATCGCGGCGCCGCTGGCGAGCGTCGCGACGGCGCCGGCCGCGTTGCCGAGCCCGATCTGGGCCCGCGCCTTGCCGATGCGGGCGGCGCGCTCGACGCGCACCGACGCGGCATCCGTCCGTCCGACCACCAGCGCGGACGCGGAGTCGAACGATGCGATCGCGACGCCGAACACCTCGGCGACGGAGCGCGGCTGCCCGAAGATCAACTCATCCCCAGAGGCGTCCGAGAGCGGGATCCCGTTGCAGAAGTCCTGCGCCAGCTGCATCTCCGCGAAGCCGCGGGCGAAATACATCTCCGCCGTCTCCGCCACGCGCGTCGGCGCGTACGTCGTCAGGCCGCGGATGGCCTGGTTGGACGCCGTGCGCACACGCGCGAGGTTCCGGAACATGCCCGTCACCGAGGAGTTGTTCTCCTGGATGCGCCGCTGGTCCGTCTCGTCGTTCTGGATGAAGGTCGACGACGTCGACCATTCATCCGCCAGCAGGCCGCCGAAGAGCCAGGAGCTCTCGGCGCCCGCGGTGATGTTGCGGAAGCGGTCGAGCGCGCCGATGTACACCGCGTTCGCACCCTCGGCGCTCGTCACCGTCTCCGGCGTCACGAGGTCGGGGTCGGGCGCCCGCAGCAGGGTGTCCGTCGAGCACGCACCGAGGAACACCAAGGCCAGGGCCGCGCGCGTGCGGCGGTGCCGCACGCCGAGCCGGAGGGAATCAAGGATAGGGGACATGGTCTAGAACCCGAGGTTGAGACGGAGGATGTAGTAGCTCGCCGGCCCGAAGGTCTGGAAGTCGTTCGGCAGGTCGCCGCCGTCCGTGACCGTGAAGTCGTTCTCCGGGTCGACGCCGCGGAAGCGCGTCCAGGTGGCCACGTTCCTGGCGGCGAAGGTGAGGGTCGCGTCGCGCGTGCGCAGCGCGTTCGTCACCACCGACGGCAGCTGGTAGCTGACCGAGACCTCCCGGAGCTTGGTGAACGCGCCGGGCTGCATGAAGCCGGCGTTCGTGCGCGCCGGGTGGATCAGCGCGGCCACGACCATCGCCTGCTCCTCGAACGACGCCTCGGGGTTGTTCAACCCGTTGCAGTTGAGGCGCGAGGCGCAGCGGATGCGCTCCGTGTTGTTGTAGTAGCGGTTCCCGTCGCGCCGGTCGATCAGCGCCGAGATCCGGAGCTTCCGCTCGAAGAGATCGATGCCCGGCGTGATCGACATGTTATACCGCGGCGTCGCGTACCCGAGCATGACGGCCGAATCACCGACGAACACCTCGTTGAGCGCCGGGTCCGCGTTGTAGGTCAGGATCCCGTTCGCGTCCCTGTCTTCCCAGCCGAGGATCGGCCGGCCCCACCACGCGAACATCGGGTACCCCTCGACGAACCGGTTGTTCGTGTTGATCTGCGGCGGCGTACCGCCCAGGTCGAGCAGGCGGTTCTGGTTCGCGGACGCACTGATGGTCAGGTCCGCACCCCACCAGTCCCGGTCCACGATGCGGCCGCTGGCCAGGAGTTCCCACCCACGGTTCATCGTCGCGCCGAGGTTGCGGCGGACATTCGTCGCGGCACCGAGCGAGGGCGCCACGATCGCCGAGATGAGTGCGTCGTTCGTCTTCTTGTGGTAGTACGTGAGGTCAACGTTGTAGCGGCCGCCGAGGAACCCGGCCTCGAAGCCGGTCTCGAACTCGGTGGAGCGCTCGGGCTTCAGCTCCGTGTTGCCGATCGCGGAGAACACCAGGCCCGGCACGTCCGTGCCGTTGATGTTGGTCTGCTGCGCGGCGTACGAGCGAAGCGCATCGTTCGGACCGGGCTGCACCCCCGACGAACCGAAGGCCGCGCGGAAGCGCACGTTGTCGATCCATGTCGGCGCACGGTACCACGACTCGTCGGAGACGAGCCAGGAGACCGAGGCCTTCGGATAGACCACCGATTGGAAGTCCGTGCCGAACGCGGAGTTCTGGTCGGAGCGCAGGGCCAGCGTCACGAAGAGGCGGTCGTTGAAGGCCAGCCCCTCCTCGATGAAGAACCCGAGCGTCCGGGCCGTCGTCGAGGCCTCGAACACCGACGGCAGCGCGTTGGCGCCCGCCTGCTGCGACCCCGCGGAGAGCTCGGTGCCGCCGGCGTTGTTCTGGTCGAACGCATAGTGGACATACTGCGCGCCGATGGTCGTCTTGGTGTTGAGCCAGGGGCGCGGCGAGTAGCTGGCCGACGACCCGAGGTCCACCGTGAAGTTCGTGATCCCGGTGCGCGAGTTGTCCTTCGCGCCGAGCCGGTACGTCGCGGTGATCGGCGGCGCCTCACCGCGCAGGCGGAGGTGGTTGTCCTCGCGCGAGGTGTAGTCCGTGCCGAAGTTCATCCGGTTCTGCATCCAAGGGAACGGACGCCACTGCGCGTTGATGCCCGCGATGAAGCGGTCGACGCCCTGCTGGAAGAGCTCCTGCCAGGTGTAGGCCGGCGTCCACGCGCGGTAGCCGTTGAGCGGCGTGCCGGTGACGGCGACGGTCCCGCTGTTCTTGTACCCGGGACCACCGAAGGCCTGCGACCCCACGCCGGCCGTGGCGTTCGAGGAATTCGAGAGCCGCGTCGTCGAGCGGATGTAGTTCGTGTTGACCGCGATGTCGAGCGTCGGGGAGACCGCCGAGTTCAGGTTCAGGCGGAACGACTGCTTGTCGAGCGCGTTCGGGCGCCGCGTGTAATAGTGGTTCCCCACCCCGACGGAGTCGAGGTAGCGCCGCTCGAACTTCGGGAGCTCGAACACGCCGAGCTCGTTCTCGTTCTCGAGCCCGATGAAGTAGCGGAGCGC
>CAZHAG010000231.1:0-3117 GCA_964529705.1 uncultured Gemmatimonas sp. | reverse complement strand
GCTCGAACACGCCGAGCTCGTTCTCGTTCTCGAGCCCGATGAAGTAGCGGAGCGCCTCGGTGCCACCGGAGAGCTGGAGCCCCACCTGCGACCGGCTCCCCGTACCGAGCGGCGTGGCGTCGGGATCGTTGATCGGCGAGTAGGTGCGGACCGAGTCGATGGTGCACGTGCCCGCCGCCATCCCCGAGAGGCGGCAGGGCCCGTTCAGCGTCCCGTCCCACCCCGTGAAGTTGGTCTGGTAGGTGTTCCGGTCGGACAGGGAACCGACCTCGCTGTAGACCGACCAGCGCGGCGCCCCCGCGCGGCCGCGCCGCGTCGTGATCACGATCACGCCGTTCGCCGCGTCGGTGCCGTAGAGCGTCGCTGCCGACGGCCCCTTCACGATCTCGATGTTCTCGATCTCCTCAGGGTTGATGTCCACCACACGGCTCGGCTGTGCGTCACCCGTGAAGAAGGCGAACGAGCCGTTGTTGGAGGTCATCCGGACACCGTCGATCACGTAGATCGGGTCGTTCGAGAGGTTGAGCGACCCCGCGCCGCGGATGCGGACGCGCGCGCCCGTGCCGGACTGCGTACCGGTGGAGAGCTGCACGCCCGGTGCCCTGGCGTTCAGGAGGTCCTGGAGGTTCGAGATCGGCTTGAGCTTGGTCTCGTTCACCGCGTCGATCGAGGGGATCGCGTTCCCGACCTCCACGCGGCGCGTCTGGCCCGTGGCCGTCGAGACCACCGCGCTCAGCGTGACCGCCACGGTCTGGAGCGTGATCTCGGCGTTCGCCACCCCGCCAGCGGCGACCGTCACCGCCATCTTCGCCTCGGCGTAGCCGATCCGGAGCGCCCGCACCTGCTGCGGGCCGGTCGGCACGCTGCGGATCGTCGCACGCCCTTCCTCGTTCGTCTGTGCGCCAAGGAGCGTGTTGATGATCGACACCTGCACCTGCGGGAGCGGCGCTCCCGCCGCGTCCTTGACCGTCACTACGACGGTCCCCGTGGTCGCCTGTGCCTTCGCGCCGGTCGCCAGGGCCGCAGCGGCGGCGGCGAGCAGCGTGCCAATGAGCGTGGTGCGTCGGAGGATCCGTCGCATGATCGAGTGCCTCGAGCTGGTTGGGAGGTACGGCCGATGTCGCGACCGCCGCGAGACCGGCACACGTATCTACCTCGTCACCGGCACCTGCGTCAACGGGGGCTCCGCCGAGACTCCCGCCCCCCAACGTTCCTCAGGGTCGGCGCGTAGCGTGGACCGTGTCCGGCAGGAACTCGTAGGGCACCTGCACGAGTTGGGCGACCGCCCTGCCGCGCCGGGTGGCCGGCACGTACCGCCGGTCCTCGATCACCCGGCGCACCGCGTCCACGAACGCGGGGTGTGAACTCGCGACCACGCCGAACGTATCCATCAACGGGGCCCCCTCGGCGTCCACCACGAACTCGACCTCGATTCGCCCGCCGACGCGGGCGGCGTACAGGGAGTCCGGGTAGAGAGGCATGCCCTGCGACCCGCCGACGAGCATCGCCGGGGTATCCACCGAATCGCGCGTGAAGACGCGGGACTCGTCGAGCATCTGGAGCAGGACGCTCATCGGGGACGGTCCGTCCTTCTTCCGTGGACGCGCCCGCGGCTCGCCTTGCCGCGTCCAGAGCAGCACTGTCCCCCCGGAGGTCGTCATAGACCGGCCCCCGGCGAACTCCACGGGGACCGTCGCCGCGCCGCTGTAGATCTCGATCCCCGCGAAGGTCCGCGGGTCGAAGTTGTCGAGGTCGAGTTCCGCCATCCCCATCGGCACCCCGTCGAGCCAGAAGAGCGGCGCCACGGTCGACCCCCGCATCCGAACGGACTGCGCGCCCCCGCGCCGCTGTTCCAGCCGCAGGCCGGGGATGCCGCGCAGGAGGTCCGACATCCGGCGCGAGGTCTGCTTGTCGAGTTGTTCCTGCGTGAAGAAGCGGCCGTGCCCGCGCTCCATCCGCTCGTAGAAGCCGGCCAGCGGCCCCGTCAGGTCCCGACGCCCGCGCACTTGCACCGCCGGCAGCGGCTGCGACACGCGCTCGAGCGCGAGCGAGACGCTGGCAACGTCCGCCATCCGCACCACCACCGGGAGCGTCTCCGGCGCGAACCCGAGTCGCCGCACCGCGAGGCGCACCTCCCCCGCCACGACGCCGGGCAGGCGGAACGCGCCGACGTCGTCGCTTTCGGCCAGGAGCGTGGTGCCCAACACGGATATGCGGGCGCCCGAGACCGCGCGCCCACCGGCGTCCACCACACGGCCAGCCACCTCGCCCCGCTCCGCCGGCGTCGGCGCTTGGACCTGCGCCTGAGCGGCGAGCGGGCCGACGGCGACCGCAAGGCCGGTCGACAACGCGACGACCCCGACTCCCCAGCAGCCCCGCGCAACGCGTCTGAGCGCCATCGCCTCTCGTCGTCGTGTTCCCCCACCTACATACCCTGCGGGGACGCAGGGCGTCAAGCGCGCAGGAATGCGAGGGGGAGGGGCACCATGTCGGCACCCCTCCCCCACGCACCTGCGCCGCGTCGCCCCGGGCGACGCCCGACTACTTCACGAACTGCTGCGGCTCGTGGTACTCCATCCCGAACGCCTCGGCCACGCCCTGATAGGTCACCTTGCCCGCCACCACGTTCAACCCCTTGAGCAGCGCCGCGTCCTCGCGGAGCGCCTGCTTCCACCCCTTGTTCGCCAGCTTGAACGCGTAGGGGAAGGTCGCGTTGGTGAGCGCGAGCGTGGAGGTGCGCGGCACGCCGCCCGGCATGTTCGCCACGCCGTAGTGGATGATCCCGTCCACCGTGTACACCGGGTTCTCGTGCGTCGTGGCCTTGATGGTCTCCACGCACCCGCCCTGGTCGATCGCCACGTCCACGATCACCGCGCCCTGCTGCATGAGCTTCAGGTCCTCGCGGACGATGAGCTTCGGCGCCTTGGCGCCCGGGAGCAGCACGCCACCCACCACGAGGTCGGCCGTCGAGATCTGCTCGAGGATGTTCTGCCGGTTGGAGAAGATCATCTGCACGTTCGCCGGCATGACGTCGCTCAGGTAGCGGAGCCGCGGGAGCGAGGTGTCCATGATCGTCACCTTGGCGCCCATCCCGGCCGCCATCTTCGCCGCGTTCAC
>CAZHAG010000230.1:0-3127 GCA_964529705.1 uncultured Gemmatimonas sp. | reverse complement strand
TTGCGCGCGTCGTCCCACTCCGGCCGGCGGTAGCGGTGCGCCGCCGAGAAGGTCACGCGCCGGGTGAGCGAGGCGCGCGGCGTCATCAGCGGAAGAAGAACCGGCTCACGCCGAAGGTCAGGATCGCGTTCCCCTTCCAGGGCGAGGTGGAGCGGTCGCCGAGGATGCTGGTGTCCGTGGAACTGCCGTCGCCCGCATAGTCCGCCGGGTACTTGTACTTCCAGAACATATGCGTGAGGTCGGCCTGCACTTCCCACGCGCCGCGCGTGACGATGCGCGCGGAGAGGCCGTAGTTCAGCTGGAACTTGGTGCCGAAGCGGTAGGCGCCGAGGTCGTACTCCTCGCCGAGCGTGGAGATGAAGCCGAACCCGCCGTGCACCTGAGGCACGACGCGCCGCCACGACTTGTTCCCGGTGAGGTTCACCCCGAACGAGGCGTCCCCGATCACGTACTGGTCGATCTGCGCCCCGTAGATGCGGAGCGCGTCGGAGAAGAGCGGGTCCTTCACCACGCGCATCGCGCTCGGCACGTAGCCCAGCCTGGTGTTCAGCCAGAGGGCGTTGGACAGCTTGAGCTCATAGCGGCCGCTGACCATGATGGCGCTGCCGGGGCCGACGCCGGCGGGATCGCCGCCGGGGACGAAGAGTCCCACGCCATAAGTCACGGCCTGCTTGCCGAGCAGGTCCTCGTAGGGGCTCTTCTCGGGTGGGTATCCGACTTGGGCGCCGAGCGGGACGGCGAGGAGGAGGGCGAGGCAGGGAACGAGCAGACGACGGGTCACGCGGTCACTCCGATGAGTCTCAGGTCCTGGCCGGTCATCTCTGCCGGGGCGTCGACGCCCAGCATCGCCAGCACGGTGGGTCCGATGTCGCACAGCGCGCCGCCGGCGCGCAACGGATGGGTGACGCCCTCGTCGACGAGCACGAGGGGCACCGGATTGGTGGTGTGGGCCGTGTGCGGCCCACCGGTCTCGGGATCGATCATCATCTCGCAATTGCCGTGGTCCGCCGTGATCAGCAGCCGCGCGCCCGAACGCCCGGCCGCCGCCACGATGCGCGCCAGCTGCTGGTCGACGACCTCACAGGCCTTGACCGTGGCCGCGAGGTTGCCGCTGTGCCCCACCATGTCGCCGTTCGCGTAGTTGCAGAGCGTGAAGTGATGCGAACGCGCGTCGATCGCCTGGCAGAGCACGTCCGTGATACCCGGCGCACTCATTTCCGGCATGAGGTCGTAGGTCGCGACCTTCTGGCTGGGGACGAGCCGGCGGTCCTCGCCGCGATAGGGCACCTCGTTCCCGCCATTGAAGAAGTAGGTCACGTGCGGGTACTTCTCGGTCTCGGCCGTGCGCAGCGTGGTCATCTGCGCCTCCTCGAGCACCTCGGCGACGATCCGGGTCATGGAGAAGGGCTCGAAGGCCACCGGGAGGCCGAAGGTCTGGTCATACTGGGTCATCGTCGCCACGTGTAAGCGCGGGCGGTCGCGGACGTCGAACCCGTCGAACCCGTCGATGGCCATCGCGCGGACGATCTGCCGCATCCGGTCGGAGCGGAAGTTCCAGGTGATCACCGCGTCGCCGTCGCGCATCGGCGCCACGGGGCGGCCGTCCCGCATCACCACCACCGGCTCCTGGAACTCGTCGGTCACGCCCCGCGCGTACTCCGCCCCGATGTGGGCGATCGCGTCGGTGGTGGAGGGGCCGGTGCCGCGGACGGCCGCGGCGTACCAGCGCTCCGTGCGCGGCCAGCGCTGGTCGCGGTCCATGCCGTAGTAGCGGCCGCTCACGCTCGCGATCGTGGCGCGTGCCCCGACCTTCGCCGCGAGCGCGCGCACGAAGGCGAGCGCCGAGGTGGGGAGGGTGTCGCGGCCGTCGAGCAGGAGGTGGAGCGCCACGCGTGGGACGCGTTCGCGCTCGGCGAGGTCGACGAGGGCGAGGAGATGGTCGTCGTGCGCGTGCACGCCGCCGTCCCCGACGAGACCGACGAGGTGCAGGGTCGCGCCCTCCGCCGCGCGCGCGCGGACGTGGGCGCAGGCGGCGCGCAGCGCATCGTTCGACCGGAAAGTGCCGCTGCGGATGCTCTCGCCGATGCGCACGAGGTCCTGCATCACGACGCGGCCGGCGCCGAGGTTGAGGTGCCCGACCTCACTGTTCCCCATCTGCCCGTCCGGGAGGCCGACGGCCCGGCCGCTCGCCTCGAGGAGCGTGCGCGGCGCGCGCGCCCAGAGCCGGTCCCAGGTCGGCGTCTGCGCCATCGCGATCGCGTTGCCTTCCGCTGACTCCCGGTGTCCCCAGCCGTCGAGCACGACGAGGACCACGGGACGATCCACCTGCAGCGCCATCTTGGCCGGGTCGGATGTGGGGTATACCTTCGATGAGGCGCGCCGCTCAGACGAGACGCGCGCGCCCGCGCAATCTATCCACGCAACCGGCCCCCTACCAGACGATGCCCGAGCTCCGCACCCTCGCTCCGTCCACACGCCGCGCGATCGTCACCGCACGCGAATGGGCGCTCGCCAAGGCGTTCGCGGCCGCTCTGGTCGTCGCGGCCGGCGCCACGCCCGCCGGCGCGCAGTCGCGCGTATTGCGCGATGCCGGCGTCCGCGCGACGCCCGACGGCACGCTGATCGCGACGGTGATCGGCGGCACCACCTGGCCGACGAGCACCGTGCGCGCGGGGTTCACGCTCGTCACGCTCGAGGTGTGGGTGGATGCGACGCGCTTCGCGGGGCGTCGGGACTCGTTCCCGGAGAGCATCGGTGGCACGGGGACGCTGCGGATGCGCGCGGAGCCTTCGCTCAGCGGGCGGATCCTCGGTGTGTTCGAGGCGGGCGCGGGCGTGCGCGTGCTCGAGCGCCGCGGCACCTGGGCACGCGTGCGGCGTGACGGGTGGGTGCTGACGACCGCGCTGACGGTCGTGCCTGCCGTGGCCAGCACGCCGCCGGCCCGTGCGGCCACGAGAGAACCGGCGCGCCAGGCCGCGAGTGCGGCGGCGGACACGGGAGTGGACACTCCCGCGCGCGAGGAGGCGCAGCGGACCGGGTCGAGCCGTGCGATGCGTGCCTCGCGCGATGCGGAGCTGCGCAACGCGCCGGGCGCGCCCGCGTTCGGGAGGGTGGAGGCGGGGGCCAT
>CAZHAG010000229.1:0-3127 GCA_964529705.1 uncultured Gemmatimonas sp. | reverse complement strand
CGCTACGTCGCCCTCGGCGACAGCTCCACCGAAGGCCTCGACGACCCCGACGGCCGCGGCCACTACCGCGGCTGGGCGGACCGCCTCGCGGCGCACGTGGCACGCGCGCAGGTCGGGACGAACGGCGATGCGACCGGCGCCCTGCAGTACGCGAACCTCGCCGTCCGCGGCCGCCGCACGCGGCAGGTGCTCGCGGAGCAGCTCCCGAGCGCGCTCGCCATGCGCCCCGACCTCGCGACGGTCTTCAGCGGCACGAACGACGTGATCCGCAGCGACTTCCGCGTGGCCACCGTGCGCGACGACGTCGAGCGGCTCTGGAGCACGCTCCGCGAGTCGGGGGCGACGGTGCTCTCCTTCACCCTTCCCGACCTCTCGGCGGTGATCCCCTTCGCGCGGCGGATCGCGCCGCGCGTGGACGCGATGAACGACGCGCTGCGCCTCACGGCCCAGCGCACCGGCGCGATCCTCGTGGACTTCGCCGAGGTCCCCCTCACCTCCGACCCGCGCCTCTGGAGTGCCGACCGACTGCACGCCAACTCGCTCGGCCACGAGCGGATCGCCGCCGCGCTCGCGCAGGCGCTCGATCTGCCGGGCGCCGACGGCTCGTGGGCGGAGCCTCTCCCGCCGGCGCGCCCGCCCTCCGTCGTCACGCGTGCGGCCGAGGAGCTCTGGTGGACACATCGCTACTTCCTCCCCTGGGCCTGGCGGCGCGCCACGGGGCGATCCGCCGGCGACGGCATCCAGCCGAAGCGGCCGCAGCTCGCGCCCGTCCACCTCGAGGAGCTGAGCGCGTGAGCCTCTACGACATCCCCGTCGCGACGCTCGCGGGGGAACCCGGCACGCTCGCACCGTACCGCGGCAAGGTGCTGCTGATCGTGAACGTCGCGAGCCACTGCGGCTACACGCCGCAGTACAAGGGGCTCGAGCGCATGCACCGCGAGCTCGGCCCCCGCGGCTTCGCCGTGCTCGGCTTCCCCTGCAACCAGTTCGGCGACCAGGAGCCGGGGGAGGCGGAGGAGATCCAGCAGTTCTGCTCGCTCACCTACGACGTGACCTTCCCGCTCTTCGAGAAGGTGGAGGTGAACGGACCGAACGCGCATCCGCTCTGGGAGCTGCTCAAGCGCGCGCGCCGCGGATTCCTCGGCACCAGGTCGATCAAGTGGAACTTCACGAAGTTCTTGGTCGACCGGAGCGGGACGGTGCTCAAGCGCTACGGCACGAAGACGTCGCCCCGCGAGATCGCGCGCGACGTGGAGCAGCTGCTCGGGTGACCGAGGCACCGCCGAAGCGCTTCGCCGCGCTTCGCAGGCACCTCACCATCGCGAATGTCGTGGTCGTCGTCGCGCTCGCGTGGGCGGCGCCCCGGCTCCTGCCGCACCTGGGCGCGGTGGTGGGCATCCGGTCGGGCGCGGACGCGGTGCCGGCGTACTCGTACCCGTCGCTCGACGGCGCACCGCTCGACGCCGATTCGCTGCGCGGCCAGGTGGTGCTCGTGAACTTCTGGGCGACCTGGTGCACGCCCTGCCGCGTGGAGATGCCGCTGCTGGAACGGATGTACCTGCGGCACCGAGAGGCGGGGTTCACGATCGTCGGGCTCGCGGTGGACCGCGCGCCCACCGCCGCGGTGGAGGCGTTCGTGCGCGAGCGGGGGATAACGTACCCCGTGGCGCACGTGGGGGCGGAGGCCGAGCGGGCGTTTGGCGGGGTGCGGGGATACCCGACGTCGTTCCTGCTCGACCGCTCCGGTCGCATTCGGCACACCGTGATCGGTCCGGTGGCGCCGCTCTCCCTCGAACCCGCCGTCCGCCGGCTCCTCGCGGAGCCCTGAGGGCCTCCCAGGGGCCCCTTGCGGGAAGGTTCCATGTCCAATAAACTACTACATAGTTATATAGTCACTCTATCTCACAGTCATGACCCTCACACGACTCGTCGCGATGCTCGCCATCGCATCGATCATCCCCGGTCCACTCGCGGCGCAACACCTCACCCTCGGTGAGGCGCTCGCGCGCGCGGAGTCCGGGGCGTACGCGAACCGCATCGCCGCCGGTGCGGCGGACGCACAGGCCGCGACGGCGCTCGGCGCGTACCGCGGCATCCTCCCCTCGCTCCGTGTGGAGGCGGGCTTCGTGCGCACCACGGACCCCATCGGGGTCTTCGGCACCACGCTCCGGCAGCGCGCGATCACGCCCGCGGACTTCGACCCCGCGCGCCTCAACTTCCCCGAGGCCACCGACAACCGGGTGGCGGCACTCGTGGTGGAGCAGCCGCTGCTGAACGCCGACGCCTGGGTGGGGCGGCACGCCGGGGCCGCCGCGACCGCGGCCGCCCGCGCGTCCGCGGAGTGGACGCGCACCGGCACCCGCACCGACGTGATCCGTGCCTACTTCGGCGCGACGCTCGCCAACGAGAAGCGGGGGACGCTCGACGCGGCGGAGCGCGCGGCCCGCGCGCACGTCGCGCGGGCCAGGGCACTCGCCGACACGGGACTCGTCACGCGCTCGGACGCGCTGCTCGCCGAGGTGCGTGCCGGGGAGGTCGCGGCCTCGCGACTCGAGGCCGCGGGTGACGCGGACCACGCGGTGCGCGCGCTCGCCCTCCTGCTGGGTGACCCTCAGGACCGCCCGGCCCTTCCCGCCGCGCTGCCGGACGCGGACGCCATCCGCGCGCTCGTCGCCGCCGACACGGCGACACTCGCGACGGCCGTGCAAGGCGAGGCTCGCGCTGACGTGCGCGCCGCCGAGCGCGCCCTCGAGGCCTCCCGCGCCGACGCCTGGCGCGCGAAGGCGGCCTACCTCCCCCGGCTGAACGGGTTCGCGCGCTATGACTGGAACGACCCGACGGGCCTCTTCCGCAACGTGAAGAGCTGGACCGTCGGCGTGATGGCCACCTGGAGCCCGTTCGCCGGCGCGAGCGAGCTCTCCGACGTGCGTGCCACCGCCGCCCGCGAGCGCAGTGCCGCGGCGCAGCGCGATGCCGCCGTCGGCCAGGCGGAGCTCGAGCTCGAGCGCACGCGCACCGGCCTCCAGGTCGCGCTGGCACAGCTCGACATCGCGGAGCGCGCGGTCGCCCAGGCGACCGAGGAGAACCGCATCGTCGCCCTCAAGTACGACGGCGGCCGCGCGACGAT
>CAZHAG010000228.1:0-3130 GCA_964529705.1 uncultured Gemmatimonas sp. | reverse complement strand
TTCGTGTTCGTGAACGGGGTGGCGATGGTGGACGGGGGGACCTTCTCGAACGCGAGGGCGGGGCGAGTGTTGCGCCGCAAATGAGGTGTGAGGTGTGAGGTGGGAGGTGTGAGGGACGTCGCAGTTCCTTACACCTCCCACCTCCCACCTCCCACCTCACATCTTCAGTTTCGGACTCTTCACATACTGATCCAGCCACGCCATCATCTCGAAGAGCGTATGCCCCACGCTCTCCCGCGCCGCATACCCATGTGACTCCGCCGGCAGCTGCACGTACCGCGCCGTCCCGCCATTCCCCTTGAGCGCCGCGTACATCCGCTCCGACTGGATCGGGTACGTCCCCGTGTTGTTGTCCGCCATCCCGTGGATCAGCAGGATCGGCGTCTTGATCTTGTCCGCGTACGTGAACGGCGACATCCGCTCGTAGAGGTCGGGGGCCTGCCAGTAGCTCCGCTCCTCCCCCTGGAAGCCGAACGGGGTGAGCGTGCGGTTGTAGGCGCCTGAGCGTGCGAGCCCCGCGCGGAAGATGGTCGTGTGCGCCAGCAGGTTGGCGGTCATGAACGCGCCGTACGAATGCCCGCCGACCGCGATCCGCTCACGGTCCGCCACGCCCATCGCGACGATCTTGTCCACCGCGGCTTGCGCGCTGGCGACGAGCTGCTCGACGTACGTGTCGTTCGACTCCTTCCCGCCCATCGCGATGATCGGCATGGTGGGATCGTCCATCACGCCATACCCCTGCAGCAGCGCGAAGAGGTGCGACGAACCTCCGGGCCGCGTGAAGCGGTACGGGGAGCCGGTCACCTGCGACGCGGCGTCCGCCGAGCCGAACTCGCGCGGATAGGCCCAGAGCAGGAAGGGGAGCGCGCCGTCGCGCGCCTTGTCGTAGCCGGGCGGGAGATAGACGGTGGCCTGCAGCGTGACGCCGTCGTTCCGCTGGTACTGCACCACTTCCTTCTTCACGCCCGCGAACTGCGGCGCGGGGTCCTTGAACTGCGTGAGCTGCACCGGCGCCGAGCGGCGCGCGAGGTCGCGCGAGAAGTAGTTCGGCGGGTCGTCCACGGACTCGCGGCGGGTGAGGAGCCGCGTCCCGCGGTCGTCGAGCAGGTCCACCACCGTCTCGTAGTAGGGCGCTGTGGAGTGGAAGAGCCGCTCGGTCTTCCCGGTCGCGAGGTCGATCCGGTCGAGGAAGGGCCGGTCCCCCTCGGGGGAGGCGCCATTGCCGCTCAGGAATGCGGACTTGCCGTCCGCGGTGAAGTGCACGACCTGCTGGCCGCGCGCATCACGCCGCGTGCGGAAGTCGCCGGGGTCCGCGTAGCGGTCCTCGGTGGAGCGCTCGAAGAGGAGCCGCGGCGCGGCCTTCCCGCTCGGGTCGATCACCCAGGTGCGTGCCTTGCGCGACTTGGAGTTCGCCTCGCGCGCGATCGCGAAGTCCGCACGTCCCCAGGTGATCCCGCGGGCGCGCCACTCCGTCTCGAAGAGGGTGCGCGCCTGCGCCGTGAAGGGCGCGTCGATCGCGAGGATCCGGTCGCGCTTCGCCGCCTCGCGCGTGGGGTCGCCCCCGTCGAGCGCCTCCACCCAGGTGAGCGTCGCGGGCGCGTCCGCGCGCCAGGACGGGTTGCGCGGGCCCACCTGCGCGCCGTCCCCGCCCCACGAGACGCGCTCGAGCAGCGGCCGCGTGGCGATCGTGCGTGCCACGCGCCCGTCCATCCCCCACACCTCGACCTTGGTGGGGAAGAAGTTGAGCGGCACCGAGTAGGAGAAGGGCTTGCTCAGCGTCGTCACCAGCAGCCAGGTGCCGTCCGGGCTCACGGTCGCGCCGCTGATGATCGCCGCCGCGCCGATCTCGGTCGCGCGGCCGTCCAGCGTGAAGCGCACGAGCTGGCTCGTCGCGTAGTGCGCGAAGATCGCCTCGTCGTGCGGGTTCTTGAGGAGGTCCTGGTAGGTCGCCGCGCGGTCGGCCCGCCCGGTGAGCGCCTCCTGCACGATCGGTCCCTCTGGCGTCGCGGGTGCCACCGGCTCGGCGCCACGCGAGCTCGGCACGGTGGTGCACACGAGCGACTCCTCCCCCGCCCAGTCGCAGGGCGCGCCGAGCACGGCGTTCAGCCGGCGCGACGAGACCTGCTTGGCGCTCTTCGACGCGAGGTCGCCCACCCAGAGCGTGAGCGCGTCGTCCGTGCTCACGACGAATGCGAAGCGCGTGCCTGCGGGGGACCAGCTCAGGTTCCCGATCCCGGCGCCCGCGGGGAGCGCCATCGCGATCGGCGTCGCCGCGCCCCCGGTGATCGGCATGACGGAGAGCCCGTTGGCCGGGTTCTGGCGCGAGGGTCCGCTGGTGCGCGGGTTGAGCCGGATGCCCGCCACGCGATACTCGGGGGCCGCGATCTCCGAGATGGGCGGCAAGCCGGGGCGCGCGAGGAGCATGATCGAGCTCCGGTCGGCGCTGAGCGAGGCCACCGGCGTCGCCGGCGCATCGAGGATCTGCGCGATGGCCGCGGGAGGCTGGCGGTACGCGGTCTGCGCGGGGAGCGCGGCGGCGAAGGTCGCCAGCAGGGCCAGCAGTGCGATCGGGCGCGGGGTGCGCACCGGCAGCGCTCGGAGGGACGACGGCATCGGGACTCTCCTTCGGGTGGGAACGTTCAGCGTGCGACCCCGGACTCGGCGGCCGACACGTGGGCATCCAGCAAAAGGGTACGCAGGTCGCCCGACTCGCGTTCAGTCGAGCGGCACAGCCGCACGAAGAGGGCTCGGGCGCCCGAGACATCGCCGACGCGGAGCCGGGCGAGCACCGCCGCGTCGCAGAACATCGCCAGAGGGAGCCACTGCCGCCCCCGGTCGCGCGCCGTGAGCTGCGTCTCCGACTCGCGCGCGGCGGTGACCCAGTCGTAGCTCGCGGCGGCGCGCAGGAAGCGGAGGGCGGAGACGCCGTCCGCAGGGGCACCCAGTGCGCGCATGAAGCGCTCCACCCCCGCGTACCACGCCGAGTCGACGATCCCCATCGTGCCGTCGTGCCGGTCGGTCTCGGCCGCGACCACCTCCGTGAACCAGAGGAACCAGTCCGCCGGCGGTTCCTCCGCGGCCATCCCCTGCGCGAGCCGCTGCGCGCGGAAGCGCGCGGCCTGCAGGGTGC
>CAZHAG010000227.1:208-3137 GCA_964529705.1 uncultured Gemmatimonas sp. | reverse complement strand
TCGAAGAGCGCCTTCCGGCGGTTCACGTGCGTCGGGTTGAACACGCGGGGCGGGATCTCGCTGGCCTCGAGCGCCTTCCAGATGAGCGCGAGCCCGCGCGCCCCGTCGCCTACGTGCAGGTGCAGCACCCCGGCCTTCCCCGTCATCGCGCCGCCGACGTGCGCCTCGCTCGCGAGCCGCAGGAACTCGTCCAGCGTCGGCTGGCTCGATCTGTGGTCGCTGATCGCGCTCTTCACGCCGATCACGCACTCGATGGCCGCGAGGTCGCCGCGCACGGTGCCGGTGATCGTCACGGGAGGCACATGGTAGCCCGCCGTGTAGCACCACGCGGAGAGTCCCTCGTTGCGCAGTCCATGCACGGCCGTGACGAGTTCGCGCGGGTGACGCGTGGCGTCGTCGGTGCCGAGGAGGGCGACCACGCTGGTCACGCCGCCGCGGGTGAATCGCGAGAGCGCCAGCGGCGGGACCTTGGTGTGCGCCCCCGCCTCGCCGCCGCCGCCGGTGAGGTGCACGTGGCCGTCCACGAGTCCGGGGATGAGACGGCGTCCGCCCAGGTCGCGCACGGTGACGCCGAGCGTCGGCGGGAGCGCGGGTGCGGCATCACCCATCCAGGCGATGCGGCCTCCGGCCACCAGCAGGTGGCGCCGGCCGAGGGGTTCCGGGGCGAAGACCTGCGCGTTGGAGAGCAGTTCGAGCATCGGGGAAAACTAGCGGGGCCGCGTGGCGGACGTCACGCGATGGAGGTCACGCCGCGGAGGCCACGCGGCGCGGCGCTCGGGAGCGCCCAGGGTCAGCCCTGCGCGAACGCTCGCAGCTTCCGCAGCATCCGGCGATCGTTGGTGACCATGTCCACCCCCTTCGGCGTCTCGATCACCTTGGGCACCGCGCGCAGCTTCGGGTCGCGCATGATCCGCCGGAACGCCGCGTCCCCCACGTGCCCCTCGCCGATGAGCGCGTGCCGGTCCTTCTTGGAGCCGAGGGGCGCGGCCGAGTCGTTCAGGTGGAGCTCGCCGAGCCGGTCGTACCCGAGGGCGACGTCGAAGCGGGCCCAGACGCCGTCGTAGTCGCCGGCGAGGTCGTAGCCGGAGCCGCAGGCGTGCGCCGTGTCGAGGCAGACGCCGACGCGCTTCTGCAGGGCGTGCGGAAGGTGCGCGATGAGTGCCGCCATCTCCTCGAAGGTGGAGCCGATCACCGTGCCCTGGCCCGCGGTGAGTTCGAGGAGCAGCCGCGTGGGGCCGGGCTCCGACTCGAGCGCCTCGGTGATCGCGTCCGCGTTGCGCGCGATCCCGCTCGCGCGGTCGTCGATGTAGTTCCCCGGGTGCGAGACGAGCGCGTCGAGCCCGAGCGCGTGGCAGCGGCGGAGCTCGGCCTTGAAGCTCTCGAGCGAGCGCGCGCGGAGCACCGGGTCGGGGGAGGCGAGGTTGATCAGGTAGGAGTCGTGCGCGTTCACGAAGCGCGCACCGCTGGCCTTGAGCGCCGCGCGGAAGGCGGCGGCCTCGTCGGCGCCGATCTCCTTCTCCTTCCACTGGTTCGGCACCTTCGTGAAGACCTGCATCGCCGTGGCGCCGACCTCGTCGCCGCGGAAGGGGGAGAGCGCGACGCCCCCCGAGGTGGAGATGTGCGCGCCGAGCGGGGCGAGGTCGTCGGGGACGGGGATGACGGGCTTCGGCTCGCGCGAGACGATCGGCACGCGCGCGGGGGCGCGGACGACGCGCTTGGAGCGCGGGGCGGGGGCGGCGGGCGGCCTCGCCTTGGCGGTGGGCTTGGCTTTGGGCTTTGCCTTGGCCTTGGGCTTGGCTTTCGCCTTCCGCTTCTTCGCGCTCATCGCTGGCGCCTCAACCATTCGAGTGGGTCCACCGCCGGTCCCTTGCGCCGGATCTCCAGGTGCAGCCGCGGGCCCAGGTCCGGGTCCACGGAACCCACGGTGCCGATCACATCCCCCTTCGTCACCTTCGCCCCGCGCCGCACGTTCAGCTGCGCCATCGACGAATACACCGAGTAGTCGCCCCCGCCATGCTCCACGATGATCGTCGGCCCGTACGTGCCGTTCGCCTCGGCGAACACCACGGTGCCGCTTGCGATCGCCTTCACCGCGGTGCCCTCGGGCGCCTTGATGCCGATCCCGTTCCAGCGGATGCTCGTGTTGCTCGCGCTCACCGCGCGCCCGAAGCGGTAGAGGATCTCGCCGTCCACGGGCCAGTCGAGTCGCCCGAGGTCGGTGGTGGTGATCGAGCTGGATGACGGCGCAGCACCGGAGCGCGACTCGACGCGCCGGCGCGACTCCTCGAGCGCGGCGATGACGCCGGCGAGCCGCTGCTCGTCGCGCTGGATCTGCCCCAGCCGCGCCTCGGCCGCGCGAGACTGCGCCTGCAGCTGGGCCAGCGTGCGCCCGCGCTGCAGCTCGAGCCGCCGCAGCCGCGCCTCCTCCTCCGCCTTCTGCTGCCGGTTCGCCTCCATGTCGCCGCGGAGCCGCACGAGCAGGAAGCGCTGCGCGGTGATCTGGCCGTTCAGCGTCTCCACCCGGCTCAGGAGCGCACGGTCGCGCCGCGCCACCAGGTGCAGGTACTTGTAGCGCGCGACCAGCGCGCCGAACGACTCGGCGGAGAGGAGCGCCTCCGCGAAGTAGAGCGGCCCGCGCTTGTAGATCTCCTGCACGCGCCGCTTGAGCGTCGCGCGCTTGATCAGGAGCTCGTCCTGCGAGCGGGCGAGGCTCGCGTTCACGGTCTCCACCTCCTCCACCAGCGAACCGAGCTGCTGGTCGAGCGAACGGACCACGCGCGAGGTCGCCAGTGCCTGCCGCTCGAGGTTCTGCCGCTCGGCCGAGACGTCCCGGGCGCTCGACTGCAGCCGGCGCATCCGCGCCTCGAGCTCCGCGCGCTCAGTGCGGAGCTTCTCGAGCTCGAGTTGCTCCTGGCGCAGCCGCTCCGCC
>CAZHAG010000227.1:0-198 GCA_964529705.1 uncultured Gemmatimonas sp. | reverse complement strand
CGGGCTCGGGGGGCCCTTCCCCCTGCTCGCGCGGCCCCTGGCCCCCCCCCCCGCCCGCCGCCCCGGCGGTGGGGGGTGGGGGGGCCGCCTTCTGCTGCGCCTCGAGCGCGGGGGCCAAGCGGGGCGCCGCGGGAGTCAGCGCCGGCGCGAGCGCCACGAATCCCGTCGCGAGGACCGTGGTGCGGACGGCCGCGCTGA
>CAZHAG010000226.1:0-3168 GCA_964529705.1 uncultured Gemmatimonas sp. | reverse complement strand
CTCAACGGCCACCCGATGCGGCACCTGCGCGCGCTCCTCGCGCCGAACGGCGTGCGCACCGCGCGCGAGCTGCACGCGCTGCGCGACGGCGAGCCGGTGGCGCACGCGGGGCTCGTGATCTGCCGCCAGCGCCCCGGCACCGCGAAGGGGTTCGTCTTCCTCACGCTCGAGGACGAGACGGGGACGATCAACGTGGTCGTGACCCCGCAGCGCTTCGAGCGGCAGGCGCTGCTCATCTCACGCACGCCGCTCCTGCTGGTTCGCGGGGTGCTGCAGGTGGAGAGCGGGGTGTACAACATCCGGGCGAAGTCCTTCGCGCCGCTCAAGGCGGGGGCGGGGGAGGATGCGGTGAAGGGGCACAACTACCGGTGAGCGCGGCGCGCACCCTGGTGGAGAGCGGGAGCCGCGGAACGGGTCCATATTGTGAGCCGGACGCGCAGCACCGCGGCAGCCGCCCGGGACTCGGGCGGCGGTTCCCACCGCAGAGGATGAGTGACCACGCTCAGCGCCGTGATCCCGTGCTACAACGGGGCGGAGTTCCTCGCGAAGGCCATCGAATCCGCGCTCGGGCAGACACGCGCGGTCGGCGAGGTCATCGTCGTCGATGACGCGTCGACCGACGGTAGCACCGAGGTGGCGGCCCGGTACCCCGTGACCCTGATCCGGGCGTCCCGGAACGGAGGACCCGCCCGCGCGCGGAACCTCGGGATCCGCGCGAGCACCGGCGATGTGGTCGCGTTCCTCGACGCCGACGACTGGTGGGAGCCCGGCCACTGCGAGACAGTCGTGACCCTGCTCGAGCGCTTCCCCGAGGCCGGGGTCGCGGCGAGTGCCGCACGGTTCGTCGGCACGCGGGAAGGCCGATTCACCCCTCACTTCCCCCCGGGGGTGCCGACCGATGTGTTCTGGCAGGCGCTCCGCTATGCACCCATCCCCCAGATGGCGGCCATGGTGCGGCGCAGCCTGCTCGAGGAGGTCGGCGGATACGATGAGCACCTGCGACGCGCACAGGATTTCGACCTCTGGATCCGGCTGTCGCGGCGAACACGATTCGTGTGCACGCACGCCGAGACGGTGCGCTATCGATGGCATCCCGCGCAGTTGAGCACCGCAACGCTGGGATCCCTCGCGCCGATGTTCGAGTCGCGCCGTCGGATGTACGAGACATTGGTCCAGGAACGCCGACTCGCCGTCGCACGCCGCGTCCGCCGAGAGATCTGGCTGCGCTGGCTGATCGAGGCGACCCAGGCGTGGCGCGCTCGCGACCGCGCCTGGATGAGGCAGGTGCTCGACCTGCGCGCCGAGGTCCCCCAGGCGCCGCTGCCAGTGAGATGGCTGGGCCGGGGCGCCGCGCGCGGCTGGTCAAGACTTCCCGGCGGGGTCCGCGGATGGCTGCGCCGGCGCACGGGCTGGCCCGCGCCCTGAGTCCAGCGAGAGGGCACCGCGCCGCGGTGACACTGCCCGCACACCGAAGCGATGCACCACCTTGCATCTCACATCTCCCCTCTCACCTCTGCCTTCCATGCGCCTCTCCCTCTTCGGCTCCACCGGCCGCGTCGGCCGCCGCCTGATCGAGTACGCCCTGGCCGAGGGCCACACCGTCCGCGCCCTTGCGCGCACACCCGCGAAGCTCGCACCCCGCCCCGGCCTCGAGGTCGTCACCGGTGACGTGCTCGACCCCGCCGCGGTCGCGCGCGTGATCACCGGCACCGAGGCCGTCCTCTCCACCCTCGGCGGCGCCGGCCTCGAGGACCCGGGCGAGGCGCAGTCGCAGGGGATGCGCAACATCGTCGCGGCGATGCAGGCGCAGGGCGTGCGCCGCGTGCTCGGCGTCGCCGGGAGTGGCATCCTCGATTCCGCCGAGGGAGGCCTCCGCCACGACCAGCCGAGCTTCCTCGCGATGTTCAAGCCGGTGAGCATACGCCATATGGAGGCGTGGCATGCGATGCGCGACAGCGACCTCGACTGGACGATGGTCGCCGCTCCCGACCTCGTGGACGGCGAGCGCACCGGCACCTACCGCACGCTCCCGGAGCGCCTGCCGGAGAAGGCGAAGCAGATCTCGGTGGAGGATGTCGCGGACTTCATGCTGAAGGAGATGACGGCTCGCGCGCACCTGCGCCGACGCGTCGGGATCGGCTACTGAGCGGCCTCGGCGAGTCGCGCGCGCAGCCAGGTGCCGATCCCGCGCACGGCCTCCGCGTCGATCCTCGTCTCGAACCCGCGCTCCGCCAGCAGCGCGAGCACCGACTCCGTGGCGACGTTCCCCGTCGCGCCGGGCGCGAAGGGGCATCCGCCGATCCCCGCGACGCTCGCGTCGAAGCTCCGCACGCCCCGGTCGAGACAGGCCTCGATGTTCGCGATCGCACGGCCGTAGGTGTCATGGAAATGGCCGTTCACGCGAGCCGCCGGCACCTCCGCGAGCACGGCGCGGAAGAGCGCCGCGGTCGCCTCCGGAGTCCCCACCCCGATCGTGTCCGCGATGCTGAACTCCTCGACGCCCATCGCGACGAATGCGCGCACCACCCGGACCACCGCCTCGGGTGACACGTCGCCCTCGTACGGACAGCCGAGCGCGCACGAGACCGTCCCCCGCACGGCGATGCCCGCGGCCCGCGCCGCCGCGACGACCGGGCGGAACCGCTCCAGGGACTCGGCGATGGAGCAGTTGATGTTCCGATGCGAGAACGTCTCACTCGCCGCACCGAAGACGACGATGCCGTCAGCCTTCGCCGCGACGGCTCCGGCGAATCCACGCTCGTTCGGCGTGAGCACGGAGTAGTGCACGCCCGGCCGCCGCGTGATGCCGGCCATCACCTCGGCGGCATCGGCCATCTGCGGCACGGCCTTCGGCGAGACGAACGACGTGACCTCGATGTGCGTGAAGCCGGCCGCACTCAGCTTGTCCACGAGCGCGACCTTCACCGCCGTGGGGAGCAGCGCCTTCTCGTTCTGCAGGCCGTCGCGGGGTGAGACCTCCACGAGCGTGACCAGGTTCGGCGCGGAGGCGGGTTTCGAGTGCGCGGGTGGCATTGTCCGGACCGTGAGGATGCCTCAAGCTTAATGCATGGCCGACTACGTCATCCCCGCACGCACGTCGATCGGGCACACGCACCTCAAGGTCTCGGACCTCGACCGCGCCCTCGCGTTCTGGCAGGGGGTGCTCGG
>CAZHAG010000225.1:0-3187 GCA_964529705.1 uncultured Gemmatimonas sp. | reverse complement strand
GTGCGCGGCCGCGCGCCGGCGCGGGACCGCCCGCGAGAGGAACACCTTCTCGCGCCCGGGCCCGAGCAGGTCGGTGACGACGGGCCGCCGGATCACGCCGATCAGCGTGCCCGACTCGTCGAAGAGCTCCACCCGCTCCACCGGCGCCTCCACCACCTCGTCCGTCCGCATCGATTCCATGATCACCTCCACCTCTCCTCGCTGGTTCACCCACTTGGACACCCGGGGACGCGGGAAGGTTTGCCGGCACGCGTCTCGCCGCCGTGACTTCCGTGTCTCGCGCGTGTCACGCGGCCCGCGCCGGGACCCTGGGCCGCGAAGCGTCCGGGACGCTGGCGCGCGAACGCCGGGACGCGCTACGTTCCTCGCCGGTTCGTCGCCCCCTTCCCGCTCGAATGGCCCCGTTCGAACGCTTCGCACGCGAGAACTCCCCCGCATATACGGAAGCGGTGCCCGCGACGGTCGGGCCGTTCACCCCCGCGCGCCGTCGCGCGCTCGCCTGGGCCGTGATCGCGTACGCCGCCGTCTTCTGCCTGGCGCTCGTGCTCCAGCTGGGGGAGGATACGCGCGTCTTCCAGGACTTCGGCTTCCAGGGCCTCTGGCTACTGACCGCCCTCGGCCTGCTGGTCGGCGCCGAGACGTCCCGGATGGTCGGGAGGCAGCGACTCGGCTGGCGGCTGCTCGCCGCGGCCTGGTTCTCGAGCCTCGCGGGGGACGCGCTGTTCGCGCAGCTCGAGACCGTTCGCTGGGTCGCCGCGCTCTCGGACCTGCTCTACACCGCGTACTACCCGCTGTTGATCGCAGGCTTCCTCTCGCTGGTCTCCCTCGACGAGGAGCCCTCGGAACGGCTGCGCCTCGGCCTGGACGTGCTGATCATCGTCGTCGCGTCAGGCACGCTCGCCTGGTACTTCGTCTGGTCCGCCCCGGTGAACGTGGGATTCTGGGACCGTGACTTCGCGACCGGCATCGTCCCGCTCGGCGAGGTGCTGGTGCTGGCCTGCGCCGGCGCCGCGCTGCACGGCCCGCGCCGCTCCTCCGACCGGCAGGCGCGCGACCTCCTGGCGTTCGGCGCACTGCTGGTCTGCGTCGGCGACCTGGCGATCATCGTGCAGGACCGGAACCCGCTCGACTTCGCCCCGCGGCAGCTCTCGATCGTCATCCTGAGCTTCGGGCTCACCGCATTCGCCAGCGCCGGCCTCTGTCCGCGGGAACCGCGCCGCCGCTCCATCGGGGACGTGGCCGCAGGGATGCCCTACTTCGCGGTGTCCGTGGTCGCCGCCCTGCTGCTGTACGAGGTGGTCGCGGTCGGCGTGATGAGTGCGCGCCTCGTCGGGGTCGCCGTGGGCGTGATCGTGGTCGCCGCGCTCGTGATCCTGCGCCTCCTGCTGGCCGAGCGTGCCGTCGCCGCCGCCGCGGACGCGCGGCTCCGCCAGGAGCGGCGATTCCGCACGCTCGTGCAGGAGAGCAACGACGCCACGCTCGTCGTGGATCCCACGGGACTGGTGCGCTACGCCAGCGAGTCGTGCGCACGCGTGCTCGGGCGCATGTCGAGCGAACTGGAGGGACAGCCGGTGACGGTGCTCGGCGGTCCTCACGCAGCGACGCTGCTGCGCGCCGCGGAGTCTCCCGTGGGCGGGGAGTCGATCCGCTGGACGCTGCCGACGGGCACCGGCGAGCGGCACCTCGAGAGCGTCGTCTCCGACCTCCGCTCCGCCGAGGACGTCGGCGGCGTGGTCCTCACGACGCGCGACGTGACGGAGCGCATCGAACTCGAACGCCGGCTGCAGGTGGCGCAGAAGCTCGATGCACTCGGCCTGCTGGCCGGGGGCGTCGCGCACGACATGAACAACCTGCTCATGAGCGTGCAGGTGAACGCCGAGCTGCTCGGCGAGGAGGCGAGCGTCGCCGGCACGGCGGAGCTGGCCGAGATCCAGCGGGCGACGGAACGGGGCGCCGCCCTCTGCCGGCAGCTGCTCGTCTTCGGGCGCCCCGACGCCGGGGACCGGAAACGGCTGCGACTCTCTGCCGTGGTCGCCGAGCTCCTCCCGATGCTGCGCCGCGCCGTCCCGACGCACATCGAGGTCGCCTTCGAGGACCGTGCGCCCCGCGCGATGGTGGAGGTCGACCGCTCACAGGTGGAGACCGCGCTGATCAACCTCGTCGTCAACGCGCGGGACGCCATCCGGGCGGAGGGCACCATCCGCCTCGCCGTGCGCAACGTCGAGGCCACGGACCCCCGCTTCGCCACGCTGGGGCTCGGGTCCGCCGATCATGTGGTGCTCACGGTGAGCGACACGGGGAGCGGGATGGACGCCGAGACGCGCGCCCGCGCCTTCGAACCCTTCTTCACGACCAAGGCGGCCGCGGGGACTGGGCTCGGGCTCGCCGCAGTCTACGGTACGATGCGCGCGCTCGGTGGACACATCGCGATCGACTCCGCGCCCGAGCGCGGGACGGACGCGCACCTCGTGTTCCGGACCGTGGCGCCCGAGCCCGGGGATGCGGACACGCCCGTCGAGGCGCCACGGACGCGCGCCTGCCGCGGCCGCATCCTGCTCGTGGACGACGAGCCGCCAGTCCTCGCCGCGCTGGCGAAGTCCCTCACGCGCGCCGGCTTCTCCGTGACGCTCGCCGGCGACGGCGTGGAGGCGCTGGAGGCGCTGGAGCGCGACGCGTGGGAGGTCGACGCCGTCCTCTCCGACATGAGCATGCCGCGGATGAACGGCCTCACGCTGTGCGGCAGGGTGCGCGACCGGAACCCCTCCATGCCGTTCGTGCTGATGTCGGGTTACGCCTCCCCCGCCGTCACGTCTGGCGGCACCCTCCCGCCCGACGTCGCGCGCCTCTCGAAGCCCTTCCGGCAGGCCGAGCTCATCTCCGTCCTCAACGCCTCGCTCACGCGGCACTGAGGGCCCGGCCGGCGCCCGCGCCGCCCTCGGACGCCACGAAGGCGCGACGACCGGGGTCGCCGCGCCTTCACGGACGGGGTGGGATTCGAACCCACGGTACGCTATGAACGCACACACACTTTCCAGGCGTGCGCCTTAAACCACTCGGCCACCCGTCCCTGGGTCCTGCAAGCGGTCCTGCAAACGACGACGCGCCGGCAGGGCCAGCGCGTCGGGTCCAGCCACGGACAGGGTGAGATTCGAACTCACGATACCGTTGCCGGTATGCCGGTTTTCGA
>CAZHAG010000224.1:0-3230 GCA_964529705.1 uncultured Gemmatimonas sp. | reverse complement strand
GGCGCGGACCCCGCCACGTGGCGCTACGGCCAACCCGGCTACAAGCACGCCCTGATCCGGCACCCGCTGAGCGGAGCCGTGAACTCCGATGTGCGGCGCCAGCTCGACGTGGGGCCGGCCCCGCGCGGCGGATACGGGGTGACACTCAACGCCACGGGGAATGGCGACAACCAGACGAGCGGTGCGTCGTTCCGGATCGTGGTGGACCTCGCCGATTGGGACTCCGCGGTGGGGACCAACACGCCGGGCCAGAGTGGCGATCCGGCGAGCCCGCACTACCGGGACCTGTTCACCTCCTGGGCGAACGACCGCTACTTCCCCGTCTTCTACTCCCGCACGGCCGTGGAATCGGCCACCGAGTCGCGCCTGCGGCTCACGCCGGGTCCGGCGGCGCGCGGAGGGGACGGGCTCCCGGGAGTCCCCCGATGAGCGCTCGGCCGTCGGCGCGCGTAGACGTTCCTGTAGCTGTTGCACCTGCAGCCACCACCGCAGTCCCACCTGACGGAGACCGCATGTCATTCGTTCGTGCCAGCAGGACCCTCGGCCTTGGCGCCGCCCTCGTCGCCGGCTTCGCGATCGTCGCGACCACGGCCCGGGCGCAGGGCGCACCGGGCGCCCAGGCGATCGACAAGGAGTACACCGCCAAGATCAAGGAGCACCTGCAGGACGCGCGCATCACCACGGAGCTCGTCGACCACCTGCCCGCGTCCGAGACGGTGCCCTCCCCGCTCAAGTTCCACGGCCGCATCGTCGGCACGCCGGGGGAGCTCACCTATGCGAAGGACATCCACCGCTACTACGAGGCGCTCGACGCCGCCTCCGACCGCGTGAAGGTCTGGAAGATCGGCACCTCCGAGGAAGGGCGCGATATGTACGTGCTCGCGGTCGCGGACGCCGAGACGATCCGGGATCTCGACCGCTATCGCGGGATGCTCAACGAGCTCACCGATCCGCGCAGGACCTCGGAGGCGAAGGCGCAGGAGCTGCTCAACACCGCCAAGCCGATCTATTGGCTCACCAGTGGCCTCCATTCCACCGAGACCGGCGGACCGGAGATGCTGATGGAGCTGGCTTACCGGCTCGCCGTCGCCGAGACGCCCTTCTACGACAACATCCGAAAGAACGTCATCACCTTCATCACGCCGGTGCTCGAGGTGGACGGGCGCGAGAAGCAGGTGGACACCTACTACTGGAACAAGAAGCGCCCCACCGGCGAGGCGCGCCTCCCCTTGATGTACTGGGGCAAGTACGTCGCGCACGACAACAACCGCGACGGGATGGGGCAGTTCCTCACCCTCACGCGCAGCATCAACAAGACCTTCCTGCAGTGGACGCCGCAGGTGATGCACGACCTGCACGAGTCGGTGTCGTACCTCTATTCGTCGACGGGCACGGGCCCGTACAACGAGTGGCTCGACCCGATCACCGTGACCGAGTGGTGGACGATGGCGCAGGTCGACGTGATGGAGCTGACCAAGCGCGGCGTGCCGGGCGTCTGGACCTACGGCTTCTACGACGGCTGGACCCCGAACTACCTCTTCTTCGCGGCGCACGCGCACAACGCGATCGGACGCTTCTACGAGGTGCAGAGCTACGGGCCGGACAACAACGCGAACCTGCGCGTCGGTGCGACCACCACGAGCAAGGAGTGGTTCCGCCCGAACCCGCCGCTCCCCTCGATCAAGTGGGGCCCGCGCAACTCGGTGAACATCGGCCAGTCGGGGGTGCTCTACTCGCTCGACCACTTCGCCAAGAACCGCCGGCTCTACCTCGAGAACTACTGGCTCAAGAACAAGCGCTCGGTGGAGAAGGGGCGCGCGGGCCCGACGTACGCCTGGGTGATCCCCGCCGGCCAGCGCCGGAAGGCCGACGCGGTGGACGCGGTGAACGAGCTCTACCGCCAGGGCCTCGAGATCCACGTCGCGGACGCGAGCTTCACGGTGGGGAGCATGCGCGTGGAGAAGGGGGACTACATCGTGCGCGGCGACCAGCCCTACCGCACGCTCGCGGACATGTACTTCTCCATCCAGAACTTCTCCCCCTCCAATCCCCGTCCCTACGACGACACCGGGTGGACCTTCCAGCTGATGCGCAACGTCGTCATCACCCCGGTGGCGGACACGAGCGTGTTCGGCCAGAAGATGACGAAGATGACCGGCCTGACGAAGGCGCCGGGCGGGATCGTCGGCAGCGGGAACGTGGTGGTGGTGGATCACACCACCGACAACAACCTCGTCACCATGCGGTTCCGGCTGAAGGACGTGCAGATGTCCGCCGCGCAGGAGGATTTCGAGGCGGCGGGGCGGAAGTTCCGCGCCGGCGCCTTCATCATCCCGAACGCCAACGCCGCGGTCGTCGGTCCGGTGCTCACCGAGCTCGGCCTCACCGGCGTCGCGATGGCGACCGCACCGACGGTCAAGCAGCACGACCTCGACGTGCCGCGCATCGGCTACATCCACAGCTGGCAGCGCACGCAGGACGAGGGGTGGGTGCGCGCGGCGTTCGACACCTATGGCGTGCCGTACACCTACTTCTCGGACCAGAAGCTCCGCGAGGGGAACCTGCGCGCGAAGTACGACGTGCTGATCTTCCCACACGTTGGCGGCTCGGCCACCGCACAGGTGCAGGGGATCGCGATGACGGGGAAGACGCCCGTCCCGTACAAGAAGTCGGCCGAGACGCCGAACCTCGGCGGGATCGACGAAACGGATGACATCCGCGGCGGCATGGGCTACGAGGGGCTGCAGGAGCTCTACAAGTTCGTGCAGGCCGGTGGCACGCTCATCGTCGAGGGCTCCACGTCGACGATCTTCCCGGAGTACAAGCTCACGACCGGTATCACCATCGAGGAGCCGGCCGGCCTCTTCGCGCGCGGTTCCGTGATGCGCGGGATCGTGGCGGACAAGCGGAGCCCGATCACCTACGGGTTCCAGGGTCAGGTGCCGGTCTACTTCAACCAGGCACCCGTGATCAACGCCGGCGGCATCGCGGGCGGCGGGTTCGGCGGGCTCGGCGGCGGTGGGTCGAGCACGGCCCAGCAGACCACGCCGATGGCCAACAAGCTCACGATCTCGGCGTGGGATTGGAACGCGGTCGAGGGCACGGCGGCCGCCACGGGGGCCGCGGCAGCGGGTGGTCGTCCGGCTGCCGGTGCCGCCGGAGCACCCGGAGGCGGTCGAGGAGCGGCGGCCGGCGGTCGCGGTGCCGCAGGTGCCGCGGGTGCCGCAGGT
>CAZHAG010000223.1:0-3237 GCA_964529705.1 uncultured Gemmatimonas sp. | reverse complement strand
CCCGATCCACCCGTCGCGCCGGCGGTCCCGCCCGCACCCGAGGTCCCGCCTGCACCCGAGGTCCCGCCTGCACCCGAGGTCCCGCCCGCGCCGCCGGATGCACCGGCGCCACCCGTCGAGCCTGCCGCGCCGGCCGCTCCGCCGCTCGCCCCCGAGCCGTCCGCCGCCCCGGAGTCCTGGGTGGGATCCCCGACGTTGAACGGCTCTTCTTCCGACGAGCCGCAAGCCGCGCACGAGAGCGCCGCGAGTCCGAGCAGTGAGCCACGCATCCAGTTCGTCATCGACCGCCTCCAGCGCCGCGTGAACGCGCGGTCGCCGTGCGCGGAGGAGCAAGGCGCGTGCCGGAGCACCGGGCACGTCGTCGCGCCGAAAACTCCGTGGATCACGCGAGGCTTGCGCCGCGCGTGTCCGGTCGGGAGGACGGTCGAGCGTCCGCCGCGCCGGACAGCCCCATGACGTCGTGGTGCCCGCGGGCGGCGCGGCCTACCTCCCGCGCTCGTGGCTCAACCCGCGGGCTTCTCTGCGTTCTTGATGAAGGAGATCGCCGCACCCTGGGGATCCGCAATCGCGGCGAACCGACCCACGTCGGGGATATCCATCGGGGGAGCGATCACCTTCGCGCCGAGCTTCTTCGCCCGCTCCAGGGTCGCGTCGCAGTCGCCGACGGCGATGTACACGCTCCACTGAGGGGGGGCGTCCTTCATCTGCTCGGGCTTCGGCATGATCCCGCCAACCATCACGTCGCCGCTCTTCACCACGGTGTACTCGAAGTCCGGCATCGGGAACGCCTCCATGGTCCAGCCGAAGAGCTCCGAGTAGAACTTCTTCGCCGCCGCGACGTCGCCGGTCGCGAGCTCGTTCCAGCAGAGCGCACTCTCCTCGCCATGAAGGAACGTCCCCATGGACTGCTTCGTGTTCCAGAGCGCGAACACTCCGCCGGTCGGATCCTGAACCACCGCCATGGTGCCGGGGCCGACCTGCATCGGCGGAGCGAGGATCTTGCCACCGAGCGACTTGGCGCGATCGGCCGACCGGGCGACGTCGTCGACCGCGACGTAGCTCAGCCAGTGAGGCGGCGCGCCCATCTTCTTCGCCGCGTCGGGCAGCTGGGTGAGCCCAGCGACGTGCTTGCCTCCGCGGTGCGCGATCCGATAGGTGGCGCCGTTCGGCATGGGCATCTCTTGGAACGCCCACCCGAAGAGCTCTCCGTAAAACCCGGTCGCCTTCGCGGGATCCTCCAGGTTCGCCTCCAACCAACAGAACGTACCGGTCACCGGCTCGGCAATTTCAGGCATCGCAATCCTCCTCGACCCACTCGGGCGCTCGGCGCTCGCACCTTCGCGAGCCGGGGCTGCATGTCGGTCCGGCGAGCCGGGCCGTCAAGGCGCCGCGAGCACCCTCATGACGACGGTTGTCAGGAGCGCCGGTGACCCACCCCACGCACAGGGCGCTCGCGGTGCAGGCCTCACGCGCGTCTTCAGCCAGGCCCCGGGGGGATTTCCTGCACCAAGAACGTCCGCAGTTCGCCCTTTCCCTTCACGCTCACGGGCCCTCGCTCTTCCACCGGGTAGCGAACTCCGAGGCGCGCGCGAACAGCGTCCGAGATCTGCACGCGACCCGGCACTCCGTGCGACTCCATGCGGCTGGCGACGTTCACGGTGTCGCCCCAGAGGTCGAAGCTGAAGCGCCGCGTGCCTATCACTCCCGCGACGACGGGCCCCGTGTGAACACCGACCCGCAGACCGAGGGACATCCCGGTCTCCTCGGCGAAGCGCCGGAGCGCGACGACCATGGCGAGGCCCATCGCCACGGTGCGCTCGACGTGGTCGGCGCTGCGCTCGGGACAACCACCGACCACCATGTAAGCGTCCCCTATGGTCTTCACCTTCTCCACGCCGTGATGCGCCGCCAGGTCGTCGAAGCGCGAGAAGAGGTCGTCGAGAAGCCGCACGAGTTCGGTGGCCGGCATGGCGGACGCGAGGGTCGTGAAACCCACCAGATCCGCAAAGAGGACGCTCACCTCTTCGAAGGTCTCCGCCAGTCCGCTGGGATCCTCCCGAAGCCTCGCCGCGACGGACTCCGGAAGCATGTTGGAGAGCAGCCGGTCGGACTTCGCCTTCTCTGCCGCGAGCTCGCGCCCCTGCGCCTCGATGACTCTGCGCTGCCGGAAGACCTCTCGCGTTCTCGCCTCGAGGGTGTAGGCGGCCATTGCCGCCACCGCGCTCGACGCCAGTGCGAGAAATAGATCGAGGAGGGTGCCGCGGGAGCGCGCCAGCACCAGCCAGGCGAAAGCGACCAGGGGCGGCGCCACCGCCAGCACAGCGAGGACGAAGGAGATGCGCGTGTAGAAGAACGCGTAGATGACCATCAGGACCAGCGCGGGCGCGATGTGTCGGTCCAGGCCCGTGAGCGACGCGAGGGTCAGCACCGCCAAGCTCGCGGCGGCGTTCAGGACCATGACGACCAGCTCGCGCGCCCGGAGGGCGGGAACGACGCCGATCACGATCGCACCCACCACGTTCGCCCCGACCATGACCCCCACGCCCACGGTGAGCTCCCGCCCGCGGTCCGGCACCAGGCCGACGAGTAGGACGCCCGCGGCGGCCCAGAGCACGGCGGCGAAGATCACCGCGAGCTGGAGGCCACGCCCGAGCGCCGCTGCGCGCTCCTCGTCGTACGCTCCCTCGAGCACCGGATCGACGAAGCGCAGCGTCACGGGATGAAGCTTCCCGGCCGAGGGTGCGGGCGCGGGAGGGCTCACGGCCGGCAGGTTACGCCTCGGGTCGACCCGGGTGAAGGTCCGCGCGTATCGGCGTGGCGCGACGGGGGCGCCGGCGGCACGGCGCGGCTTGCCGAAGTTGCGCGGAAACGTCCGGACCCCACGACCCGAGTCGATCTCTCGCGCCGTGGTGAACTACACTGCCCCTCCATGCGCGCGCGCACCTCCACGGCGGTCCACGCGTCGGCAGTGCGAGCCCTCGTGGTCGCGTGCTCGATCGTCGTCGCCTGCGGGGAGGACGCCCGCACGGACGGCGGCACCGGGGCCATCGGTGGCAAGTCGCCGAGCGACGCGTCGGCGGACCAGACGGCCGTGGGCGGCAGCGCGGGGGCGAGCGCGGGAGGCTCGTCCGGCGAGGACGGTGGTGGACGCGCTGGCGCGGACGCGGCGGCCGGCCGCGCAGGCAGCGCAGGCGCGGCGGACGCCGCGGGAGGCGAAGGCGGCAGCTCGGGCGCAGG
>CAZHAG010000222.1:0-3287 GCA_964529705.1 uncultured Gemmatimonas sp. | reverse complement strand
CGGCTGCGGCCTTCGTCCCGGTCGTCCGACCCGGGTGGGTCCTCGATCCCTTCGTGGAAATCCGGTGCGGTCGGTGCGGAGCGGAGCGCCGCAGCCGGCTCCGGCAGCTCCGGGATGCTGTCGTCGTCAAGCGACGAACTCGGGCGACGCTCGCGCACCGCGGCCCCGCTGAGGCCGAGCCAGATGCCGCGCGCGGCTTCGAGGGCGACACGCGCACCATACGCCCCGCGGAACTGCAACTCCTCGTCCTCCGCTTCCGAGAGCGAGAGCTTCAGCTGAGGCGCACCCCAGAGGGCGTAGCCGGCGTCGCGCCCGAGCAATGAACCCTGCCCGGCGAGGAGCGCCCCCGTGGAGTACTTCGCGAACGACCGGTACGTCGCCAGCGGGCGGACGGCGGACCAGGTGAGCGGCTCCGCGTGGATCTCGTTCCACTGTCCGATCGGCGTCAGGAATCGCCCGACGCGGAGCCGGAGGATGTCGCTCTGGGTCACCTCGGCGTAGAGCCGCGCGAACTCGAGTTGACGGTCGTCCTGCCGGCCAGCGTAGTTCTCGCGCGAGCTACTCACGGCGTCCAACTCCGCCAGATAGCTTAGACGAGCCGTGAGACTCCCGGAGATGATCGCCGCGATGTTCCCTTCCGCGATCCGGATCCTGCTGCTGTCGGCGGATCGCGTGACCGTGAGCGCGGCGTATCCCCCGACCGTGATCGGCGCCGGGCTGGACGCGGGAGTGGCGGGGAGCTGGGCGCGCATCGCACCCGCTGCGCACGGCACGGCGACCAGGGCGCGGACCAGCGTGCGGGCGGAACGTGTGAGCATCGCGCGTAAGATGGGCACCGCGCGAGACCGCGACCAGCAGTCCGATCCCCGACACGGCCGATGTCCCGACCCGTGCTGACCGCACGCGGTGCGACGGTCCGCCTGCTCCTCGCACTCGTCGGGTTCGGCGTCGTCGCGGCGACGATCGTGCTCGCGGTCGAGTGGGAGCGCGGGAGCCGGCTGGCGGTGGCGGCGGCGCAGGAATCGCTCGACACCCGGTCGACGGACGTCGCGGAACGACTCGAGGCGAACATCCGGGCCCGCATCCGCGCCGTGCGCGTCTGGGCGCGGCTCGATGTCGCGCGCGAGATCGCCGTGGACGACGTCGACAAGCGTCTCGCCGCGACGCTGCGCGAGCTCGTCCAGGACCTCGGCGCCGACGAGACCGCGCTCGCGCTCGACCGGATGGGCCGCATCGTGGCGGCCTCCGACTCCTCGGTTATCGGCGCGCGGGGCACCGCGCGGTTCCGCGGCCTCGACGGGCTTCCGGCCATCGGTACGGTCCACGATGATGCGGGCGCGCCCTGGTTGGCGGCCGCCGCCGCGGTCCCCGACCACGCGAACCGCCCGATCGGCCGGCTCGTCCTGCTCGTGCCCTGGGAGCGCCTCGTCGCCGTCGGGGTCACGTCCGCCACGCTCGCCCGCACGCGCGTCGACGGTCCGGGCGGCGTGCTGTTCCGCGGCGGCGCGGTGCCGGAGGCCGGGGTCGGCGAGACCCTCGGCGCCGACCCGCGCTTCGTCGTGGGTCTGGCGGAGCGCGCGCCCCTGCCGGAGCTCCCGCTCCGCGTCACCCACGTCCAGTCGCGGGACGAGGTGCTCGCCCCCGTGCGCGCGGCACGACGGACGGCACTCCTCGCCGCGGCGGCCGTGCTCCTCGTGCTGATCCCGGCGGCCTTGCTGCTCACGCGCACTGCCTCGCGCACCTTCGCGCGCCAGGAGGCACTCGCCACGATGGGCACGATGGCCGCCGGCCTCGCGCATGAGATCCGGTCGCCCCTCGGCGTGATCGGCACCTCGCTCGAGCTGCTCACGCGCGCCGAGCCCTCCTCGGACCGGCGGGCGGAACTGGCGGGGATCGTGCGCGAGGAGACGGACCGGCTCGAGCGACTCGTGGACGACCTGCTCGCCTTCGCCCGCCCGCGCGATCCGCAGCGGAACGCGGGCGATCTCGCGGTCGTGGTCGGCATGGCCCGTGCGCTCCTCGAGTCGCTCGCGGCGCGTCACGGGGCCGTCCTCGCCTTCGATCTCGCCCCTGCGCCCGTGCGCGTGGATGCGGAGCAGGTGCGGCAGGTGCTGCTCAACCTGGTGGACAATGCCGCACGCGCCGCAGGGACCGGGGGCCGCGTGGTCGTCTCGACGCGCACCGTCGACGGCGGCGGGGAGCTGGCCGTGCGCGACAACGGGCCCGGCGTTCCGCCGGAGTTCCGCGACACGCTCTGGGATCCGTTCGTCACCTCGCGTGCGAGCGGCACGGGGCTCGGGCTCGCGATCGTCCGCCGGATCGTGGAGGCGCATGGCGGCAGCGCGGAACTGTACTCCGCGCCCGGCACCGGCGCCACATTCCGACTAGGATTCCCCGCAGGATGAGCCAGGCCACGGTCCTGATCGTCGACGACGAGCCCCGCCTGCGGCGGGTGCTCGAGATGCTGCTCGCGGACCAGGGCCACCATGTCGTGCTCGCCGGCTCCCTGGCCGAGGCGCGGCGCGTCATCAGCAGCGAACAGGTCGACGTCGCGTTGCTCGACCTGATGCTCCCCGATGGCAGTGGACTCGACCTGCTGCGCGAGATCCAGGAGCGCACCCCCGACGTCGCGACCGTGATGATGACAGCGTTCGGCACGATCGAGAGCGCGGTGAAGGCGATGCAACTGGGCGCCCGCACCTACCTGGTGAAGCCCTTCGACTCCGCGCAGGTGGAGACCGTGATCCTGCGCGCGCTCGAGTGGCGCCGGGCCCGCCGCCACGAGAAGTACATCTACGACCAGGCGCGCCACGGCCTCGCGGGCTTCGTCGGCGAGACGCCGGCGATGCGGGCCGTGTTCGACCTGATCGCCCGCGTCGCCCCCACCACCTCGCCGGTGCTGCTGCTCGGCGCGACCGGGACGGGAAAGGAGCTGGCGGCGCGCGCGGTGCACGCCGCGTCCGGGCGCGCGGACGGGCTCTTCGTCGCTCTCAACTGCGCGGCGATCCCGCCCGCCCTGCTCGAGGCGGAGCTCTTCGGCGTCATGCGGGGCGCGTACACCGGGGCACACGCCGACCGGGAGGGGAAGTTCGAGCTCGCGGACGGCGGCACCCTCTTCCTCGACGAGATCGGCGACCTGCCGCTCGAGCTGCAGGCGAAGCTCCTCCGCGTGATCGAGCAGGGCGTGGTCGAGCGCATCGGCGGCGGCCGTCCCCACCGCGTGGACGCGCGGATCAGCGCCGCCACCCACCGCGACCTGCAGGCGATGATCGCGGACGGTACCTTCC
>CAZHAG010000221.1:0-3323 GCA_964529705.1 uncultured Gemmatimonas sp. | reverse complement strand
GGCGAGGAGCGTCGGGATGGCGACGAGCATCTCCGACTGGCCCACGATGTTGGCCACCGCCTCCACATGCACGGGGTGCACCGCCCAGAGCACGCCCGCGAGGAGCGCCGCCTCCCGCGGGAGGAATTCGCGCGCGAGGGCGAAGACCGCGAGCGCCGTCCCCAGGTAGAGCAGGACGTTCGCCAGGTGGAAGGGGAAGGGCGATCCCCCCCCGACCCAACGCTCAAGGGCGAAGGCGATCACGGTGACTGGACGGTAGAGCGAGTTCCCCCGCGACGGGCCCCAGTACGAGTCGGTGAGGTACGCCCCGAGCGAGTGCAGCTGCTGCACCATCGGGTTCTCGACCACGACGGGGATGTCGTCGTAGGTGAAGCCGTTGCCGAGCCCCGTGGCGGACGCGAGGAACGCCGCGACGAGCACGACCGCGCCGCCGAAGAGGGCGGGCCGCCGCTCGAACGCCGCGCGCCAGCGCGTGAGCGCGTCGTTCATCTGGCGAGGTTGTAGCGCAGGATGTGCACGATCGCGGCCACGCCGTCCTTCCAGCCGATCTTCTTCCCTTCGGCGTAGGTGCGGCCGGAGTAGGAGATCGGCACCTCGTAGATGCGGGCGCGGGCCCGCGCGAGCCGGGCGGTGATCTCGGGCTCGAAGCCGAAGCGGTCGGAGGTGAGCGTGAGGGAGCGCGCCAGGTCACCGCGCACGGCCTTGTAGCAGGTCTCCATGTCGGTGAGGTTGAGGTTCGTGAGCATGTTGCTGAAGGTGGTCAGCACCGAGTTGCCCACGGAGTGCCAGAAGTAGAGCACGCGGTGCGGCCCGCCGAGGAAGCGCGACCCGAACACGGCGTCCGCGCGCCCGTCGATGATCGGCTCGAGCAGCACGGGCCAGTCGGCCGGATCGTACTCGAGGTCCGCGTCCTGCACGATCACCACGTTCCCCGTGCTCAGCGCGAGCGCCGTGCGGATCGCCGCACCCTTCCCGCGGTTGACGGCGTGGAACTCGAGGATGTCGATCCGTCCCGCGGCCTTGAGCCGCTCGAGCGCCTCGCGCGTGCCGTCGGTGGAGCAGTCGTCCACGCAGATCACCTGCTTGCGCACGGGGACGGCGTGCACCTCGTCGAGGATCCGCTCGATGGTGTTCCGCTCGTTGTACACGGGGATCAGCACCGAGAGCACCAGCTCGGAGGCGGGGAGGGGCGTGCGTCCACGCACGCGGATGGCGGGGGTGGAGCCGGGCGTCAGTGAGTTCATGGGGTCTGCACGAGGAGGGTGCGCACGGGCACGCCGGGTGGGGTGACATCCAGCAGGGTGCGGCCGGAATCGAGCGGTGCGGCCTGCAAGGCCGCGTAGAACGGACCCGCCGCGAGGACGACGTAGACCTCCGGACGGAAACGGCGGTCGATCCGCACGAGCTCGTCGACGTGCGCCGCCCGGTCCTTGTCCACGACATGCTCCGCGGGCGTGAGGATCTCCACCGGCAGCACCTGCGCGCCGGAGTACAATGCCAGCATCGGCGCGAGTTCGGCCGCGATCAACTTCCCGTCGAGCCGCCGGTCGGCGTTCACGTGCCGCACCAGCATCACGCCGGCGGCGGTCATGTCCGCCGACGCCTTGTGCTCCCAGCCGCTCGCGAGCCCGCGCACGTTGTACGCCTCGTGGCCGAGACCCAGCAGTGCCGCCACCGCCACCACGCCCGTCGCGAGCCGCGGCCGGCCGCCCGCGCGGAGCCGAGTGAACGCGAGGTGCGCGCCCGCCAACCCGACGAGGATCAGCAGCGGCCACATCACCCAGAGGAAGCGGTCCACCCAGAAGGGCCAGATCACGACGATCGCGAGGTAGCCGGCGAGCGCGAGCACCGTCACGGGCGCGCGGCCCCGCGGCGCGAGTCCCAACAGGCCCGCGGCGAAGACGAGCAGCGCGAGGGCCGCGAGCAGGTACCGCGTCGCGCCCGTGATGAATGGCGAGAAGAAGACGCCGAGCATCGCCCAGGTGGCCGCGAGGTTCTTCGCGACCACCGCGCGGAGGAAGGGGAATCCTCCCGCGCGGTAGCCGTCCGCCACCCACTCGAGGTAGGGCCCGTACGACCCGCGGAGCTCATCCGGGAACCCGACGGATGACCGCCAGACGAAGAGCTGCCAAGGCATCAGGAGCGCCACCGTGAGCGCGCCGAACAGGACCATCTCGCGCCACCGGCGCTCGCGCGCGAGGAGCATCACCCCCGCCACCAGCACCACACCGCCCAGCGTGCGCACCAGCAC
Organism: uncultured Gemmatimonas sp.; assembly: GCA_964529705.1. GTDB lineage: Bacteria > Gemmatimonadota > Gemmatimonadetes > Gemmatimonadales > Gemmatimonadaceae > Pseudogemmatithrix. The sequence continues at coordinate 1,072 of CAZHAG010000221.1, read as the reverse complement.
GAGGAGGGCGACGAGGACCGCCGCGCCGATCGCGAGCCGCACGCCACCCTCGCGCACCAGCCGCTCGGTGACGAGGAGCGTCGGGAGCAGGAGCGCGAGGAAGAGCGGCTCGGAGAGCAGGAGGTTGGTGAGCAGGAGCACGGGCACGGTGAGCGTCGCGGCCACCACTCCACCCAGCGCCACCCACCAGGGGAGCCTGAGGAGTCGCTGCCCGAAGAGCACCGCCGCCGCCGCGGCCGCGGCGATGACCACCGGGTTGATCAGCTTGAACCAGGAGATGTTCGCGGGGAACGCGGGCGCGATCTTCCAGACCGCGGCGAGCAGGAGCGGCCACGCCGGCGGATAGTGGATCGCCGGCGGGAGCCCGGGGAGCTGCGGGTACACATACCCCATCCCGTTCGCGAGCGCCTTCGCCGTGAGGAGGTAGATCCCGTCGTCGTTGAACACGCCGATCGGGTCCGAGGTCATCGTGGCGAGCGCGGCCACCAGGGCCGTCACCGCCGCGACCCAGGGGGCGCGGCGCTCGAGCGTCCGGAGCAGCGCGCCGGGACGTGCGCCAGTCTGATCGCTCACGCGTCGACCTCGTAGCGCGCCAGCTTGCGGTGCAGCGTGGAGGGGTCGATCCCGAGCACCTCCGCCGCGCGCGTCTTGTTTCCCGCCTCGCTCTGCAGCACCCAGAGGATGTACGCCTTCTCGATGGTCTCCAGCGTGGGGTTCGGCGTGGAGCGCTCGGCGACCAGGGGCTCGCTGCGGCGCTCCGTCACCCGCTCCGGGAGCGCGGCGACGCTGATGGTCGTGCCGCCGGAGAGGATCACCGCGCGCTCCAGCGCGTTCTCCAGTTCGCGCACGTTCCCGGGCCACTGGTAGGCCTGCAGCGCGCCGGCCGCGTCGTCGGCGAGGCGCTTGGGCTCCTCGCCCCGGAGCTCCGCGGCCCGCTGGAGGAAGGACTCGGCGAGCAGGAGGATGTCGTCCGCGCGGTCGCGCAGCGGCGGCAGGTGCACCGCGATCACGTTCAACCGGTAGAAGAGGTCGCGGCGGAAGGCGCCGCGCTTGATCTCCTCCTCGAGGTCGC
>CAZHAG010000220.1:0-3348 GCA_964529705.1 uncultured Gemmatimonas sp. | reverse complement strand
TCGAGGCCTTCCTCGAGAAGACCGGGTGCAAGGAGCTCGGGCTCACCTCGCCGGATGGCAAGTACACCGTGATCGAGGTCGAATGCCTCGGCGCCTGCGGCTTCGCGACGCCCGTGCAGATCAATGAGGACTACGTGGAGAACGTGACGCCGGATAAAGTCCCGGAGATCCTGGCGGGGCTCAAGTAATGGGCTACCCACACAAGAGCCATCCGCGCGAGACCCCGGTCCTCTCCAAGCACTTCGGGGAGCCCGAGGCGCGCACGCTGGACGGCTGGAAGGCGCGCGGCGGCTACAAGGCGCTGCAGCAGGCCCTGCACATGGAGCCGACCGCGATCACCGAGATCGTGAAGGCGTCCGGGCTGCGCGGCCGCGGCGGCGCCGGCTTCCCGACCGGGCTCAAGTGGTCCTTCATGAAGCTCGGCGACGGCAAGCCGCACTACCTCTGCTGCAACGCCGACGAGTCCGAGCCGGGCACCTTCAAGGACCGCGAGATCATGCGCTGGACGCCGCACGCCCTGATCGAGGGGTGCGCGATCGCCGCGCACGCGATCGGCGCGGAGACGGCGTACATCTACATCCGCGGCGAGTTCACGGAACCGATCCGCGTGATGGAGGCCGCGCTGGCCGAGGCGCGCGCGGCGGGGATCATCGGCAAGAACGCGATGGGCTCCGGCAAGCGCGTGGACGTCTGGGTGCACAAGGGCGCGGGCGCGTACATCTGCGGCGAGGAGACCGCCCTGATGAACTCGCTGGAAGGGAAGCGCGGCAACCCGCGCATCAAGCCCCCCTTCCCGGCGGTGAGCGGGCTCTTCGGCATGCCCACGACGATCAACAACGTCGAGACGCTGGCTGCGGTGCCGCACATCCTGAACAACGGCGCCGAGTGGTACAAGGCGATGTGCCTCTCGAACCCGAAGAGCACCGGGAGCAAGCTCTACTCGGTCTGCGGGAACGTGGCGAAGCCGGGGAACTACGAGGTCGTGATGGGCTTCTCCTTCAAGGAGTTCCTGTACGACCTCTGCGGCGGCCCCCTCCCGGGCCGGAAGTTCAAGGCGATCATCCCCGGCGGCTCCTCGGTGCCGACGATGAACATGGAGGAGGCCGAGGCGACCCTGATGGACTACGAGGGATTCGTCGCGCAGGGCACGATGCTCGGCTCCGGCGGCGTGATCATCTTCGATGATGCGCAGTCGCTGCCGCGGCAGATGGCGCGGCTCGCGCGCTTCTACGCGCACGAGAGCTGCGCGCAGTGCACGCAGTGCCGTGAGGGCACCGCGTGGATGACCAAGATCCTCGAGCGGATCGTCGCGGGGCAGGGCACGTACGAGGACCTCGACACGATCTTCGACCTCTCCGAGATGATGACGGGCAAGACCATCTGCGTGCTCAGCGACTCGTGCGGCGCGCCAGTGGTGAGCGCGATCCAGAAGTTCCGGCCCGAGTTCGAGGCCCTGATCAAGGGCAAGCGCAGTTCCACCGTGGCCGTGGGGGCGCGCTAGCATGGCCGACGTGAAGATGGTGAACCTCACGATCGAGGGGCGCGCGATCAGCGTGCCCGACGGCACGACGATCCTCGAGGCCGCGAAGGCCGCGGGCGTGCTCGTCCCGCACTACTGCTACCATCCCGGGCTCCCGGTGGCGGGCGTCTGCCGGATGTGCCTGGTGGAAGTCGAGAAGATGCCGAAGCTCGCTCCCTCCTGCGCGACGAACGTGGGCGAGGGGCAGGTGGTGCACGTCTACTCGGAGAAGGCGCTCGAGGCCCGCAAGGGCGTGCTCGAGCTCCTGCTGATCAACCACCCGCTCGACTGCCCGATCTGCGACCAGGCCGGCGAGTGTGAGCTCCAGGACTACACCTTCCAGGAAGGGCGCGCCGACTCGCGCTACCGCGAGCCCAAGCGCTTCAACCCGGTCGAGGACTTCGGCGGCGACGTCCTCTACGTCACCAACCGCTGCATCCTCTGCACGCGCTGCGTGCGCTTCATGGATGACGTGCATCATGAGCCCGTGCTCAACGTCTCGGAGCGCGGCGACCGCGCGGTGATCGGCAAGGCGAGCGACCACGACCTCACGCAGCCCTGGGCCGCGAACGTGATCGACCTCTGCCCGGTGGGTGCGCTCGTCTCCAAGGACTTCCTGAACAAGGCGCGCGCCTGGGAGCTCGACCGCACGGCGTCCGTCTGCACCGGCTGCTCGCAGGGGTGCAACAGCATCCTCGAGACGCGCGACAACATGGTCGTGCGCCAGAAGCCGCGGTCGAACGAGCAGGTGAACCAGTTCTATCTCTGCGACGAGGGGCGGCTCGACTATCGCTGGATGAACCGTCCGGACCGGATCGACGCACCCAAGGTGCCGAAGGCCGGCGCGCTGGCCTCCGCGGACTGGGAGATCGCCATCGCCGCCGCGGCCAAGGCGCTGCACGGCAAGCGTGCCTACGTCGTCGCGTCGCCGCGGCTCTCCAATGAAGCGCTCTTCCTGCTCAAGCAGGTGGTCGGTGCGACGAAGGGCGAAGGGGTGTTCCGGTGCGCGACCGGCCCCGAGGCGCCGCTCCCGGGCGTCCCGGACCTCTCGCTGCGTGCCGACCGTGCCCCGAACGTGCACGGTGCGGAGGCGCTCGGCTTCAAGCGCCGCGACAGCGACCCGCTCGGGGGCCTCAAGGACGGTGACGTGCTGGTCCTGGCCGACGACGACCTGGCGGGTCTTGACGTCGCCGCCGCGACGAAGGCGTCGGCGGTGATCGTGATCGGCACCGTGATGCCGGTGGGACTTCCCACCGCGGCCGCGGTGCTGCCCATCGCGAACGTCGCGGAGGAAGAGGGCACCTTCACCAACCTGCGGGGCCGCGTGCAGCGCTTCCTGCAGGCCAAGGCCGCGCCGGGGATGGCCCGCCCGAGCTGGTATGCCATCGGCGACCTGGTGAACGCGCTCGGCGTGAAGGGTGAGTACTTCATGGCCGGGAGCGTCTTCGACGCACTGGCGAAGGCGGAGTCCGGGTTCGCCGGGTTGAGCTACGACCGGCTCGGCCTCCTCGGCGCGCCGATGGCGGGCGCCAAGCACGCGGCGGGGGTCGCCTGATGCCGCCGCTCGATCCGATGCAGCTCCCGCCCTCCACCTGGGTGTTCCTGATCGCCACGGTCGTGAAGATGCTGATCGTCTTCACGGTCTACATGGTCGGCGTGGCCTACACCACGCTCGCCGAGCGGAAGATCTCGGCCTGGATCCAGGACCGGCACGGGCCGAACCGCGTGGGCCCCTGGGGACTCTTCCAGGTGCTCGCCGACGGCGTGAAGAACATCATGAAGGAAGAGACGATGCCGGGGGAGATCAACAAGCCGATCTTCATCCTGGC
>CAZHAG010000219.1:0-3371 GCA_964529705.1 uncultured Gemmatimonas sp. | reverse complement strand
GCTTCGGCGCCGTCTTCCTCGTCTGGCACCCGACCAAGTACGCCGAGATGCTCGGCGCGCTCCTCGACAAGCACGGGGCGCAGGTCTGGCTCGTGAACACCGGGTGGAGCGGCGGGGCCTACGGCACCGGCGCTCGGATGAAGCTCTCCTACACCCGCGCGATGGTGCGCGCGGCGCTGGCCGGGAAGCTGGCCAAGGTGAAGACCGTCACCGATCCCGTCTTCGGGCTGCACCTGCCGGAGGCGATCGAGGGCGTGCCCGCCGAGATCCTCCAGCCGCGCAACACCTGGAAGGATGGCGCGGCATATGACACGCAGGCCAAGAAGCTGGCGGGGATGTTCCAGGAGAACATCAAGAAGTTCGGGTCGGCGGTCTCGGCGGGGATCCTGGGGGCGGGGCCGAAGGGCTGAGGTGTGAGGTGTGAGGTGTGAGGTGTGAGGGACGGCGGCGTGCGGGAGGGAATGGTCCTCCGCTCGCCGCCGTTCGCCTTTACCTTACACCTCCCACCTCACACCTCCCACCTGAAGGGAATGCCAACCCTCCGCGACCCCCTCTGGAACAACATCCGCATCGAGGGCCCCTATCTCCGGCTCCTCGACTCCGCGGTGTTCCAGCGCCTGCGCTACGTGCGCCAGCTGGGGCTCGCCCATCTCGTCTACCCCGGCGCCACGCACTCGCGGCTCGAGCACGCGCTCGGCGCCTACCACCTCGCGCGCGAGACCGTCCGCGTCCTCGGGGAGTCGGGCGCGCTCGACCAGGTGGCCCCGGACGAGGGGGCGATCGTCACGGCCGCCGCGCTCCTGCACGACATCGGGCATTACCCCTTCTCGCACGCGCTCGAGGAGCTCGGGGTGCCGCACCACGAGGAGGTCGCCGAACCCTTGCTCTGCACGGGCGAGATCGCCGCGATCCTGCGCGCCGAGTTCTCGGCCGATGCCCCGGAACGGATCCTCGCGCTGGTCCGCGGCAAGAGCCGCTCCCCGCTCCAGGGGCTGATCTCCGGCTCGATCGACCTCGACAAGATCGACTACCTCAAGCGCGACGCGATGATGTGCGGCGTGGCGTACGGCGAGATCGACGTCGACCGCCTCCGCCACGCCCTGGTCCTCGTCACGGATCCCGCCAGCGGCCGGCTCGCGGTCGGCCTCCGCGAGAAGGGGCTCTCCGCGCTCGAGTCACTCCTCTTCGCCAAGTACCAGATGTACCGGAACGTCTACTGGCAGCACGCCGTGCGCAGCGCGACGGCGATGTACAAGCGGCTCGTGGAGGACGCGCTGCACGTGGGGCACCTGCGGGCGGACGCCCTGGCCTCCTTCACCGACGAGGGGATCCTGCACGCCATGGAACGCTCCGGCGCGGGGCCCCTCCTCGACGCACTCCGCCACCGCAAGCTCTTCAAGCGGGCGATGGAGGTGCCGGCCGCCGAGCTCGCGGACGCCGACCTCGAGTGGCTCGCGGACGACCGGGAGCGCACGCGCCGCGCCGAGGACGTGCTCGCCAAGGCGCACGGATTCAAGCCGGGGGAGCTGCTCCTCGACTATCCGAGCAAGGAGCGGATGCTGGGCCTCGACCTCCCCCTGCTCGGCCGGGACGGCAGCGTGCGGCGCGTGACGGAGGCCGGGATCGCGGGGGCGATCAACCTCCCGATCCTGGCCGAGCAGCTCTACCAGTCGGCGCGCTGGCTGCGGGTGTTCACCGCGGAGCGGCGCGAGATCGGGCGCCGAGAGGTGCTCGCCGCGCTGGCGAGCGCATAGCAGGGGGCCGCAACCGGCAGCCGCAACCGGCTGCTGCGACCAGCGGCCGCCCGCCGCCTACGCCTGTTTCCGGTTCTTCCCGTGCGCCTCGGCCAGCATCTTCCCGATGCCGCGGTAGAACTGCGCGTCGGCCGCCTTCCCTTCCTCCGCCATCGCGAGCGCACAGCGCTCCAGCGCGTAGAGGATGTTCCCCAAATAGAGCTCGGAGATCGAACCCACCGTCTCCGGCGGCTGGTCAGCCATTCGCGGCGCCGTCGAGTCCATCGACCTGGATGACGATCGCAGTGATGTTGTCGAGTCCACCGCGGCCGTTCGCCTCGGCGATCAGCGTGTCCACGATCCGGCCGGGGCCGGAGCGCGCCAGCAGGAGCTGCTGCAGCCGGCGGTCGTCCACCATCCCCGTGAGGCCGTCAGAGGCGAGGAGGAAGACGTCGCCGACGCGCGGCTCCCCCTCATAGATGTCCGCCTCGACTTCGTCGCTGGCGCCCACGCAGCGCGTGATGACGTTGCTGTAGGGGTGGTAGCGCGCCTGCTCCGGCGTGAGGAGCCCGGCATCCACCTGCTCCTGCACGTACGAGTGGTCCTTCGTGAGCTGGGTGAGCGCGCCGTCGCGCAGGAGGTAGATCCGCGAGTCCCCGATCTGGCCGATCAGGTACCCCGTGTCGGAGAGCACCATCACCGAGGCCGTGGTGCCCATCCCCTGCTTGTCGACCTCGGCGAGCATCCGCTCGTAGATCGCGCGGTTGGCGTCGCGCAGCGACTGCGCCACCGAGTCGCGGGCCCCCTCGTCCTTCACCGACCCGAGCGGCAGGAGGTGGCGCGCCACGATCTGCACGGCCATCTCGCTCGCGACCTCACCGGCCGCGTGCCCGCCCATCCCGTCGGCCACGACGAAGACGCCGCGCTTCTCGTCCGCCTCGGCGAAGAAGTTGTCCTCGTTGCCCGAGCGCACGATCCCGACATCCGTGCGGGCGCCCACTTTGATCTGCATCAGGTCAGCGCCCCACGAACAGGAGAAGCCCCAGGAGGCCGACACCGGCGCCGGCGATGGTCACGATCAGCGCGATCACGCTCGCGCATCCTTTCTTAGTATCGGCCGCAGGGGTCATCGGCTTCGTGGCCCCCAGCGCCTTTCCGCCCTGCGACTTGCCGCCCTGCGTCTTGGCGCGGAGCGCCTCGACGTTCACCGCCGCGATCGCGCGCGTCCCGCCCCCTTCCGGCGCGGCGACCGCGGCCGGCCGAAAGTGCATCTTGATCCCGCCGAAGCGGAGGTCCGGCGCGCCCTCGATCCGCTGCTCGCCCGACACTCGACGGCCGCCCACGTACGTTCCGTTGGTCGAGCCCTGGTCGACGACGTACCAGCCGTCCGCGCGCTTCTGGAGTTTGGCGTGCGAGTCCGAGATGGAATCGTCGCGGATAGAGATGTCGTTGTGCTCGCCCCGGCCGATGTTGGTGAGCGCCGAGTGGAGCTCGAATTTCATCCCCTTGAGCGGCCCCTCGGCGATGACCTCGAGCGCGGCGAGGGGCTGGCGCGTGGAGGGGCGCGGGGCCGCTGGGGCGGCTGGCGCGGGCGTCGGCGCGCTCGCCACGGGTGCCGCGGGTGCCGCGGGCGCCGCC
>CAZHAG010000218.1:0-3398 GCA_964529705.1 uncultured Gemmatimonas sp. | reverse complement strand
GCCACGAAGAAGGGGAAGCTGGTCGCGATCGACCTCGAGGCCACCATCCCGCTCGGCGTGGGCGGGTGGGAGGGCGGGCCCGGCGAGATCTACCACGAACTCTACGCCTGCCCCAACGTGCGCACGCGCGAGCGGTTCGCGTACGTGAACACGGCGGCGATGGCCGCGTTCCGCGCGCCCGGGCACGCCGAGGGCTCGGTCGGGCTCGAGGTGGCGATGAACGCGCTCGCGAAGGAGCTGGGGATGGACCCGCTCGCGCTCCGCCGCGCCAACCTCGCCACGCGCGACCAGAAGCAGGACCGCCCCTACACCGGGAACCGGCTCGCCGAGTGCTACGACGAGGGCGCGCGGAGGATCGGATGGGGCGAGGAGCGGCAGGGAGGCGCGCCACACCTCAGGCGCGGCGTCGGCGTGGCGGCGCAGATCTGGTCGACCGGTGGCGGTCCCCCCTGCTACGCCACCGTGCGCCTCAACCCCGACGGCACCGCGGACGTCTTCGCCGGGTCGCAGGACCTCGGCACGGGCACGCGTACCATCGTCGCGCAGGTCGCGGCGGAGGCGCTCGGGCACAAGCTGGAGATGGTGCGCGCGGTGATCGGGGACACCGCGAGCGGCCCCTACGCCGGGAACTCCTGGGGCTCGATGACGGTGGCCTCGCTCGCGCCGGCGGTCCGGATGGCGGCGGAGGATGCGCGCCGCGCGCTGCTCGACGCCGCGGCGGGACTCCTCGACGCGCACCCGCGCGACCTCGAGACGGCGGACGGCCGCGTGACGCTCCGCGACACCGACCGCGGCATGACCTTCGGCGAGATCATGGCGCGCCTCGGGCACGTGATGATCCAGGGGCATGGCTCGCGCGGCCCCAACCCGCAGGAGGCGGGGATCGTCACCACCGGCGCGCAGTTCGCCGAGGTCGAGGTGGACACCGAGACCGGCGTGGTGCGCGTGCTCCGCGTGGTCGCAGTACATGACGCCGGACGCATCGTGAACCCCACGCTCGCCGAGTCGCAGCTGGAGGGCGGGATCATCCAGGGGATCGGCTTCGCGCTCTTCGAAGAGAGAGCGCTCGACGCGCGCTTCGGCCTCCCGCTGAACGTGGGGCTGCACGACTACAAGATCCCGACGCTCGCGGACATCCCCGAGATCGACGGGCACTTCCTCGCGGGCGCGGACCCGCAGGCCAACCACGTGGGCGCGCGCGGCATCGCCGAGCCGGCGATCATCCCCACCGCGCCCGCGATCGCCGGTGCGGTGGCCGACGCGCTCGGTGTGGAGGTGCTCGAGTTGCCGCTCACCCCCTGGCGCGTGCTCCGCGCGCTCCAACGCACCGACTCCACGGACACGCCATGAACCGCTCCCGACTCCTGATCACGCCGCTGCTCCTGGCCGCCCTCGGCGCGGCCGTCGTGGCGCCCGCCCGGCTCGACGCCCAGCGCACCGCGACGCAGCCGGATCTCGGCACGCTCGCGGATCGCGTCTTCAGCGCGTACACGCCGGCCGGCCCCGGATGCACGGTGGGTGTGGCGCAGGGCGGGCGCATCGTGCTCGAGCGCGCGTACGGCCTCTCCGACCTCGAGTCGGGCACGCCGCTCTCCCCGACGTCGATCATCGAGGCGGGCTCCGTGTCGAAGCAGTTCACCGCAGCCGCGGTGACGCTCCTCGCCCTCGAGGGGAAGCTCCGCTTCGACGACGACGTGCGGAAGCACTTCCCGGAGCTTCCCGCGTACGAGCGGCCGATCACCGTGCGGATGCTGCTCGACCACACGAGCGGCCTCCGTGACTGGGGGTCGCTGATGGGGATCGCAGGGTGGCCGCGCGGCTCGCGCGCCTACACCCACCCGCATGTGCTCGAGATCATCGCGCGCCAGCGGTCGCTCAACTACCCGCCGGGCGACCAGTACTCGTACACGAACAGCGGCTACAACCTGCTCGCGATGCTCGTGGAGCGCCTGAGCGGGCAGTCGTTCTCCGCCTTCACGAAGGCACGGCTCTTCGACCCGGCCGGGATGACGCGCACCTCCTGGCGCGATGACTTCCGCCGGGTGGTGCCCGGACGGGCGCAGGGGTACCAGCCCTCACCCGGCGGCTTCCGGCTCGACATGCCGTTCGAGAACGTCTTCGGCAATGGCGGACTGCTCACCACGGTGGGCGACCTGCTCCGCTGGAACGAGGTGCTCACCAAGCGCACGCTCGGTGGCGCGCTGGTCGACTCACTCGAGCGGCAGGGCGTCCTCACGTCCGGTGAGCGGATCTCCTACGCGGCGGGGCTCGTCGTGGACCAGTACCGCGGCACGCCGCGCATCGGCCACAGCGGCGCGACGGCGGGATACCGCGCCTACCTCGCGCGCTATCCCGCGCAGGACCACCTCTCCGTCGCCGTGCTCTGCAACACGGCCGCGCCGGCGGGTCCGCTCACGCACGGCATGGTGGACGGCATCGCCCGAGGCCTGGCGCCGGCTGCCGGCGCGCAGACCGGGAACTCGAACGCCGGCCCGAGCTGGCAGCCGACGGTCGCCGAGCTGGAGCGGCTCGTGGGAGTGTACGAGAGCGACGAGGCCGACGTACGGCTGACCGTGGCGCTCAGCGACGCAAGGCTCTGGCTGATGCGGGCACCATCGACCCGTGCGGCGCTCGTCCCCACGCAGGCGGGTGCGTTCCAGGCGCTCGGTCTTGGCCGTGTCTGGTTCACGGGAGTGGAGTCGGGGGCGCCGCGGCTCCACGTCGGCGTGGACCGCGTGTTCGACCTGGTGTTCACGCCGGCGCGCTGAGGGCGTGCGCGCGGCCCGGTGGCGAGCATCACGCCCGCCGCGCCGCGCCCGCCGAGTCACGCCGTCGGAGTCAGACGCGCCAGGGTGGCAGCGCCCCCGGCTTCCGCTTGAGCGCCGGATTCTTCCGGTAGAGCGTCGCCGTCTTGCCGATGGTCTGGATCACCTCGGCGCGCACGCGCGCGGCCAGCGTCGCGGCGGCGTCGCGCGCGGTGACGTCGGCGGCGCGGTTGAGCTGCACCTTCACGAGCTCGCGCGTGCGGAGCGCGTCGTCGAGCGCCGCGGCCACGGCGGGCGTGAGCCCCTCCTGCCCGATGTGCAGCAGCGGCTTCAGCCGGTTGCACTCGGAGCGCAGCGCGGCCCGCTCCTTCCCCGTCATCGTCATCGCTCGTCGCCCTTCTTGCGGAGGTAGGGAAGCGGGTTGATCGGCGCCCCGGTCCACCACTGCTTGCCGGGAGCCATCTGCAGGAGCTGGAAGTGGAGATGCGGCGCGTCCTTCGGCGCGTTGCCGGAGGTGCCGACCGTGGCGAGGAGCTGCCCGCGCTTCACGCGCTGCCCCTCCTGCAGGCCATAGACGCGCTTGTCGAGATGCGCATAGTAATAGACGAACCGGCGCGCGGGGTCCGTGAGGTA
>CAZHAG010000217.1:1929-3418 GCA_964529705.1 uncultured Gemmatimonas sp. | reverse complement strand
CTCTTCCTCTTCGAGCACCTGCAGGACCTGGGGATGGCCACGCAGGGGGCCGACGGATGGGACGGCGACCGGTACCAGGTGGTCGACACGCCGCGCGGGTCGGGCATCGGATGGGTCACCATCTGGGATTCGTCCGTGGAGGCCGCGCAGTTCCTCGACGCGATGCAGCGCCTGATGGAGCGGCGCTTCCGTGTAGAGGCGGGGCGCGGCGGCGGTGGCAATCTCCGGCGCTGGACCGCGCGCGGCCGACAGCTCCTGCTCTCGGCCGAGAGCATCGATGGCCGCCCGGCCGTCGTCTTCGAGGATGTGCCGTCGGGAGTCACCGGTCGCGTGATCGCGATGGACCGCGTGGTGCTGGAGGGGGGACGATGAGGCGCGCCGCCGGCGCCCTCGGCGCGCTGATGCTCTTGGCGGCGCCGCTCCTCAGGGCGCAGCAACAGGAGGGGGAGGGGTCGCTCCCGAAGATCGCGACGTCGACCGTCTTCGCGCGCTACAGTGACCACATCCTCAAGATCCAGGTGATGGAGACCGCCTCCAACGCCAAGGCTTCCATCGGCACCGGCTTCTTCGTGAGCGCGGACGGACTGATGGTCACGAACTTCCACGTCATCGCCGAACGCATCCACGAACCCGACAACTACCGGGTGGAGGTCGTGGACCGGGACGGCACGGCGCACGCGGCCGAGGTGGTCGCGCTCGACGTGGTGCACGACCTGGCGGTGCTGCGCACGGGGATGGCCTCGCCGCGCTTCTTCACGCTCGGGAGCACCGTGCCGCGGCAGGGGGACCGACTCTACTCGCTTGGCCACCCGAGCGACCTCGGGCTGAGCATCGTCGAGGGCACCTACAACGGCAACCTGCGGCACACGCTGTACCCGAAGATCCACTTCACCGGTTCGATCAATCCGGGGATGAGCGGAGGTCCCACCATCACCGAGGGCGGACGCGTGGTGGGCGTGAACGTCTCCACGATGGGCGAGCAGCGCTCCTTCCTCGTGCCCGAGGCGCAGGTCTCGGCGCTCGTCTCCAGCGTCCGCGCGACCGGCTTCACGCCACCTTCGGACTTCCTGGCGGAGATGACGGCGCAGCTCACCGACTACCAGCGCATCTACCTCGGTGGCCTCTTCGAGGGGGAGGACAAGATGGTGGAGGTCGGCGCCTTCCGCGTGGTCTCGGAGCCGGCGGCCGTCTTCCGCTGTTGGGGTGGCGCCGAGCGGGGCGAGGACCTGCGCTACGAGCAGCTCTGGCATCGCTGCGCCACCGACGACGAGGTCTTCATCGCCGGCGACCAGAGCTCCGGCGTGGTCTCGATCGTGCACGAGGCGCTCGAGAGCAAGGGGCTGAACGCCATCCGCTTCGCCAAGCTCTACTCGGACCGGTTCGCCAACGACAACACGCCCTCCGGCGACGAGAAGCACGTGACGCCCTGGAAGTGCAGCACGCGCAACGTCGCGGCCGCGTCCGGCACGCCGATGCGCGCGGTGCTCTG
>CAZHAG010000217.1:0-1829 GCA_964529705.1 uncultured Gemmatimonas sp. | reverse complement strand
CTCGTGGTCGAGGACCTCGGGAGCGTGAACAAGCTCGCGACGGCCACCCATCCGCTGGCCGAGCGCATCCGGGTCCGGCCGGGGTCGGAGATCACGATCGGGCGCACGACCCTCCGCTTCCGCGATGCATCCGAGCCGGTGCCCCCCGCGATCCCCTTGCACCGCAGCGCCGCCGACGCGGCGGGCCCGGAGCGCTGGCACCAGCGCACGCCGGTGCGGCTCGCGCTCTCGGCGGCGGCGCTCGCGCTCATCGCGCTCAACGGTTGGCTCGACAACTATGAGCGGGCGGGGGCCACGCAGGCGCTCCTCCTCGCGCTCGGCGTCGCGGTGCTCTCGCTCGCCTGGGCGGGAGTGTGGGCCGCGGTCGCCCGGGCGGTGATCGGCCAGTTCCGCTTCGTCGCCCATCTCTTCATCACGCTCGTCATCGCCGTGGCGGCGATGGCGTACACCGCCATCTCCGGCTGGGCCGAGTTCCTGATGCCCTCGCTCGGCATCCTCGGCGGCATCGAGGTGGCGGCGAACCTGGCGCTCCTCTCGGTGGCGATCGCGTGGCACCTCGCGAACGCGACCACGCTCTCCGCGCGGCGCCGCTGGCGCGCCGGGGCCACGACGAGTGCGGTGGTGCTCGCCCTGATCGGCCTCTTCGCCCTCGCGGACGACGAAGCGTTCACGGACGTTCCGGAGTTCTCCGCGGTGATCAAGGCCGCGCCGGTCGCGATCGTCCCCAAGGCGAGCGTGGAGGAGTTCGAGGCCGAGCTGGCCGCGCTGCGGGACGAGGTGGACGCGTTGCGGGGCGAGGCCGCCCGGTAGCGGCACGCTCAGCGGTCGAGCAGCTGCCCCACCGAGAAGGTGATGAGCCCGATGATCGCGCCCAGCACGTAGCCGAGGCGGACGATCATCTTGAGCTCCCGCTCGGTCACGCCGCGGATGATCTCCTCGATCCGCGCCGTGCTGAACCCGAGCACCTTCCGCTCGACCATCGCCTGGATGTTGAGCTGCTCGACGAGGCGCGGGAGTTGCTCCTCGATCCAGCCCCAGAGGGCCGGGCCCGCGGCGGCCGCGAGTCGTGCCACCGCGTCGGGCGGGAGGAAGCGCGCCGGCCGACCGATCGGCCGGTCGAGGAGCGCGACCGCGCCCGTCGAGGCGCCCTCGGCGACCAGCGTGTGCGCTCGCGGCGAGCGCGCCGCCTCGATCAGCCAGCGTACCACCGTCTCCTCGCCGATGGCGTCGAGCACGTCGCCCCAGCTCCGCCGCTCCGCACGTCCGAGCGCCTCGGCCACCGTCCGTTCGACGAACCCGCGCGTGCGGTCCGTGCCCGCCATCCGCAGCAGGAGGTCACCGATGCGTGCGGTGGCCGAGCGGTCGTCCGCCTTGCGCCCCTCCTCGATCAGCTCGGTGGCGAGCACCGCCGCTTGCGCGGCCAGCTCGGCGCGCCGCGCCGGGGTGAGGACCTCGCCCACGGACCGGTCCCCGACCTCCGTCCGTAGGCGGCGCACGGCGGCGCGCACCTGCTCCTCGAACGCCGGCGTGGTCGCGTGCTGCTCCACGCGTGCGGCCACGGCCGGTGCGAGGGACATCAGTGCGCGCTCCACCTCCGCGAGGACGGGGAGCGGGAGCAGGGAGCGCAGCGGCCCTCGCTCCACCTCGAGTGTCCGGCCGATGAAGTCCGCGAGGAGCTTGTCGAGGGTCTCGCGGATCCCCGCGCGCGAGAGTTCCTCGAGCAGGTCGGCCGGGGTGAGGAGCTTCTCCCCCACCGTGCGCCCGATGCTCTTCGCGAGGCGCGCCTTGTTCTTGGGGATCGCGCCCTGGAACCCGTAGCGCCGCTCGTA
>CAZHAG010000216.1:0-3463 GCA_964529705.1 uncultured Gemmatimonas sp. | reverse complement strand
CGAGAGCCGCGCCATCGCGCCGAAGGCGCCGTCGACGTGGTACCAGAGCTGCTCACGCTGCGCGAGGTCGGCGAGCGCCACGAGGTCGTCGGTGGCGCCTGTCTGGACGGTGCCGGCGGTGCCCATCACGCAGATCGGGCGGTGGCCGGCCTCGCGGTCGGCCCGGATCATCGCCGCCATCGCGCTGACGTCCACCGAGAAGTCGTCCTTCACGGGGACGCGCCGGAAGGCGGCGTTCCCGAGGCCGAGCAGTTCGCACGCCTTCTTGAGCCACCCGTGCATCTCGGTGGAGGCGTAGACGAGGAGCATCGGGTGCTTCCCCTGCAGTCCCTCCGCGCGCACGTCGAACCCGGCGCGCTGCTGCCGCGCGACGGCGAGCCCGAAGACGTTCGCCATCGTGCCGCCGCTCACGAGGATCCCCCCCGCGTCCGCGGGGAACCCCATCAACTCGGCGCACCACTTCACCACCTGCCGCTCGACGAGCACCGGCGCCTGCTCGAGGCCGCCGCAGTTCGGGTTGATCACCGAGGAGAGGAAGTCCGCCATCGCCGCCTGCGGCGTGCCGGTGCCCATCACCCAGCCCCAGAAGCGGGGGTGGATGTTCCCGTTGGGGTACGGGCGCACGAGATCGACGAAATCGGCGTATGCGGCCTCGTCGCCGAGCCCGGAGCGAGGAAGGGGCTCGCCAGTGATCGCGGAGCGGACGCGTCCCGGCATCTGTTTCCAGACGGGCCGAGTGCGGGCGTCGCGAAGGTAGTCGAGGGACTCGTCGACCATCCGGTGCGCGAGTCGGCGGTACTCCTCCCAGTCGGCGGGGTCGAGCGGCGCGATGGGGGCGGCGGATGTGCCAGATGTGGCAGCTGCGGCGGCTGCGGCGGCGCGATCGGTCATGCTGGAATCTCTCCGTCGCGGCTCGCGCGCGCGACCCGATTCCTGCGGTCTGCCGGTCAGATGAGCCCGGTCAGCATCGCTACCCCGCTGCCGAGCCCGATCACGACGATCACGCGCCGCACCCAGGCCTGCCCGACCCGCTGGGCGAGGAGGGAGCCGCCCACGCCGCCGAGCGTGGCGCCCGCGGCCATCGCGAGCGCGATCCGCCAGTCCACCACGCCGCTCACGGCGAAGATGAGCACCGCGACGAGGTTCATCACGCCGCCGCCCCAGTTCTTGAGGCCGTTCATCTGGTGGATGTTCGAGAGTCCCATCAGGCCAAGCGCGGCGAGCATCAGGATCCCCGCGCCGGCGCCGAAGTAGCCACCGTAGACGGCGACCGCGAACTGGTAGACGAGGAATGGCGCGGCCGGCGGATGGAGCGAGCCGTCCGCATCGTGCAGGGGCCGGGCCGGCGCGGCCGCACGCAGCCAGCGCATGAGCGTCGGCTGGGACATGAAGAGCGCGGTGGCCCCCAGGATGAGCCAGGGGACGATCTGCTCGAAGCGCCGCTCGGGGGTCTGGAGCAGGAGCAGCGCCCCGGCGATCCCGCCCAGGAAGCTCGGCACCGCGAAGGCGATGGCCCAGCGCCGGGCGCCGCGGAGCTCGCCGCGGTACCCCCAGAGCGAGGTCATCGTCCCCGGCCAGAGCGCGACGGTGGAGGTCGCGTTGGCAGTGATCGGCGGGACGCCGAGGGCGATCAGTGCGGGGAAGGTGACGAGCGTTCCTCCGCCGGCGACGGCGTTCATCATCGCCCCGATCGCGGCGGCGAGGGCGACGAGGGGGAGGAGCAGGACGGGATCCACGGGAGGAAGGATAGCGGGAGGGCCCTGCGGGCACACGCACCGTGTGCCGATACTAGATTCCTATCGTGAGCGCGGTGGCGCTCCTCGACTTCTCCACCTCCAGCTGGAACCGCATCCGATGGCCGGAAAGACTGCCGCTGACCCCAAGGCGCCCGCAGCGGGCGACCACCTCGAGATCAAGGACTCGCGCACCGGGAAGGTCTACACCGTCCCGATCACCGACGAGACGATCCGCACCGCCGACCTCCGCCAGATCAAGGCCAAGCCGGACGACTTCGGCATCATGGGCTACGACCCGGCGTTCATGAACACCGCGTCCTGCCGCTCGGCGATCACCTACATCGACGGCGACAACGGGATCCTCCGCTACCGCGGCTACCCGATCGAGCAGCTGGCCGAGAAGTCGAACTTCCTCGAGGTCGCCTGGCTCCTCCGGCATGGCGAGCTCCCCGACCAGAAGCAGTACGACAAGTGGCAGCAGGACATCACGTACCACACGTACGTGCACGAGAACATCAAGCACTTCATGGAAGGGTTCCGCTACGACGCGCACCCGATGGCGATGATGACGGCCGGCGTCGCGGCGCTCTCGTCGTTCTACCCCACCTCGAAGTCGGTCTTCGACGAGAGCGAGCGCGACATCGCGTTCGTGCGGCTGATCGCGAAGATGCCGACGCTGGCCGCGTTCGCGTACCGGCACGTGAAGGGGATGCCCTACGTCTATCCGGACAACGCGCTGCCGTACGCGGAGAACTTCCTCTCGATGATCGCGCGGATGTCGGAGCCGAAGTACGAGGCGCACCCGGTGTACGCGCGGGCGATCGACATCCTCTTCATCCTGCACGCGGACCATGAGCAGAACTGCTCGACGAGCGCGGTGCGCGCCGTGGGCTCGTCGCAGGTGGACCCGTACTCGGCGGTCGCGGCCGGCGTGGCGGCGCTCTACGGCCCGCTGCACGGCGGCGCGAACGAGGCCGTGCTCCGGATGCTCGAGGAGATCGGCGACGTCAAGAACATCCCCGCCTTCATCGCCGGGGTGAAGGACGGCAAGGGCTCGCGGTTGATGGGCTTCGGCCACCGGGTCTACAAGAACTACGATCCGCGGGCGAAGATCGTGAAGAGCCTCTGCGACGACGTGCTCCGCGTCGCAGGCCTCTCGAAGGACATGGAGATCGCGCTCGAGCTCGAGCGGATCGCCCTCTCCGACGACTACTTCATCTCGCGGAAGCTCTACCCGAACGTCGACTTCTACACCGGGCTGATCTACCGGGCGATGCACTTCCCGACCGACTACTTCACGGTGCTCTTCGCGATCGCCCGCACGGCGGGGTGGCTCGCGCAGTGGGAGGAGATGCTGCTCGACAAGGAGCAGAAGATCGCGCGCCCGCGGCAGATCTACACCGGGCACGGCGAGCGGCCGTACCAGGCGAAGGTGGACCTGGGGCACAAGATCAAGAAGTGAGCGAACGGCAGGTGTGAGGTGTGAGGTGGGAGGGGCGCGCCGGGTACTGCTGGCGCGCCTCTTTCGTTGGGGAGATTCGAGTCCCACCTTACTCCTCACACCTCACACCTCACACCTCTCCGCCGCCGTTGCCCGATCCCCTCCGCACCGCCCTGGAGTCCGCTGTCGCCGGCCGATACACGGTCGTGCGGGAGCTCGGGCGCGGGGGGATGGGGGCGGTCTATCTCGCCAATGACCTGACGCTGGACCGCCAGGTGGCGATCAA
>CAZHAG010000215.1:0-3546 GCA_964529705.1 uncultured Gemmatimonas sp. | reverse complement strand
GCGACGCCAAGCACGAGGACCTTGCTGCCGTTGACCGACTTGCGGTCGTCGTTCAGCGCCCAGGCGACCTTCTCGACGACGAAGTCGGGCATCGCCGAGTTCACCTCGCTCGCGAGGTCGATGAACCGGGTCTTGTAGTTGAGGGAGCGCATCTTCCACGCGAGGTAGTGCGGGTCGAGTGGGATGCAGTGCCCCCCGATGCCGGGCCCCGGCGTGAACTTCATGAACCCGAACGGCTTCGTGGCCGCGGCGTCGATGACCTCCCAGACGTCCACGCCCAGCCGGTCGCAGACGATGGCCATCTCGTTCACCAGCCCGATGTTCACCGAGCGGAAGGTGTTCTCGAGCAGCTTCACGAGCTCGGCGGCCTCCGGGGACGAGACGGGGACGACCGTATCCACCGTCGAGGCGTAGAAGGCGACCGCGACCGTGTTGCAGGCCGGGGTGATGCCGCCCACCACCTTCGGCGTGTTCTTCGTGTGGTACACGGGGTTGCCCGGATCCACGCGCTCGGGGCTGAACGCCAGGAAGACCGTCTCGCCGACCACGAGCCCCTCGGCCTCGAGCCGCGGCTGGAGGAGCTCTCGCGTCGTCCCCGGATAGGTCGTGCTCTCCAGCACGATGAGCATTCCAGGGTGCGCCTGTCGCGCCACCGTCGCCGACGCGGAGAGCACGTACGACATGTCCGGGTCGCGGGTCTTCGCGAGTGGCGTGGGCACAGCGATCGAGACGGTGTCGGCCTCGCCCAGGGCGGTCTCGTCCGTGGTGGCGACGAAGCGACCGCTCTTCACGTGCTTGGCGACCTGACTCGCGGGCACGTCCTGGATGTGCGACTCGCCGCGCATGAGGAGCCCGCAGACGCGCTCACTCACGTCATAGCCGACCACGCGGAATCCGGCCTCGCAGAGCTCCATCGCGAGCGGGAGGCCCACGTAGCCGAGCCCGATGACCGCGCTCACGGCGTTGCGCGACTCGATCTTCGCGAGGAGGGTCTGGTGCATCGGTAGGGAGATGGTCATTTCCCGAAGAAGCCGCGCACGGCGGCGACCACGGTGTCGCGCTGGGCGCTCGTGAGCTCGGGGAACACCGGGAGCGAGAGGACCTCCCGCGACGCGCGCTCCGACTCCGGGCACGCCCCCTCCTTGTAGCCGAGGTACGCGAAGCAGGGCTGGAGGTGGAGCGGGAGCGGGTAGTACACCGAGTGCCCGATCCCCTTCGCGTTCAGGTGCTCGCGCAGCGCGTCGCGCCTCGGGACGCGGATCGTGTACTGGTTGTAGATGCTCTCGTTGGCCGGGTCGATGAAAGGCGTGCCCACGTCAGCGAGATCGGCGAACGCGGCCGTGTAGAACTCGGCGTTGCGGCGGCGCGCGGCGCTCCACGCGGCCAGGTGGGGCAGCTTGGCAGAGAGCACGACCGCCTGCAGGGCGTCGAGGCGCGAGTTGAAGCCCACCTCCTCGTGCAGGTACGTCTGCACCGAGCCATGCGTGCGCAGCCGCATCAGCCGGTCGCGGATCGCCTGGTCCTGCGTCACCATCATCCCGCCGTCGCCATAGCCCCCGAGGTTCTTCGACGGGAAGAACGAGAAGGTGCCGATGGTCGCAGCCTCGCCCGCCATGCGCCAGTTGCCGTCTATCTTGCGGCGCGCGCCGATGCTCTGGGCGGCATCCTCGATGATCGGCATCGCGGGCAGGAGGCGGCGGATCTCCTCGATGGGCGCCATCTGCCCGAAGAGGTCCACCGGGATCACGGCCTTCGTCCGGCTCGTCACGGCCGCCGCTGCGAGGTCCGCCCGGATGTTGAACGTCCTGGGGTCGATGTCCACGAAGACCGGCTTCGCGCCCACGTTGTGGATCGTGCCCGCCGTCGCGAAGAACGTGAAGGGGCTGGTGACGACCTCGTCCCCCGCCCCGATGTCGAGCGCGCGCATCGCGAGGAGGATCGCGTCGGTGCCGTTCGCGCACCCGATGGCGTACGTGGTCCGCGACAGCGCCGCGACCTCCGCCTCGAGGGTCGTGACCGCGGCGCCCAGGATGAACGCCTGGTCGTCGATCACCCGCATGACGCGGCCGACCACCTCATCGCGGATGGTGGCATGCTGGGCCTTCAAGTCGAGCAGCGGAACGGACATAGGGGTCACGGGAAGGACGGGATCGTCAGGATGAACGGCGCCTGGCGCACAGCCGAGAAAGCTCACGGGACGGAAGGGCGGAGTCAATGAAGCGCCCGTCGCGCGATACGACACGCGTCACGTCCGCAGCGGGAGGGGGACCTCGCGTCCCGTCTTGGCCGACTCGTAGATGCCGAGGATGAGTTCCAGCGACTTCCGCCCGCCGCGACCGTCCGTGTCGGGCACCGCTTCGCCCCGCAGGACCTGGAGCACGTTGCGATAGTACGCCTCGTGGCCGTGGCCGTACACGGAGGGCGGGTTCGTGCTCGCCGCCTCCACGAGCTTGTCGTCGTCGTCGTAGTCCGCGAACTGCCAATGCTCGATCCGGTTCACGGCGGTCCCGCCGACCTTCACGGTCCCCTTCTCCCCGAGGATGGTGATCGACCCCTCGTAGTTCTTCGGGAAGGTGAGCACCGTCACCTCGATCACGCCGATGGCGCCGCTCCGGAACTTCAGCACCGCCGCACCGCTGTCCTCGGCCTCGATCCGGCGCGCCATCGTCGCCGTCTTCGCCATCACCCCCTCCACCGGACCCACCAGCCAGTGCATGAGGTCGACGTAGTGCGAGGCCTGGTTCATGAACGCGCCACCGTCGAACTCCCACGTGCCGCGCCACGATGCCTGGTCGTAGTACTCCTGGGGGCGCGACCACCGCACCGTCGCGTTGGCCATGTAGATCCGGCCGAACCGTCCCCGGTCGATCGCCCGCTTCAGCAGTTGCACCGTGGCATTCAGCCGGTTCTGCTTCACTACGAAGAGATGCACCCCAGCGTCGTCGCACACCTTCACGAGCTCGTCCGCCGCGGCCAGCGAGATCGCCATCGGCTTCTCGCTCACCACGTGCTTCCCCGCCCGGGCCGCCAGCACGCCGTGCTGCGGGTGCAGCCCCGAGGGCGTAGCGATCACGACGACGTCGCAAGCAGCCTCCTGCAGCATCCGCTCGTAGCTGGTGAAGTGCGGGACCCCCGTGCGCTCCCCCGCCGCGCGCGCCCGCGCCTCCACGACGTCACACACGGCGACGAGCTCCAGCCCGTCCACGCGGGCGATCGCGTCGAAGTGGTTGGCGCTGATGCGCCCACACCCCACGAGGGCGATGCGGAACGGGTGCGTGCGCATCAGCGCGCCACCGTGGACGGCGTGAGTCGCTCGCCCGCAGCCCGGTACTCCGCGGCACACTCCGTGCAGCGGTACGCGGGCCCGGCTCCCGTGAGCAGTGCGCCGCACGCGCAGGCCCAGCCTGTCCGTCGCGCCGGGACGCCGACCACGAGCGCGTGGGGAGGGACGTCGCGCGTGACCACCGCACCGGCGCCCACCATGCAGTACTCCCCGAGCGTGATCCCACACACGATGGTCGCGTTCGCCCCGATGCTCGCCCCGCG
>CAZHAG010000214.1:0-3557 GCA_964529705.1 uncultured Gemmatimonas sp. | reverse complement strand
AGCTCCGAGGCGAGGCGGACGTTCTGGCCGTTGCGGCCGATGGCCAGCGAGAGCTGGTCCTCGTCCACCACCGCCTGGATCGTCTTGGTCGCGGCCTCGCTGAAGACGCGGGCGACCTTGGCGGGCGCCAGCGCCAGCTTCGCGAAGCGCTCCGGGTCGGCCGACCAGGGCACGATGTCGATGCGCTCGCCGCCGAGCTCCTGCACCACGGCCTGCACGCGCGAGCCCTTGAGCCCCACGCAGGCGCCCACGGGATCGATGCTGTCGTCGCGCGAGACCACCGCGATCTTCGTCCGGCTCCCCACCTCGCGCGAGGAGGCGCGGATCTCGACCACGCCGGACTGGATCTCCGGCACCTCGAGGCGGAAGAGCGCCTGCACGAAGAGCGCGTCGGCGCGCGAGAGGATCAGGCGGGGACCCTTGGGGGTCTCCTCGATCTTCTTGAGCACCGCACGGATCGGCTCGCCCTGCGAGTAGTTCTCGCGATGGTTCTGCTCGCGGTAGGGGATGATCGCCTCCGCCTCGCGGAACTTGTTCAGCATGAGGACGATCTTCCCGCGCTCGATCTGCTGGATCTCGCCGGAGAGGAGGTCGCCCACGCGCGAGGAGAACTCGTCGCGGATCTTGGTGCGCTCGCCCTCGCGGACGCGCTGCACGATCCGCTGCTTGGCGGCCTGCACGGCAGAACGGCCGAACTCGGCGAACTCCACCGGGATCTCCATCATGTCGCCGACCTGGTAGTCGGGGTCCTCGTAGCGCGCCTCCTCCAGGAGGATCTCGCCCACGGGGTCCTCGACCTCCGCCACGACCTTCTTGAGGATCACGATGCGGATCTCGCCCTTCTGGTCCTCGATCTCCACCTCCGCCTGCACGGTCGGGCCGTGCTTCTTGGCGAGGGCGGCGAGGATGCCGTCCTTGAGCAATTCCTGCAACTCCGAGCGCTCGATCTGCTTGCTGTTCGCGAGCTCTCGGATCGCGGTGAGGATCTCAGCCGAACCGGCCATCCCGGTCTCCTTCGAAGAGAAATGCCTACGGTTTCCAGTGGAACGCGAGACGGGCGTCCTTCACGTCCGCCAGCGCGATGCTCTGCTCGATGCCCTTCGCGTCGCGGAGCCGGAGGCGCTCCTGCCCTGCCTCCCCCTCCACCGCGACGATCTCCAGCTCCTGCCGCCCGCCCAGCACCGGCGCGTTCACGCTCGCCAGCCGCCCCACGAAGCGCTCCCACTCGGCCGCCTTGCGCAGCGGCCGCTCCATCCCCGGCGACGACACCTCCAGCACGTATCGCGACGGGATCAACGAGGGATCCGCGTCCAGCCGCGCCTCGATCGCTCGCGACGCCTGTTGGCAGTCCCCGACCTTCACCTTCTCACGATCGAGCCGGTCGACCCGTACGTCCAGCACCGGCCGCCCCTTGGAGCCCCCGAAGCGGAGCTCCACGAGCTCCATTCCGAGCGCTGCAAGTTCTTCATTCACAACGGCTTCTATCGCTTGATTCACGTTTCTTCGAGGTTCCGGACGAAAGGTCCAGAGAACAAAAAAGTGTGGGGAGACCTTCCCCCACACTCCGCCAGCGGCCCGGAATGTCTCCAACAATCAAAGAATAGGGGGCGCGAGTGCTCCCGTCAAGCGGGGGCGGCGATGCGTGCAGTCGTGGCGCGGCCATGGACGCCGCCCATCACGTGGGGGCCACGATGCACGCCACCTGCCGCCCGGCGTCCCCCGCCCGGTGCGAGAAGAATATCCCGTTGTCGCACTTGGTGCACTCCCCGCTCGCGCTCCACCGCGTGACGCCGAACTGCTTGAGCTGGTCGGCGAGGAGCGCGCGCAGGTCCACCTGCCGCGGCCGCGTGGTGCTCCACCCGGTGAGCTGCTCGTAGACGTCCGCGCCCACCTCGTAGCAGCGGCCGCAGATGGAGGGGCCCAGGTGCACGACGAGCTCGTCGGCGGGGAGGCCGCGCGCGGCGAACATGCGGATGGCCTCGGGGAGGATCCCGCCCGCCACGCCGCGCCACCCTGCGTGCACGGCCGCGACCGCGCCGCTCGGATGCGCGATGAGGACGGGGACGCAGTCCGCGATGCTGATCGCGGCGGCGCCCGGCTGCGCCATCAGGTGGCCGTCCGCGTCATCCACGCGCAGCCACCCGTCCCATCCGGCGCCGTGCACGAGCACGCGCGTGCCGTGCACCTGCTTGGATGAGGCGAGGCGCGGTGCCCCGAGGGACGTGAGGGCGCGGGCGAGGTCCTGCCAGCGCGCGGTGGCCGCGGCGTCCTCGCCATGCTCGGGGATGCCGAAGGAGCCCGCCTCACGCGTGGTGATGAAGGCGCGCACCCCGATCGCCGCGAGGGACGCGACCTCCACGTGCGGGGGAAGCGTGGCGACCGGCACGCGCCCTACTCCACCCGCCGGATCGAGGCCCCGAGCGCGTTGAGCCGCTCGTCGATCCGCTCGTAGCCGCGCTCGATCTGCCCGATGTTGTTGATCGTGCTCGTCCCCTTGGCGCAGAGGGCGGCGATGAGCATCGCCATGCCGGCGCGGATGTCGGGGCTCTCCACGGTGGCGCCCCGCAGTTCGGTGGGGCCGCTCACGAGCGCGCGGTGCGGGTCGCAGAGCACGATGCGCGCCCCCATCGCGATGAGCTTGTCGACGAAGAACATCCGCGACTCGAACATCTTCTCGTGCATCAGGATGATCCCGTCGCACTGCGTGGCGGTCACGATCGCGATCGACATCACGTCCGCCGGGAAGGCGGGCCAGGGCTGGTCCTCGAGCTTGGGCACGGCGCCGCCCAGGTCGGAGCGGATACGCAGCTCCTGCTTCGCGGGCACGATGAGGTCCGCACCCTTGATCGTGGTGCTGACGCCGAGCCGCTCGAAGCCGAGCCGGATGGAGCGCAGGTGCTCCACGCCCGCGTCAGCGATGGTGAGCTCCGAGCGGGTGACCGCGGCGAGCCCGATGAACGACCCCACCTCGATGTGGTCCGGCCCGATGCGGTGCGTGCCCCCGTGGAGCGGGCGGCCGCCGGTGATGGTGAGCACGTTGGAGCCGATGCCCTCGATCCGCGCGCCGAGGGTGACGAGCATCCGGCAGAGGTCCTGCACGTGCGGCTCGGAGGCGGCGTTGTGCAGCACGGTGGTGCCGCTCGCGCCCACCGCCGCCATCACCGCGTTCTCGGTGCCGGTGACGCTCGGCTCGTCGAGGAAGATGTCGGCGCCCTTGAGTCCCTTGGTGCGGAAGGTGATCCGCTCGGCGAAGACATGCTCCGCGCCCAGCGCCTCGAGCGCGAGGAAATGCGTGTCGAGCCGGCGGCGGCCGATCACGTCGCCGCCGGGGGGCGCGAGCGTGACGGACTTGGCGCGCGCGAGGAGGGGTGCCGCGAGCAGGATCGACGCGCGGATGCGCTTGCAGAGCTCGGCGTCGAGCGCGTCGCCGCGCACCTCCTTCGCGGTGATCACGAGCGTGTTGTCCGCCGTCCACTCCGCGGTCGCGCCCGCCTGCCGGATGAGCTGCAGGAGGCTCTCGATGTCGCGGATGCGCGGGACGTTCTCGAGCGTCACCG
>CAZHAG010000213.1:0-3582 GCA_964529705.1 uncultured Gemmatimonas sp. | reverse complement strand
ATCCCCTGGCGCTACGGCGCGCGGCGCGACGGTCCCGCTCCCCTCCGCGGCGCGGGACTCGACGGCGCCGTCGCCCGCACCTGGTATCCGCTCACGGCCGAGGGGGACATCAGCGGCGCGGACACGCTGGCCCGCGTGGGCGGAGCGCCATGGGCAGTCGCGGGCGACGAGTACGTCCTCGTCGCTTCCGCCGCGGACGCCGCCGCCACCGACCTCCCCGTGCGCGCGGGGTTCATCCCCTGGCTCGACGAGCTCCTCTCGCAGCGCCTCGCGCAGGGTACCGGCGCCGCCCTCGACGCCACGCCGGGCGCGACCGTCCGCGTCCCGACCGGCATCGACGCGATCGAGTCGCCGGACGGGACCACGCGCCCCGTCGCCTCCGGCGCGACCATCGAGGCCCCCTGGAACGCCGGCGTCCACTTCTGGCGTCGCGGCGGCGAACGCGCCGGCGCACTCGTCGTGAATGGCGAGGCCCGCGAGTCCGACCTCGCGCGCCTCGCCCCCGATTCCCTCGTCGCGTTGCTCGGCGCCATCGCCACCGTCGCCCCGGCGGACGCGGGCGCCGCCACCGACGCGCTCTTCGCCGCGGGCGGGCGGCGCACCCTCGCGCGCACCTTCCTCGCGCTCGCTCTCCTCCTGCTCGTCGCCGAGTCCGTCGTGGCCCGCCGCGGGATCTTCCGGCCCTCGCCGGCCTGATGGCCCTTCCCGTCCTCATCGAGCGCCTGAGCGCGCTCCCCGCCTTCACCAAGCTCTTTGGCGCCCTGCCGCGCGAGCGTGGGCACGTGGGCGTCGCGGGGCTCGCGGGCTCCGCCGACGCGGTGCTCCTCGCCGCCCTCGTCGCCGCGGACCCCAACCGGCTCTTCGTCGTCGTCGCGGACCAGCTCCCGGAGGCCGAGCGCTGGCTCGCCGACCTCCAGTCCGTGCTGGGTGACGAGTCCGTCGCGCTCTACCCGCCGCGCGAGGGGTTCGGCGAGGTGGAGCCGCACGCCGAGATCGCCGGAGAGCGAGTGGAGACGCTCGAGCAACTCGCGCGCGGCGCGGTGCGCGTGCTCCTCACCACCGCGCGCGCGGTGCAGGAGCGCACCCGCCTCCCGCGCGCCCTCGCCGACGCCCGCCTCGAGCTCAAGCGCGGCGACGAGTGGCGCCTCGAGGAGCTCACCGCCCACCTCGACCGCGTTGGCTTCGAGCGCGTGATCCTCGTCGAGGACGTGGCGCAGTACAGCGTGCGCGGCGGCATCGTCGACGTCTACGGCTTCGGGATGTCGGAACCAGTCCGCCTCGAGTTCTGGGGGGACCGCCTGGAAGAGCTCCGCTGGTTCGACGTCTCCACGCAGCGCACCACGGCGCCCTGCGAGCGCGCCCTGATCCTCCCGGTGGAGGTGCAGGGAGAGGAGGCCGAGCTCCGCTACGAGCGCGCCTCCCTCGCCGACCTCTGGCCCCCGGGCACGCTCGTGGTCCTCCCGGCCGGCGTCGCGCTCGCGCCGGAGATGGAGCGCACCTGGAACGAGGCCGAGCACCACCTCGACCTCGCGCGCCGCCGCGGCGAGGATGTCGCGTCGCGCGCCGAGCTCCTGCAGGCGCCGGACGCGGCGCTCCGCGCGCTGAACGCCTTCCCCACGCTCGAGGTGGTCGCCAAGGGGAGCGAGGAGCCGGACACGGTCACCTTCCCGATCCGTGCGCCGGAGCCGGTCGAGCGCGACATGAAGCGCCTCGGCGCGATGGTCCGCGACGGCACCGAGACGCTGATCCTCTGCGACAACGCCGGCCAGGCCGAGCGTCTCGAGGAACTCCTCGACGGGCGCGAGGGGCGCGACAGCCGCGACGCGCGCTCCCCCGCCGCCCTCGTGATCGGCGTGCTCGGCGGCGGCTTCCTGATCCCGCCCCGTGGCCAGCCCGGCGGGCTCCGCGTCCTCACCGACCACGAGATCTTCCGCCGCGAGCGCCGCATCCGGCGGAGCCGCAAGTACGCCACCGGCACCGCCCTCGAGCATGTCACCGCGCTCAAGGAAGGGGACTACGTCGTCCACCTCGAGCATGGCGTCGGCATCTACCGCGGGATGACCACGGTCTTCCACGGCGAGGCGACCATCGAGGTCGCGGTGATCGAGTACGAGGGGGGCGACCGGCTCAACGTCCCCCTCTACCGCCTCGACCAGATCGAGAAGTACCGCGCCGCCGGCGACGTCTCCGACGACCTCCCCGCGCCCCGCCTCCACAAGCTCGGCGGCAAGCGCTGGACCGCGCAGAAGGAGCGCACCCGCTCCGCCCTCGTGGAGATGACCGCCGAGCTCCTCGACCTCTACGCGCGCCGCAAGATCGCGAGCCGCCCGGCCCACCACCCGGACGGCGCCTGGCAGAAGCAGCTCGAGAGCTCCTTCCTCTTCGAGGACACGCCGGACCAGCGCACCGCCACCGAGAGCGTCAAGTTGGACATGGAGAACGCGCGGCCGATGGACCGCCTCCTCGTCGGCGACGTGGGCTACGGCAAGACCGAGGTCGCGGTGCGTGCCGCCTTCAAGGCGGTGCAGAGCGGCCGCCAGGTGGCAGTGCTCGTCCCCACCACGGTGCTCGCCGAGCAGCACGCGCGCACCTTCGGCGACCGCTTCGCGGACTTCCCCGTGCGCCTCGCGGTGATGAGCCGCTTCCAGACCGGCGCGCAGCAGAAGGAGGCGATCGCCGAGCTCAAGGAGGGGAAGGTGGACGTCGTGATCGGCACCCACCGGCTCCTGAGCAAGGACGTCGTCTTCAAGCAACTCGGCCTGATCATCGTGGACGAGGAGCACCGCTTCGGCGTGAAGCACAAGGAGCGGCTCAAGCAGCTCAAGCTCGAGACCGACGTCCTCACCCTCACCGCGACCCCCATCCCGCGCACCCTGCACCAGTCGCTCGCGGGGCTCCGCGACATGACGCTGATGCAGACGCCCCCGCGCGACCGCTCCCCGGTGCTCACCTTCCTCGAGCCTTGGGACGACGGACTCATCGAGGAGGGGATCGCCCGCGAGCTCGACCGCGGCGGGCAGGTCTTCTTCGTGCACAACCGGATCGAGACCATCGTCGCGATCGCGGACCACATCCAGCGGATCATCCCCCGTGCGCGCGTCGGCATCGGGCACGGCCAGATGAAGGAGCGCGAGCTCGAGGAGACGATGCGGCAGTTCGTGGCCGGCGAGATCGACGTCCTCGTCTCCACCCTCATCGTCGAGAGCGGGCTCGACGTGCCCAACGCGAACACGATGTTCGTGAACCGCGCCGACCGGCTCGGCCTCGCCCAGCTCTACCAGCTCCGCGGCCGCGTGGGGCGCTCGCACCGCCGCGCCTACTGCTACCTGATCGTCCCCGACAACCCCGACGAGGACGCCGAGCGCCGGCTCCGCGTGCTCGAGCACCACACCGAGCTCGGGGCGGGGTACCGGATCGCCCTCAAGGACATGGAGCTCCGCGGGGCGGGGAACCTCCTCGGCCCCGAGCAGTCGGGGTTCGTGCACGCCGTGGGGTTCGACCTCTACCTGCGGCTCCTCGACGAGACGGTCACCCGGATGCTGCGCGGCGACGACGCCCCTCCGCCCCCGCCCACCGACGTCA
>CAZHAG010000212.1:0-3586 GCA_964529705.1 uncultured Gemmatimonas sp. | reverse complement strand
CGGCCGGCGGCGCGGCCGGCGTGCGCCGCGCGACGGGCGCCGACGCGGCCACCGCGGGAGCCGCCGTCGGAGCGGCGGGAGCCGGCGGCGGCGCAGGGGCGGCCGCCGGAGGCGCCGGTACCGGCGCAGAGCCGCGCGCAGGTGCCATCAGCGCCGCGACCGCATCAGCCCCCTTCGCCTCGATCAGCAGGTCGCGCGTCCGCTCGAAGCTGGCGACGCGCGCGTCCCGCTCCTTCTCGATCTTGCTCGCGCTCGCCGTCAGCGCCTCGAGCTTCTTCGCCCACTCCTTGGGATCGTACTCCCCGACCTCGGCGCGCAGCTCGCCCTCCACCCGCTCCTCGGTGACGGCCGCGAGGCGCTGCTCGATCTCCTGCACCGCCGCCTCGTCCTCGCGCAGCGCCTCCGTGAGCGCCTCCGCCTCGGCCGAGGCGCGCACCTGCAGGTCCGTCAGCTTGGTGAGGTACTCGTCCCGGAGCCGCGCGAACACGTGCTCGGGGGTCCCGGCGCGCCGGTCCTCCAGCTTCGCCAGGTATCCCTCGTGCTTGCGCTTCTCCGCCAACAGCGCGTCGAGCGCGTCGATCCTCGGGTTGTCAGACTTTCCCATCATCCGTCCGGTGTGAGCGGCCGCAGGTGGGCCAGGAACCAGAAACTACAAGATATGCCGTGCACCCGTCCGCGAGCACCTCCCGGACGTCACGGCTCCAGCGAATGCACGAGGCGCCCGCCCACCACCGTATACACCGCACGCCCCTTCAGCGCCTGGCCCCCGTAGGGAGTGTTCCGCCCCTTGGACTTGAACGCCTTGGGGTCCACGGTCCAGATGCGCGCCGGATCGAAGACGGTGACGTCAGCGGTCGATCCCTTCGCCAGCGTTCCGCCGGGGATGTGGAACACCTTGGCCGGGCGGCAGGCCATGCGGTCGACCAACTGCGGGAGCGTCAGGATCCCCGGCTCCAGCAACCAGGTGACGTTGACGCCGAGCGCCGTCTCCAGCCCGACGATGCCGTTGGGCGCGTCGGCGAACTCCCGCTCCTTCTCGTCGTAGTGGTGCGGCGCGTGATCGGTCACGAGGAGGTCGATCGTGCCGTCCTTGAGCCCGGCCTGCAGCGCGGCCACGTCGCGCGGCGTGCGCAGCGGTGGGTTCATCTTGGCGTTGGTGTTGTAGCCGTCCGCGGCCTCCTCGGTGAGCGAGATGTGGTGGCTGCAGACCTCCGCCGTGACGTTCACCCCCTGATCCTTCCCCCAGCGCACGAGGTCCACGGACCCCTTGGTGCTCAGGTGGCAGAGGTGGATGTGACCGCCGGTCAACTTGGCGAGCAGGATGCAGCGGGCGACGTCGATCTCCTCCGCCTCGCCGGGGATGCCCTTGAGGCCCAGCCTGGCCGAGATCACGCCCTCGTGCATCGACCCGCCGTGCGCGAGCGACATCACCTCGCAATGCTCCACCACCGGGATGCCGAAGGTCTGCGCGTACTCGAGCGCCGTGCGCATGAGGTGCGAGTTCTCGACCGGCTTCCCGTCATCACTCACCGCAACGGCGCCCGCCGCCACCATCTCGCCGAACTCGGCGAGCATCTCCCCCTGCTGGCCGACGGAGATCGCGCCGTAGGGGTAGACGCGCGCGAACCCTGCGGCCTCCCCCTGCCGCTTCACGAACCCGACCGTCGCCTGGTTGTCGGTGACCGGCTTGGTGTTCGGCATCGCGCAGACGGCGGTGAAGCCGCCGGCGACCGCCGCGTGGGCGCCCGACGCGACCGTCTCGACATCCTCGCGGCCGGGTTCGCGCAGGTGCACGTGCACGTCGATCATCCCCGGGCTCACCACGAGGCCGGCACAGTCGATCGTCCGCGCCCCGTCCGGCCCCGCGACGGTGCCGCCGACCGCAGCCACACTACCGTCCAGGAGGAGCAGGTCGCCGACGGCATCGAGCCCCTGCGAGGGGTCGACGATCCGTCCACCCTTGAGCAGCAGCGGCGCGCTCATGCGGCCCCCCCGCCCTTCGCCACGTCCGCGAGCGAGGCCTTGTTCCCCGCGAGGAGGTAGAGCACCGCCATCCGGACGGCGACGCCGTTCGTCACCTGGTGGAGGATCACGCTGTGCGGGCCGTCGGCCACGTCGGAATCGATCTCTACGCCGCGGTTCATCGGACCCGGGTGGAGGATGAGAAGGTCGCGCGGCGCGCGCTCGAGCCGGGCGCGCGTCACGCCGAAGACACGGTTGTACTCGCGGAGCGAGGGGATGTAGCCGAGCTGCATGCGCTCGAGCTGGAGCCGGAGCACGTTGAGCGCGTCGGCCCACTCGATGGCGGCCTCGATCCGGTCGAAGACCGTCACGCCCATCTCCCGGATCGCGCCGGGAAGGAGCGAGCGCGGGCCGCAGACCGCGACCTCCGCCCCCATCGCCTGGAGCCCCCAGATGTTGGAGCGCGCGACGCGCGAGTGGAGCACGTCGCCCACGATGCAGATGCGGCGCCCCTCGAGGCTCCCCAGCCGGTCGCGCAGCGTGAGCAGGTCGAGGAGGCCCTGCGTGGGATGCTCGCAGGTCCCGTCCCCCGCGTTGATCACGTTCGACTCGATGCGCTCGGCGAGGAAGCGCGCTGCGCCCGAGCCGGGATGGCGCACGACCACCATGTCGATCCGCATCGCCTCGAGGTTCCGCGCGGTGTCCACCAGCGTCTCGCCCTTCGAGACGCTCGAGACGGCGGTCGCGACGTTCACCGTGTCGGCCGACATCCGCTTCTCGGCGAACTCGAACGAGATGCGCGTGCGCGTGGACGGCTCGAAGAAGAGGTTCACGACCGTCATGCCGCGGAGCGTCGGGACCTTCTTGATGGTCCGCTCCGAGATCTCCTTCAACGGCTCGGCCACGTCCAGGATCCCGGTGATCTGCTCGCGGGAGAGCCCGGCGAGCCCGAGGAGATCCTTGCCGAGCGTCGTCACGCGGAGCCGCCGTCGGGGTTGAGGAGGACGACCTCGTCGCGCTGGTCGAGCGACGGGACGAAGACATCGACGCGTCCTCCCTTCGCGACGTCGAGCCGCTTGCCGATGACGTCGGCGTGGATCGGGAGCTCGCGTCCCCCGCGGTCGATCAGCACCGCGAGCATGATGCGCGACGGCCGGCCGAAGTCGGCGAGCTCGTCGAGCGCGGCCCGGATGGTCCGCCCGGTGTAGAGCACGTCGTCGACGATCACCACCACCTTCCCCTCGAGCGCCGTCGGGAGGTGCGTCTTGCCGACCACGGGGCGCGGGCCCACGGTCTGGAGGTCGTCGCGGTAGAGGGTGATGTCGAGGGCGCCGCGGGGCACCTCGATCCGCTCGCGCTCGCGGATCACCTCGCCGATGCGCTCGGCGATCTGCACGCCGCGGCGCTGGATGCCGACCAGGATCAGGTCGTCGGTGCCGTCGTTGAGTTCGAGGATCTCGTCCGCCATGCGG
Source organism: uncultured Gemmatimonas sp. (assembly GCA_964529705.1). Classification (GTDB taxonomy): domain Bacteria; phylum Gemmatimonadota; class Gemmatimonadetes; order Gemmatimonadales; family Gemmatimonadaceae; genus Pseudogemmatithrix. The sequence goes on along the minus strand of CAZHAG010000212.1, from coordinate 152 downwards.
GAGATCGTGCGCGCGACGGCGCGCGCGTTCAGGGCGACGATGGGGGTCTGGGACATCCCCCCAAATATGCGGCGGCGCGAGGCCGGATGGGAGCGGGGCGTGCGGTTCGGCCGTGCGGTGCGGCCGCGCGCCGGCGGCTCAGGCGGCGTGCG
>CAZHAG010000211.1:0-3610 GCA_964529705.1 uncultured Gemmatimonas sp. | reverse complement strand
ACGCTCACCATGGCCGGCACCTCGCTGGGCTCGCCGGCGTACATGGCCCCCGAGCAGGCGGCCGGCGACCCGAACGTGGACCACCGCGCCGACATCTACGCCTTCGGGTGCATGGCGTACGAGGTGCTGACGGGGCGTCCGCCCTTCCAGGCCTCGTCGCCGTCCAAGCTCCTGGGCGCGCACCTCGGCGAGCAGCCGCAGGACCTGCGCGCGCTCAATCCCGGGACGCCGGTGCCACTGGCGGGGCTGGTGATGCAGTGCCTCGCGAAGGATCCGGCGGAGCGGCCGCAGCAGGCGACCGACCTGGTGCGCGTGCTCGACTCCGTGACCTCGAGCGGGACCACCGCCTCGGCGCCGGCGATCCTGGCGGGACGCGTGAACATCGCGCGGGCGCTCGCGCTCTGGGCCGGCGGCACCGCGATCGTCGCCGTGACCGCCTGGGCCGCGACCGTCGTGATCGGGCTCCCGGACTGGGTGCTGCCGGGGTCGATCGGCGTGATGCTCGCGGGACTCCCGATCATCGGCTTCACCGCCTGGGTGCAGCGCGTGGCGCAACGCGCCTACACCGCGACCCCCACGTACACGCCCGGCGGCGGGACCACCGCGGCGCAGATGGGCACGCTGCACACCATCGCGATCGCGGCGAGCCCGCACGTGTCGTGGAAGCGCACCTGGACCGGCGGCGCCATCGCGGTCGGGAGCTTCGTGGTGCTCGTCGGCGGCTTCATGATCCTCCGCGCGCTCGGCATCGGCCCGGCGGGCTCGCTCGTGGGCGCGGGGAAGCTGAGTGCGAACGGCCAGCTCATCATCACCGACTTCAAGAGTCCCGCGGACGACTCCACGCTCGGCCTCACGATCACCGAGGCGCTCCGTGCCGACCTCGCACAGTCGACCTTCCTGCGCGTGATGCCCCGCCGCGCCACCGTCGAGGTGATGCGGCTCATGCAGCGCAAGGAGACCGACCGCGTCGACTTCGACCTCGCGAGGGCGATCGCGAGCCGCGAGGGGATCAAGGCCGTGCTCGACGGCGACATCGTCTCGCTCGGTGGGCGCTACATCCTCTCCACCCGGTTGATCTCGTCGCAGGACGGGAGCCAGCTCGCCGCGTTCAAGGAGGAGGCGGAGAGCCAGAACGACCTCATCCCCGCGATCGGGCGGCTCGGCAGGCAGTTGCGCGCGAAGGTGGGCGAGTCGCTCAAGTCGGTGCGCGAGACGGGCGCGCTCGACCGCGTGACCACCGGATCGCTCGAGGCGCTGCGCAAGTACGCCGCCGGGAACCTCGTGTTCGAGCAGACGGGGGATTACACGCAGGCGATCCAGTTGCTGGACCAGGCGGTCGCTATCGACACCTCGTTCGCGATGGCGTGGCGGCGGCTCGCGTCCTACTACAACAACACCGGACAGTTCGAGAAGCGCGGAGACGCCGTCACGAGGGCCTACCGCCACTCGGACCGGCTGAGCGAGGTGGAGCGTCACCTCACCGCGGCGGCCTACTTCGGCTACGGTCCCGAGGCCGACGACGCCAAGTCGCTGGCCGCCTATCAGGCGGCGCTCGCGATCGACTCGCTGAACGGGATCGCGCTCAACAACGCGGCGAACCTGCTCGGGTTCACCCCCGACCAGGAGACGGCGCGCAAGTACTACCTCCGAACGGCCGCCCAGCCCGACGCGACGCCGATCGCCTTCCAGAACGCGGTGCAGATGTCCGCCTTCCTCGGCCGCGACGCGGAGGCGGACAGCCTGCAGCGCGAGTTCGCGCGCCGGTTCCCGACGAACGCGGTGGCCCTCACCCAATCGGTCACGATCGCGATCCAGCGTCGGGAGTTCGACCGCGCGGAGGAGCTCCTGCGCGAGGTGATGCCGAGGATCGCGAACAGTCGCACGGTGATGACCGACGCGATCGGGGCGACGGCGGATCTCGCCGTGCTGCGGGGGAAGGTGCGGGAGGGCGCCCGACTGCGCGTGGAGCATCGCACCCGCCAGGCCGAGGCGGGCCTGCGGTGGAGCGCGCGGCTCGACGCCGGGCTCGACTCCGTGTTGACGGCGGCCACGGTGCTGGAGGATCCCCGCACCGCGCGCGCGCTGCTCGACCGCGCCCTGCGCCGCGCACCGATCGACTCCATCCCGTATCCCGAGCGGCGGTACGGCCAGTACCTCGCAGCGGCGGCGTTGGCCGGGGACACGACGCGGGCCCGGACGTGGCACGGCGAGTCGAAGCGCGCGTGGCAGCGGACCGGGAAGATCGCGGCCCGCCCATCGTTGGAGGCGCAGGAGGATGCCTTCCTCGCGCTCGCCGAGGGCCGCAACACCGACGCCCGCGCCGCCCTCGCGGCGCTGGATCTGCGATGGACCGCCGATCCGACGCTGGTGGCGGCGCTCCGCTTCCTCGCCGCCGACCGCGGCGGGCTCCCCGACTCCGCGATCACCGCGGGCGAGGCGTTCCTCGAGATCCCGATGTTCGACCGCCTTGAGAAAGATTCCTACCTGCGCGCCGGCACGCTGCAGCGCCTCGGCGAGCTCTACGAGGCGAGGGGCGACCTCCCCAAGGCCCTCGAGAAGTACGAGGCGTTCGTCGAGCTCTGGAAGGACGCGGATCCCGAGCTGCAGCCGCGGGTGCGCGAGGTGCGCGCGCGGATCGAGCGGCTGCGGCAGCGGGTCTCGCCGCGCGACTAAGGTCGCGCGATCAGGGCTGCGCGATCACGGCCGCGCGGACCCTGACCGATCGCGCCCCGCGCGACACTCCCGCACGACCGCCAGCGCGTTCCCGACCGCCCGCTCCCCCGTCGGGTCCGACGGCCGGTTCGCCACGCGCAGCGCTCTCGCCGAGTCGGGGTCCGCGAACACCAGCGCCGTCGACCCGCCCCCGTCGAGGTTGAGCGCCTCGCGCGCGCCGAGCGCGCGCATCAGCTCCGCAAGCTCCCGCAGCGTCATCCCGTCGCTGTACGGCTTCTGCCGGCCGTCCACCACCACGAGGAGCAGGCGCCGGCCCCCGTCCGAGTAGCCGACGGCCGTGCGCGGGTGCCGCCCGGTCGCGAAGCCGGGGCCGCCCTCGGTGTCCACGCCCTCGCCGACGACGCTGTCGCGCACGAGCACGGGACGCCCGCCCACCGCCTCGAGCGGATGGAACGGCGTGAGCGACACGTGCGCCAGCGCGGTGTCGTCCACCGCGAACCTGCCCCCGCCGCGCACCGCGAGCGTCACGATGTGCGGCGCGCCGGAGGAGTCCACTGCGAAGACGGGTCGCAACACCGGCGGGGTGATCACTCGCCCCGCGGAGACGTGCGCGCCGGTGGGGACGCCGGCGGGATCGAAGAGGAAGAAGTCCGCGTTCACGCCGCCGACCACGGTGCGCGTGCGCGCGAGGTCGCGCATGAGGTCGGAGGTCCGCGTGCGCCCCACCGCGCTCGGCCCGCCCTTCACGGCGACGGCGGTGTGGCACTGGTCGAGCCGCACGTCGAGCACGTGGATCGCCCAGGGCCCGGCGGACGCGTGGGCATAGAGCCGCCGCACGCCGGGCCCCAGCTCCTGCACCCGCAGCGTCTCCGCGGCGAAGGGAAGCGCGGGGAGCGCCGGCGACGCTGCCGGCACCACCGGCGCAGGCGCCGGCGCC
>CAZHAG010000210.1:1885-3630 GCA_964529705.1 uncultured Gemmatimonas sp. | reverse complement strand
CGGCCAGGCCGGGGACCGCGACGACGACGCCGTCCGCGCGCTCGCGCGCGCCGCCTGGGAGGCCGCGCCCGACCGCATCGTGCTCAAGGACCTCGACGGCTACCTGCGCGGCCGCGCGCCCGGCGAGGTGCCGGACATCCTCCGCGGCGAGCTGCGGCGCGCCGGCGCGAACGAGGAGCAGTTGGAGCTGGCCACCGACGAGGCCGACGGCGTGCGCCGCCTCCTGGCCTGGGCGCGCCCGGGGGACCTGCTGGTCCTCCCGGTGCACGCCCTCGCGGCGCGGACGCGCGCGGTGGAGCTGCTCCGCCGCGGCTAGCGCCGGCCCGTCGCGACTAGAAGAGCATCTGGTAGATCAGGGAGATGTTGCGCCCCGGGTTCGCCGCGAAGCGCTTGATCCGGCTCGCCGCGTCGAAGTACCGCGCATCGAGCAGGTTGTCCGCGCGCAGCGTGACCTGGTGCATCACGTTCCGCATCAGCCAGCTCGTGCCGGCGGTGACGTTCACCACGGTGTACGCGGCCGTGGGGACGTCGACGGCCCCGCCCGTCACTCGCGACTGCGCGAATCCGTGGCGCAGCTCGGCGCCGAAGCGGAGTTCGTCGCGCTCCCACCGCACGCCGCCACCCACGCGAGCCGGCGGCAGGAAGGGGAGCGCGCCACCGCCGTCGGAGAACTCGCCGCGCACGAGGTCCCCCATCACGCTCACGACGAGTGCGCTCCCGAGGTGGGCCTCCGCGGAGCCTTCCACGCCGTGGAGGACCGCGTCCTCCTGCGTGAACCGGTTCAGGGGGACGAGTTCACCGTCCACCAGCGTGTCCCCCACGATGTTCGGGGTGACGTAGTCGGCCACCGCGTTGCGGTAGACCGAGAGCTGCCCGGTCATCCGCTCGCCGGTGGCGCGCAGGATGACCTCGCCCCCGGTGCTCGTCTCCGACGTGAAGGTCGGGTCGCCGACGTCGTACGAACCGGCGGCCGCGTGGTACGCGTCAGAGAAGAGCTCCTCCACTGTCGGGGCACGAAAGGCGCGCGCCACCGAACCGCTGAGGGTGACGCGGTCGCCGATCGGCACGCTGAGCCCCACGGACCCCGAGGCGTTGCGGAAGTTCGTGCTGATCCCCGGGCCGAAGGTCGCGGGCCGGTCCTTCGAGACGATGCGGTAGTCGTCGTACCGGGCGCCGAGCTGCAGCGTGGTGGCGTGCTCCGCATCGTCCGCGTGGCGGGCGAGCGGGACCTCTTGGAAGAGGAAGACGCCGATGCCGCGCGAGTCGGCCGGGGGCGTGAGGGCCTCGTCCCCGGTGGGGTGGTACTGCTTGAAGAGCGCCTGCACGCCCATGGCACCCTTGAACGGACCGAAGGCCGTCGTCGCCTGCGTGTTCAGCGTGTACGTGTTGAGGTTGAAGTTCGTCGCGATCTCGCCCGAGGGCTCGATCTCGTCGTGCGTGTACACCTGCGAGGTGCCCTCGAGGCGCAGGTAGGGCACGCGCGACGAGTTGAGCTGCAGGCCCGACTTGGCGCTCAGCCCGCCCCGCGCGCCGTCGATGCGGATCCCGGCCTCGGGGTCGCCCGCGGGGGCCGCGACCCCGTATGCGAAGTCGTACCAGCGCAGCGCGAGCCCGACGTTCAGGCGCTCGCCGATGTGGCCATAGCCGATGGTCCCGTTGATCGCCTTGGAGTCGGTGCCGTCGAGCACGGGGCCGCCCCCGGTGCGGAGCGGGGCCATGTCACGGACGCCGGCGCGCAGGGAGAG
>CAZHAG010000210.1:0-1785 GCA_964529705.1 uncultured Gemmatimonas sp. | reverse complement strand
CCCGCCCGCTCACCGTCCTGCAGCATCAGCACGCGGTCCCCGGTGAGCCCGCGGATCACCGGCATCGAGGCCGTGGGGCCGGCGAAGCGCTGGCTCACTCCCGGCTCGCTCGCCAGCGACGCGGCCACGCTCGAGGCCACCTGGCGGGCGAGCGCCGCCCCCGAGAGGTCGACCGTGGCCTGCGTGAGTCGCTCCGTCTCGGTGCCCGTGGGCGTGGCGCTCACGACGACCGCGCTCAGGCGGAGCGGCGTCGGGCGCAGCGCCACGCGCACACGCACGTCGGGACCATCCGCGGGGATGCGTGCCACGATGTGTCCCGGCGCGAACCCCAGGAGGAGGATGCTGAGATGATATTCGCCCGGCGGGAGCCCGCGGATCGTGAAGCGCCCCTCGGCGTCCGTCGTGGTGGCGCGACCGACCTCCGAGACGGTGACGCGGGCGTTGGGGAGTGGCGTGCCGGCGGTGTCGACGACCACGCCAAGCAGGGCGGGCGCTGCCGTGTGCGGGGCGGCGGGCGTCGAGGCGATCGCGCGCGAGCCGGGAATGGCGAGGAGGAGCGCGGAGAGCAGCGCGCAGGCGAACGGGCGCGCGAGAAGACGGGGCTGAACGGCTGACATGCGGGATCCTGTCCGGGTGGTGGTGGGCGGGCGGGTGGGCAGCCGGCCACTCCACTCGGGGAGCGGCCGCGCGTCAGCCCGCGGGTGGCGCCCTCGGCGCGCCCGACCCGATCGGGGCGGCCTCCGCGGGCGCGCGGACGCGGCCCTCGGAACCGATGCGCCCCGCACTCGCGAGCACCGCCGGCACGGCCTGCACCTCGGCGAGCACCCGGTCTGCACCGAGGAGCTGGCAGGTGCGGCAGGCCGCGGCGTCGTGCGCCGGTGGACAGCTCTGGTCTCCGAGATCCTCCCAATGCGCGACGACCGGCGCCTCCGCGGAGCCGGCATCGAGCAGCGGCAGCGCCCCCACCGTCGCCGCGTGAAGGGCGAGGAGCAGGGCGGCGACGAGGCGGGCGAGACGCGCGCGGGAGGGAAGGATCACGGCGGGAATATGGGCAGGTCACTGCTGCGCCAGCTACCCCGGTGCGCCCTTCGGGGTTCCTCCCGAAGCCGCCCGTGCTGGATAGATTACGCGGATGAAGAGAGAGGACGCGCTGGACTACCACGCCCGGGGACGCCCGGGCAAGATCGCCGTCGTTCCGACCAAGCCCCTGACCAACCAGCGTGACCTCGCGCTGGCCTACTCCCCGGGGGTCGCGGAACCCTGCCTCGAGATCGAGAAGAACCCTGACGACGCCTACAAGTACACGGCGAAGGGGAACCTCGTGGCCGTCGTGACCAACGGCACCGCCGTGCTCGGGCTCGGCAACATCGGCGCGCTCGCCGGCAAGCCGGTGATGGAGGGCAAGGGAAACCTCTTCAAGCAGTTCGCCGACCTCGACGTGTTCGACCTCGAGGTGGGGTCCGAGGATCCCGATGACGTGATCAAGTTCTGCCAGCTCCTCGAGCCCACCGTCGGCGGCATCAACCTCGAGGACATCAAGGCGCCGGACTGCTTCTACATCGAGGAGACGCTTCGGAAGACGCTCAAGATCCCCGTCTTCCACGACGACCAGCACGGCACCGCGATCATCTCCGGGGCGGCCCTGCTGAACGCGCTCGAGGTGACCGGCAAGGACATCGGCGAGATCCGGGTGGTCTTCTCCGGCGCGGGCGCCGCGGCGATCTCCACCGGCGAGCACTACATCCGGCTGGGCGTGAAGCGCGAGCACATCATGATGTGCGACCG
>CAZHAG010000209.1:0-3660 GCA_964529705.1 uncultured Gemmatimonas sp. | reverse complement strand
GGTGCTCCGCCACACGGACTCGAACTGCGCCGGACCGATCGCGGTCGCCATCGCGGCGAGGAGCCCGTACGATACGGGCGAGAACGCCGAGGAGAGACTGGTCGACGAGAAGACCGCCACCTCGTCCGTCTCGATCATCTGCGGAGGGCTCAACGAAAGGGCATCCCAGCGCAGGGACCGAATCCGGTCACGCTCCGGCGAGAAGATCCCGCGGCACGCATCCGCGCGCCCCGCGGCGCAGGCCCAAAGGCCCAGCGAGATCGTCCCGCTCGCGGTGCGCGGGATCGCGATGCGCGTGGTGTCTTCCGCGATCGCCGCCGGCGGCTGCAGGTAGCCGGCGCTGCGCAGGCCCGTGGACAGCAGCCAGGCACTCATCCCGGCGCCCGGTGCGCCGAACGCCGCGTAGAATGCGCAGGATCCCAGGACACGATCCGTGACCTCGAGGCGCTCGGTCAGGACGGCGGCTGGGGAGAAGCGCAAGAGGACCACGCAGGGTTCCGCCGACTGGCCAGGGAGCACCACCCAGCGCAGGTAGCGGGAAGGCCGGCGGTCATCGGCCAACGCGGCGGCGACGACGACCGGGTGGCGCGGCGCGCCCGGTCCGGCGGCCGCGATCTCGTCCCGTGCCGCAACCTCGATCTCGGAGCGGAGCGCCGCGGGGATCGCCGGGTCCATCCTGAAGGTGAGCCCCGGGCCGGCACCCCGGCGCGCGGCTCGTGCGCGCTCCCGCGCGTCGACACGGTCGAGCGCCTCCTCGAGCGCGGCCTCCGTCCGGCCGATCGCCCACCGCCGGCGGGCCGCCGACTCGAGTTCCGGGTCCTCGGGATACCACCCCATGAACCGATCCCGCTCGACGGGCGCGGCACCCGGCACGAGCAGCACGACCGCGCTCACGGCGAACAGCAGCGTGGCCACCGCCACCCGCCATCCGCTGCTCATCGAGGCCTCCGGAACGAAGCGCCAGCGAGAAGCAGCAGGCTCCAGCCGGCCACCGAGAGGGAGAGCGGGATCACCCCGCGACGCTCCGCGGCGAGCGCGACCGCTGTGCGGCGCTGCCAGCTCATGATCAGCGAGTCCTCGGGGACCCCGGCGACCTCCGCGAGGAGGGGGAGGGGTTCCCGTTCCGTCGACGAGCGGAACCGCCCGAGGGCGTCGCGCCCGCCGAGGTCGATTGCGTGCATCACCAGGGTGGCCCGCATCCCGCCCGAGAACGGGTCCGGAGGAGTGAGTTGCGAGACGATGTTCGCGCACGCCGCGTCGTTGCCCGCGAGGCAGGTGCGACGGCGGGAGAAGAAGGTCGAGTCCGTGAGCGCGGGGAGCGGGCTCGCAGTGACCACTGCCCGCCAGTCGCTCGCGTCGAACAGCCGGTCGAGGCGATCCTCCCCCGGCACCGGTTCGAGCGCCCGTCGGCATGCGGAGACCGACCCTGTGCTGCAGCGTCGACCCGCGGCAGCCCAGGAGAGCGCCAGCTCCCGTCCGGCCTCGGCGAACCGCTCCTCCTCGTCCGCCAGCGAGACCGACCATGGGGACCATGCGTTGAGCGCCGTCGAGCCCGGTACGAGTGCGGGGCCGGCCGACTGAAGGACGAACCTCGCGACCCACTCGGGGTCGGGCGGCTGCGGGAGGTTGAGCGTCTCGGCCGCGCCGGACGTCGCCGTGCGCAGTCCGACGCGCCGCTGGCCGAACCACCACGGGACCCGCACGGCGACCCAAGTGACCGTGTCGATCAGCGTGCGTCCCTCCTCGCCGAATCGCGCGACCAACCGGTCCAGTCCGCGGGCGAGGCCCTCGGCGATCCGGGCCGAGTCCTCCGGGGTCAGCAGCGTCGGGTCGTAGGCCACCGTGCGGCCCCCGGATCGGATCCGCGCGGTGCGTCGCGCGCGTCGCTCCTGCTCGAGGCGCCGCACGGTGGTGTCCGAACGCGCCCGCGCTGCGCGGACGTGCTCGAGCCGCGCACGCAGCGCGTCGGCCGATTGGGCCGGCAGCAGCGAGGGCCCGCACAGCACGAGCGCGAGTGCGAGCACAGTGCGCGTGCACGCGAGGGCGCGATGCTCAGACATCGACGAGCCTCCACTCCGCGGCGAAGATCGAGAGTGGGCCCGGCCACTCCGTGAGCAGGCGGAAGAACTGCTCGGCGCCGCGTCCGAGGCCGCCCGCCGCGCCGAGCACGCCGACGGCGGCCACGACCACGAGCAGCACCAGGAAGATCACCGGCGCCCGCCGGCCGGCGAGGTACTGCAGCAGGAAGGTGAAGGCGTAGACAAGGAGCGACGCGAGGCCGAACCGGATCGCGAGCCCTCCCGGATACGCGCGCAGCGTGGCCGGCAGCTCCATGAGCGCGAGCGTGACCAGCGCGCCAAGCCAGAGGGAGAGCACCGGCAGCAGCAAGAGCAGCGCACCCGCGCCGAATCGCATCGACACGTACCGCTTCCACGGGATGGGGAGCGAGAGCGGGTACACGTGGCGCGAGGCGCCGTCCACGTTCCACGGGACCGCCACGAGGAGGAAGCCGAGCAGACAGGCGGCGCTCATGAGGATGAGCCCCACCGGATCGAACCCGGCGCGGACCGCGAGTGCGCTCGGCGTACCCGGATAGCCGCCCCAGGCGCCGATCCGCCAGGCGAGCGCGGGCGCCGCGAACGTGGCGACCGCGAAGGCGGCCACGAGGATGCGCGTGAACTTGACCTGGGTCCTGAGGACTTGGGTGAACATCAGCGCTGCTCCTCCCCGTTGTCGCGTGCGCCGCGCAGCAGTTCGACGAAACTGTCCTCGAGGTCGAGGTCCTGGACGTCGCGGACCTCGGCGCCCGCGCGCTGGAACCACTCCCGCATCCCCGGCTGCCAGCCACGCACCACCCACTCCTCGTCTCGGAGCGGAAGTGCCTCGCGCGAGAGGAGCGCGAAGGGTGCGGCGTCCTGCGTGGGAGGTGCCTGGGCGATCCGCAGCCGCTTGATGCCCGAGCGGAACTCCTGCATCGGGAGCTCCGCGATGAGACGGCCGCCGTCCATCACGCCGATCCAGTCGCAGATCCGCTCCTGCTCGTGGACGAGGTGGCTGGAGATGAAGACCGTCGCCGCGCGTGACTCGACGTACTCGACGAGCGCCGAGAGCACCTCGCGGCGGATCACGGGATCCAGGCCGTCGGTGGGTTCGTCGAGCACGAGGAGTTCAGCACGTTGCGCAAGCGCCAGGAGCATCATCAGCTTGCCCGCCTCGCCCTTGCTGAGGCGCGAGACGAGCTGCTCCTCGCGGAGACCGAAGCGTCTGCGGAGGCGCTCCGCCTCGGCGTCGTCGAACGCGGGATAGAAGGCGCGGTGGAAGCGGATCGACTCCTCCACCGTGAGCATCGGATAGAGGTGGAGCCGCTCGGGGACGAAGCCGATCCGCGCGAGCGCGCGGTGCGCGAAGCGGGGGACGGAGTGCCCGAGCACCTCGATCTGCCCGTCGGCCGGAGGCAGCATGCCGAGCATCAGGCGGATGGTGGTGGTCTTCCCGGAGCCGTTGGGGCCGAGGAAGCCGTAGATCGCCCCCGTCGGGACGGTCATCGAGAGGTCGCGGATCGCGAAGTCGCGTCCCGCGCGCCAGGTGAGGTCGCGAATGCGGATGGCGTCGGTCACTTGGACTCCGGGAGTTCGCGGTCGAGGGCGTCGCGCAGGTCGG
>CAZHAG010000208.1:0-3696 GCA_964529705.1 uncultured Gemmatimonas sp. | reverse complement strand
ACGATGCGCACGATGAAGCAGAACCTCTTCTGGGCGTTCATCTACAACGTGGTCGGCATCCCGCTCGCGGCCGGGGCGCTCTATCCCGCGTTCGGACTCCTCCTGAGCCCCGTGATCGCGAGCGCGGCGATGGCGTTCAGCTCGGTGAGCGTGGTGACCAACTCGTTGCGACTGCGCGGCGCGCGGATAGCTTGAAGCCCACCTGATGGAACTCGGCATCTACACCTTCGCGGAAGCGACGCCCGACCCACGCACGGGTCGCACGGTCCCGCCCGAGCAGCGGATGGCCGACCTCCTGGAGGAGGTCGAGCTCGCCGACCAGCTCGGGCTCGACGTGTACGGCATCGGGGAGCACCACCGGCGCGACTACATCGTGGCCACGCCGGCGGTGGTGCTCGCGGCCGCGGCGGCGCGCACGCGGCGCATCCGGCTCACGAGCGCCGTCACGGTGCTCAGCTCCGATGACCCGGTGCGCGTCTTCCAGGAGTTCGCCACGGTGGACCTCCTCTCGGGGGGGCGCGCCGAGATCATGGCGGGCCGCGGGTCGTTCATCGAGTCGTTCCCGCTCTTCGGCTACGACCTCCGCGACTACGACTCGCTCTTCAGCGAGAAGCTCGAGCTCCTGCTGGAGATCCGCGCGAACGAGCGCGTGACCTGGGAGGGGCGGCACCGCGCCCCGCTCAAGGACCAGCTCGTGCTCCCGCGCCCGGTGCAGGAGCAGATCCCCATCTGGATCGCCGTGGGCGGCACGCCCCAATCCGTGGTGCGGGCGGCGACCCTCGGCCTGCCGATGGCGCTCGCGATCATCGGGGGGCAGCCGGAGCGCTTCGCGCCGCTCGTGGACCTCTACCGCCGCGCGGCGCGCGAAGCCGGGCACGACCCGGCGACGCTCCCGGTGAGCATCAACTCGCACGGCTTCATCGCCGACGACTCCGGCGCCGCGGCCGACGCCGCCTTCCCGCCCTACCTCGACGTGATGGGACGGATCGGGCGCGAGCGCGGGTGGCCGCCGCCGACGCGCCGGCAGTTCGACGCCGAGCGCTCGCCCCGCGGCGCGCTCTTCATCGGCGACCCGCAGGAAGTGATCGACAAGATCCTCTGGGAGCACGAGCTCTTCCAGCACGACCGCTTCCTGGTCCAGCTGAGCGTCGGCACCATGCCGCACGACAGGATGCTGCGCGCGATCGAGCTCTTCGGGAGCGTGGTCGCGCCGGCGGTGCGGAAGGCGCTGCCGGCGAAACGGGCTGCGGTGCCCTGATCGATGCTCGTCCCGAAGCTCGTCACCACACTTCGGGGCTACACACGGGCGCAGTTCAGCGCGGACGTCACCGCCGGAGTGATCGTCGGCATCGTCGCGCTCCCGCTCTCGATCGCGTTCGCCATCGCCAGCGGCGTCGAGCCGTCGCGCGGACTCTGGACCGCGATCGTCGCGGGATTCCTCATCTCCGCCCTCGGCGGCTCGCGCGTGCAGGTCGGCGGCCCCACCGGCGCGTTCGTCGTGATCGTCTACGGGATCGTGCAGCAGCACGGCGTGGACGGCCTGATCGTCGCCACCTCCATGGCGGGCCTCATCCTCGTGGCGATGGGTGTCTTCCGGTTCGGCGCGGCGATCAAGTTCATCCCGCATCCGGTGGTCATCGGCTTCACCAGCGGGATCGCGGTCATCATCCTCTCGGGCCAGGTGAAGGACTTCCTCGGGCTCACGATGGGGGACGTGCCGGCACACTTCGTCGACAAGTGGCGCGCCTACGCGGCGCACGGTGGGGACCTGAACGTCGATGCGCTCCTCGTGGCCCTCTTCACGCTCCTCGTCATCGTCGGGTGGCCAAGGGTCAGTCGGCGCGTTCCCGGGCCGTTCGTCGCACTGGTGGCCGCCACCCTGCTGGTGCGCTGGCTCGGTCTCCCGGTCGAGACCATCGGAAGCCGCTTCGGCGAGGTCTCGGCCGCGCTCCCGGTCCCCGCCCTCCCGTCGCTGAGCTACGCGCAGGTGGTCGCGCTCATCGGCCCGGCCTTCACGATCGCGATGCTCGGTGCGGTCGAGTCCCTCCTCTCGGCCGTGGTCGCCGACGGGATGATCGGGGCGCGGCACCGGTCGAACATGGAGCTCGTGGGGCAGGGCGTCGCGAACGTGGCGAGCGCCCTCGTCGGCGGGATCCCGGCCACCGGTGCCATCGCGCGCACCGCGACCAACGTGAAGAGCGGGGGACGCACGCCGGTCGCAGGGATGACGCACGCGGTGACGCTGCTGCTCATCACCCTCTTCGCCGGTCGCTGGGCGGCGGAGATCCCGATGGCGGCACTCGCGGCCATCCTCGTGGTGGTCGCGTACAACATGAGCGAGTGGCGGATCTTCGTGAGCGAGTTCCGCGGGCCGCGCAGCGACGTTGCGGTACTGCTCGCCACCTTCCTCCTCACGGTGCTCGTCGACCTCACGGTGGCGATCGGCGTGGGGATGGTGCTCGCGGCCTTCCTGTTCATGAAGCGGATGGCGGAGGTGTCGGACGTGACGGCGATCCGGGCGGCGGCGCTCGACGAAGGGGATGAGGGCGGTGCGCTCGCCGAATCGCTCGCGCCGGGCGATGTGCAGGTCTACGCGATCGACGGCCCGTTCTTCTTCGGCGCCGCCGACCGCTTCAAGGCGACGATGCGGGAGATCGCGTCACGCCCCAAGGTGCTGATCCTCCGGCTCGCCGGCGTGCCGGTGATCGACTCCACCGGCCTGAGTGCGCTGCGCGACGTCGTGCGCCGGAGCCGCGCCGAGGGCACGCGCGTCCTGCTGGCCGAGGTGCAGCCGGAGGTGCGCCTGGTGATCGAGCGCGCCTCGCTCGGCGACCTCCTTTCCCCCGACGACATCACCGCGACGTTCGAGGAGGCGCTGCGCCGGGTGCGCGGAGGGGTCAACGCACGCGGCTCGACGGGGGAGCATCCCTCACGCCGCGCGGGTGACGCCCGCCGCTAGAACGCGACCCGCACGCCACCGTTGATCGTCCGCCCCGACAGCTCCGTCCACGCGTCCGTCGTCCAGCGCCCCCCCGCGCCCTGCACCGGCCGCACCAGCGGGTCCCACCGCGTCTGCCGGACGTCCCCGAGGTTCTCCGCGTTCAGGAAGAGCCGCGCCGGCCCCACGTGGCGCTCCACGAGGAACCCGACGATCAGGTAGGGCCGGCTCTCCGCGCGGTATGGGTTCGCCTCGAGCGTCTGCCGCCCGGTGTAGTAGAGCTCGAGTCCCAACCGCCCGACATCCTCCACCTCGTGCATTGCCACCACGCCCACGGCGTGCCGCGGCACGAGCGTGAGCGGCGCCCGGGCGCCGTCGGGCGTGGAGAAGACGCTGCCCCGGATGAACGTGTACGACCCCGTCACGGCGAACCCCTCGTGACGCCAGCGCGCCAGCAGCTCCGCCCCCTGCGTGCGCGTGGGCTCGGCCGCGTTCGCGAGCCGCAACATCGCGGGGAACGCCCCGCCGGTCACCTCCGTCACCTCCACCGGATCATCCACGACCGACGCGAAGAGCGTGGCGTTCACCTCGAGCCCGAGGAGCCGTCCGTTGAGATCGGCCGATCCGGTCACGGCGCGCTCGCGCCGGAGCGCGGCGCCCGGCTGCACCATCGCCAGCCCGGTCACCTCGGTCTCCTCCGTGAAGGGCGTGGGCGCGAAGGTGCCCGAGGCGACCGATGTGCGGAGCGTCCACCCGGC
>CAZHAG010000207.1:0-3741 GCA_964529705.1 uncultured Gemmatimonas sp. | reverse complement strand
ATCGCGTCCTCCGGGCTCGGGACGGAGAGTTCGAGCACGCTGCGCCCGGGAGCGCGCGGGGCGACGCGCCCCCGGTCGAGCACCACCACGCGGTCGGCGAGCGCGAGGTCCTCCGCGCCCGCCTCGTCACGCGTGGCGACGAGGATCCCGATCCCCCGCGCGGCGACCGACCGCAGGAGCCGAGCCCCCAGAACGCGCTCCGTCGGCCCGCAGAAGGCGAGCGGCTCCTCGCAGCAGATGAGCGCGGGCTCCGCGAGCAATGCCTGCGCGACGACCACTCGCAGCCGGTCGATCGCGCCCAGCTCGCCCAGCCTGGTGCGTGAGCGTCCGCGCAGCCCGACGGTCGCCATGAGCGGCACGAAGCGGGTGCGCGGCGGGAGCTCCGCGCTGCGCAGCGCGAGGACGTCGGCGTGGAAGGCGAGCGCCTGTCGCACGGTGAGGAAGTTGTACTCCCACGGGCGCGCGCCGATCAGCTGCGGGCGCACCGCATCCGGTTCGCTGGCGCCCCCCCAGCGCACGGTGCCGCTGCTCGGCGCGGTCTGGGCGCTGGCCAGGAGCAGCAGGGTGCTCTTCCCCGCGCCGCCGCCGCCTGTGACCACCACGACCTCACCCGCGCGCAAACGGAGGGTGCAGGACTCGAGGGCCGTCTCCTCGCGCCCGGCCCCGAGGATCCCGGAGCGCCAGCGACGGGTGACCTGATCGAGCTCCAGCACGGGAGGACGCGGGTCGGTGTTCATCCCCGAAGGATGCGCGGGACCGACGGCGCACCGTCATCGCGTTCGTGCCGCGCCCATCGAAAGCACGTGCGACGCCTGCGAGACCTACGGCCCTGGCGGCTCCTGGAACTCCCCCGATCGACGCTCCGCCTCCTTCCGCGCCTTCTTCTCGCGCCGCGAGAGCACCGGCTGCAGCACCGGCTTGGCCGACGCCGCGTCGCCGTAGACGCGCACGATCAGCACGCGGCGCACGAGCACCATCGTGACGGCGAGCGTCGGCACCGCCACCAGCAGCCCGAAGGGCCCGAGCAGCTTGCCGCAGATGAGCACGCTCATGATGGTCAGCACCGGAGGGAGGTCCACCTTCCGGTGCATCAGCATCGGGATCACGAGCTGGTTCTCCGCCACGTGGATCACCGTGCCGAGGAGGATCACGAGGAGCGCGCGCGTGCCCCCGTCCGGCCCCGGGAGCACGAAGAGCGCCGGGAGCAGCGTCGAGACGAAGGTGCCGAAGAAGGGGACGATCGCCACGAGCCCGGTGAAGATCCCGAAGGCGAGCCAGTAGGGGACGTCCAGCAGCCAGAGCCCCACCGCGGTGAGCGCCGCCAGCGTGGTCATCGCCAGCAGCTGCGCGATGGTCCAGGCGCGGAGCGTCTCGTTCACCGCCGTGATCACCTCGGTCGCGGCGTCCCGGTACACGGGGGGCGTCACCGCGATCGCGAGGTCGCGGTAGAGGTCCGGGCGGAGCGCGAAGTAGATCGCCATCACCAGCACGGCGACGAGGTTCACCACGAGGTGCAGCGTGTCGAAGAGGCGCGGCACGAGCTCGCCCATGAGGCGCTGGGCCTCCTCGAGCGCCACGGCGAAGATCCGGTGCTCCCCGGGGACGAGGACGTCCTCCATCCCGGGGATGCGCGCGACGATCCGCTCGAGGCCGGCCTCCCACTCCCCCACCACCTCGGGGAGCACGGTGAGGAGCTGGCGCGTCTGCTCCACGACCGGCGGGATGAGGAGGAAGCCGATCCCCACCAGCGCGGCGAGGGAGGCGACGACCGCGATCGCGAACGCGGCGCCACGCGGCATCGACGTCCGCGCGACCAGGAGGTCCGTCACCGAGGAGAGGTAGACGGCCAGCAGGATCCCGAGGAAGAGCAGGAGGAGCAGGTCGGCGACGGTGCCGGCCAGCCAGACGAGCAGGACCGTGACGAGGATCGCGGTGAAGCCCGGAAGGATCCAGACCTTCCGCACCGCGGGGTCGATCACTTCTTCCCCTTCTCCTCGACGTCCGCGTTCACGGTCTCCTCACCCGCCCCGATGCGCTTGGGAGGCGCGGCCGCGCCGGGGCCGAGGAGCCCCATCTTCTGCTTGAGCGCGAGGAGCTGCTGGTCGGCGCTCGCGGCGCCGGCCGTCTTCTCGAGCCGCTTGAAGTCGTGCGCGAGGCGGTCGCCCGAGAACTCCTCGTCGATCTCGGTGCTCGCCTTCAGCATCCGCTCGTTGGAGGTGATCTTCTCCTCCATCCGCGCGAAGGCCTCGAACGCCGACTTCTCCGACATCGAGCTCATGGTCTCGGAGATCTTCTGCTGCGCCTGCGCGCGGCGCTGCCGGGCGAGGAGGAGGTTCTTCTTCCGCTTCGCCTCCTCGATCTTGTCGTTCAGGTCGCGGAGCGAGTTCTTGAGCTTCTCGGTCTCCAGCTGGTGCGCCTGCCAGGTGGTCTCGAGCGTCTGGCCATGCTCGAGGTGCTCGCCGTGCCGCACGAGCGCCTGCTTGGCGAGGTCGTCGCGCCCCTCCTTCACCGCCAGCATCGCCTTCGCCTCCCAGTCGGCCGCCGCCTTGTACTCGGCCTCCGCCTGGTCCTTGAGGCGCTTCTCGTCCGCGATCGCGGCCGCCACCTGCTGCTTGGCGCGCGCGAGCTGGTTCCGCATGTCGGTCACGATCTGGTCCAGCATCTTCTCCGGATTCTCCGCCTTGGAGATCAGGTCGTTGATGTTGGACTTCAGGAGCGTGGCCAGCCGGTCGAAGATCCCCATCGTCAGCGCGCCTCTTTGAAGGTCGCCAGCTCGCGCAGGTGTGACGCGAGGGCCAGTGTGATGCTCTCGTAGCTCGCCAGGAACTCCTCGAAGTCGAGGTGCGAGAGTTCCAGCGCTTCGGTCAGGACGACCTCATCCCCCTGGATCCCGTAGGACCCGTGCAGGAGGTCGGTCGCGTTCAACTCCAGCAGTCGCCGGCAGAGGCCGTCCGCCTCCTTCTTCTTCTCCGGGAGCGACATCACCTTCACCCGGATGACGACCACCGGCGGCGAGTGATGGATGACGACGGTCAGGTCCAGCTCGCCACCGGGGTGCACGGCCCAGAGACCGGGCTCCACCTCGTTGTAGGAGGCGCCCTCCGCCGCGAGGCGGCCGAGGAAGCCTTCGATCTGTTCCGGCGTGACCATGACGAACCCTTTGCGTGAGAGGACGCGTGGGCCTACGCGCCAAGTGTGTCGGAAAGTTTCACCCCTGAGCGGCGCAACGCCAGTCGGGGGCGGGACATACGGTGACCGTCGAGGCGACCGGGCGACTCCGCCGCTACGCCCGCTTGATCTGGGTGAGCCGTTCCTTTGCCAGCCGCCGGCCCGTGGGCGTGGCCGCCAGCCCGCCCCCCGCCGTCTCCCGGTACCGCACGTCCATCTCCCGGCCGATCTCCCCCATGGTGTCGATCACCTCGTCGGGCGGGATGGCGAACTCGATCCCCGCCATCGCCATCTCCACGGCCGCGAGCGCGATGGCGGCACCGGTCGCGTTCCGGAATACGCAGGGCAGCTCGACGAGCCCGCCGAGCGGGTCGCAGACCAGTCCGAGGGTGCCCTGCTGGGCCAGCGCGACAGCGTGCCCGACCTGCGTGGGCGTGCCGCCCAGCATCTCCGTGGCGGCCCCTGCCGCCATCCCCGCCGCCGCCCCTGTCTCGGCCTGGCACCCTCCCTCAGCCCCCGAGAGCGACGCCCGGTGCGCCACCACGGCGCCGATCAGGCCGGCGGTCGCGAGGG
>CAZHAG010000206.1:0-3758 GCA_964529705.1 uncultured Gemmatimonas sp. | reverse complement strand
GGGGGGGGGGGGGGGGGGGGGGGGGGGGCGGGTGGGGGGGGGGGGGGGGGGGGGGGGGGGGGGGGGGGTGGGGGGGGGGGGGTTGGGGGCTTCCGAGCGCTCGGCAGTTCTTATAGAGCGGATGGTGCTACGGCAGATGTGAGATGGGAGATGGGAGATCTGGGGAACTGCTCCATAATGAAAGAAGGCCGCCCGTGCCGGGCGGCCTCCTCACATCTCCCATCTCCCCTCTGCCGTTCGACTACTTCCGGAGCCCGCGGGGAGTCCAGGCGAACGAGACGCCGATCGCGTCCGAATCCCCGAGCGCGGCGGCGAGGCGGATCGCCATCTGCTCGCTCAGCTCGAAGTTCGCGCCGATGTCCACGTCGAGGCCGGTGTCGCTCGCCGACGCCCCGTTCGAGGAGACCCGGTTCCAGCTCAGCCGCGGGTGCACGAAGGGCGAGATCGCGTACTTCCCCTCGAGCGGGAAGCGGTGGCCGATCGCGGCGCCGATCGGGACGCGGAGGGTGGTGATGTCATCCCCGAAGGTCGCGCCGATCCCGCCGGCGATCACGATGTCGAACGGCATGTCCGCGGTGGCGCTCGTGGCCTGGTAGCCGAGGCCGCCGCCGATCATGAGGCGGGTGTCGGCGCCGGCGGCGTCGGGGTCCGCGAAGCCAGCATCCATCGTGAACTGGAGCCTCGGGTTCCCAAGCCCCTCGCGCCACTGGAAGACCAGGGCGGTGCCGGTCCCGTTGCCGTCGGTGAGGGCGAAGTTGTACTCGCGCTCGGAGACGCGGGAGGTCTGGAGCGCAGGGTAGTTCCACACCTGCGCGGAGAGCGGGGTGGAGATGGCGAGGGCGAGGGCGCTGAGCCCGAGGACACGACGCATCATCGTGGAGTTGGTTGGAGTGACGTGATGTGGGTGGTGAAAACCGGACGGGCGCCGCACTGAGGGCGCGGCGCCCATCACCAAGACGACTACACTGGGCCGCCGGTTTCGGTTCCGCCCGGTGCGCGGATGACCTCGCTCAGGCCTTTGCGGCGTGCTCCGTCACCACCCGCACGACGTCGTCCACCACCTGGAGGAACCCGCCCTCGACCGTGAAGGACGCGCCGTCGCCGATGCGAAGCACGCCCTTGCCGAGCGTGGTCACCATCGGCGCGTGCGAGGGGAGGATCCCCACCTCGCCGTCGAACGCGGGCGCCGTCACCGAGGGCGCCTGCCCCTCGAAGAGCGTCGCCTCGGGGGAGATCACCGAGACCTTGAGGGCTCCGGTGCCGGCGGCCATCACTGCATCGCCTTGGCGTTCTCGACCACGTCGTCGATCGCGCCGGCCATGAAGAAGGCCTGCTCGGGGAGGTGGTCGAACTCGCCGGCGACGAGGCGCTCGAACGAGCTGATCGTCTCCTCGAGCTTCACGAACTTGCCCGGGCGGCCCGTGAACTGCTCGGCCACCGAGAAGGGCTGCGACATGAAGCGCTGGATGCGGCGCGCCCGGCCGACGATCTTCTTGTCGTCTTCCGACAGTTCGTCCATGCCCAGGATCGCGATGATGTCCTGGAGCTCCTTGTAGCGCTGCAGGATCCGCTGCACCGCGCTGGCGACGCTGTAGTGGCGCTCGCCGACGAACTGCGGGTCCAGGATGCGCGAGCCCGACGCGAGCGGGTCCACCGCGGGGTAGATGCCGAGCTCGGTGATCGCGCGCGAGAGCACGACGGTCGCGTCGAGGTGGGCGAAGGCGGTCGCCGGGGCCGGGTCGGTGATGTCGTCCGCGGGGACGTAGATCGCCTGCACCGAGGTGATCGAGCCGTCGCGCGTGGAGGTGATGCGCTCCTGGAGCTCGCCCATCTCCGTCGCCAGCGTCGGCTGGTAGCCCACGGCGCTCGGCATGCGGCCGAGGAGCGCCGAGACCTCCGAGCCCGCCTGCGTGAAGCGGAAGATGTTGTCGATGAAGACCAGCACGTCGGCCTTCTCCATGTCGCGGAAGTACTCGGCGACCGTGAGGCCCGAGAGGCCCACCCGGAGGCGGGCCCCCGGCGGCTCGTTCATCTGGCCGTAGATCAGCGCGACCTTGTCGAGGATCCCCGCTTCCTTGAACTCGAGGTAGAGGTCGTTCCCCTCACGGGTGCGCTCGCCCACGCCGCAGAACACCGACTTGCCGCCGTGCGCCTTGGCGACGTTGTTGATGAGCTCCTGGATGACGACCGTCTTGCCGACGCCGGCGCCGCCGAAGAGCCCGATCTTGCCGCCCTTCACGAAGGGGGCGATCAGGTCCACGACCTTGATGCCCGTCTCGAAGATCTCGGTCTTGGGCTCGAGGTTCACGAAGTCCGGGCGCTTCCGGTGGATCGGCCAGCGCTCGACGCTCCCGGGGATGTCGGCGCCCATGTCCACCGGCTCGCCGAGGACGTTGAGGATGCGGCCGAGCGCCGCGGCGCCGACCGGGACCGAGATCGCGGCCCCCGTGTCGCGCACGTCCATCCCGCGGACGACCGCGTCGGTGGTGCTCATCGCGACCGCGCGCACCTGGTTCCGCCCGATGTGCTGCTGCACCTCGGCCACCACGCGGACCGACTGGCCCGACTCGGTGGTGGTGTTGATCTCGAGCGCGTTCAGGAGTTCGGGGAGGTTCTCCGACTCGAAGGCGACGTCGATGACCGGTCCGATGACCTGGACGATCTTGCCGATGTTGTTCGTGGTGGCGGTAGTCATGGGATGGTCCTTTAGCCCTGGAGCGCGGAGGCGCCGCCGACGATCTCGGCGATCTCCTGCGTGATCTGCGCCTGGCGGGCGCGGTTGTAGGTGCGGCGGAGGAGGTTCAGCATGTCGCCGGCGTTGTCGGTCGCGTTCTTCATCGCCGTGCGGCGCGCGGCCTGCTCGGCCGCGACGGTCTCGACGAGCGCGCGGTAGACCGCGTTGCGCACGTACGAGGGGAGGAGCTCGGTGAGGATCGCCTCGGCCGAGGGGTAGAGCAGGTAGTCCTTCTGGGCACCCTTGGCGGCCGGCGGCTCCACCGGGAGGACCCGGTCCGTCGTCGGCGGCGTGGAGAGCACCGAGTTGAAGCGCGAGCCGACGACGTAGACCGCGTCGAGCTCCGCCGAGACGAAGCGCGCCATCAGCGACTCCACCAGCGAGGCGGCGTCGGCGGCGGTCGGCTTGTCGGTGATGTCGGTGCGCGAGACGGCGACCGCGCGGCCCACGTACTTGAAGTAGCCGACGCCCTTCTTTCCGACCACGTGCAGCTCGACGTTCGTGCCCGCCTTCTCGAGCTTCTCGATGAGGGCGCGCGCTTCCTTGATCAGGTTCGCGTTGAACGCGCCGGCGAGGCCGCGGTTCGACGTGAGCAGGATGACCGCGGCGCGCGACTCCTGCGCCGGCTGGCGGAGGAGCGGGAAGCGCTCGGCCAGCGCGGGGTTGTAGAGGCTCGCGATCACGTCGGCGAGCGCCCGCGCATACGGGCGCGCCGCGACCACGCGGTCCTGGGCGCGCTTCATCTTGGACGTGGCGACCATCTCCATCGTGCGCGTGATCTTGCGCGTGTTCTCGACGGACTTGATGCGCCCCTTGAGCTCCCGTCCCTTGGCCACGGTTAGGCCCGGCTCGCCTTGTACTGGTCGATCGCGCGGCGGAGCTCGGCCTCGGTCTCCTTCGAGACGACCTTCTCCTTGCGGATCTTGTCGCCGACCTGCGGGACCTGCGCCTTCAGGTAGGCGTGGAACCCGTTCTCCCACTCGCGGACCTTGGCGACATCCACGTCGTCGATCAGGCCGTTGGA
>CAZHAG010000205.1:0-3778 GCA_964529705.1 uncultured Gemmatimonas sp. | reverse complement strand
CCTCGACGCCGCACCGGTCGCAGATCACGCCGCGGTAGCGGATCCGCTTGTACTTCCCGCAGTTGCACTCCCAGTCCTTGACCGGCCCGAAGATCTTCTCGCAGAAGAGGCCGTCCTTCTCGGGCTTGAACGAGCGGTAGTTGATGGTCTCGGGCTTGGTGACCTCGCCGTTCGACCAGCCGCGAATCACGTCCGGCGACGCCAGCTTGATGCGGATGCTGTTGAAGGCCGCGCGCCGGCGCTCGGTTCGGTCGTCCGGGCGTCCCAGCCCGAGCTTGCCCGCGGCCATGCTGAGGGGCGACTGAAGTTCGGTGTCCTGGATCATCGTGTTCTCCTTCGAGAGTCGGTGAGGAAGGTTTCCGGCCCGCGTCGCGCGGACGGGATCAGGCGGGGTCCTTTCAGGCCTCCTCGAACTGAACTTCCAGGCACAGACTCTGGAGTTCCTTGACCAGCACGTTGAACGATTCCGGCACGCCGGGCTCCGGCGGGTTCTCTCCCTTGACGATGGCTTCGTAGATCCGCGACCGGCCGGCGACGTCGTCGCTCTTGACGGTCAGCAGCTCCTGCAGCGTGTAGGCGGCGCCGTAGGCCTCGAGCGCCCACACTTCCATCTCGCCGAAGCGCTGGCCGCCGAACTGCGCCTTGCCGCCCAGCGGCTGCTGGGTGACGAGCGAGTACGGGCCGGTCGAGCGCGCGTGGATCTTGTCATCCACGAGGTGCGAGAGCTTGAGCATGTACATGTAGCCCACGGTCACGGGCTGGTCGAAGACGTCGCCGCTGCGGCCGTCGTGCAGCAGGGTCTTGCCGTCCTCCGGCAGGCCCGCCGCGCGCAGCTCGGCCTTGATCTCCTCGACCGTGGCGCCCGCGAAGACCGGCGTCGCGCAGGTGTAGCCCAGCGCGTTCGCGGCCCAGCCGAGGTGGGTTTCCATCACCTGGCCGATGTTCATGCGCGAGGGCACGCCCAGCGGGTTCAGCACGATCTCGACCGGCGTCCCGTCCGGGAGGTACGGCAGGTCCTCCTCGGCGAGGATCTTGGCGACCACGCCCTTGTTGCCGTGGCGGCCGGCCATCTTGTCGCCCACCGAGAGCTTGCGCTTCTTGGCGATGTAGACCTTCACGAGCTTGACCACGCCGGGCGGAAGCTCGTCGCCGCGGGTGACCTTCTCGATCTCCTTCTCGAGCTCCTTCTCGCAGCGCGTGAACGCCGACTGCGCGCCCTCCATCGCCGCCCAGAAGCGCTCGTTCACGGCTTCGTCCTCGGTCACCGGGGAGCCCCAGGCGAGGTCGTCGAGATCGATCTCCTCGAGGAACTCCCGCGTGATCTTGCGCCCCTTGCGCGCCACCGGTTCGCTGGCGCTCGCGCTGCGCAGCACGTTGAGCAGCTGCCCGTCGAGGATCTCGGAGACGCTGGCGAGCCGCACGTCGGCGACGCGCTCGCGCTCCTTCTTCGACTCGCGGCGGAGCTTCTCGATCTTCTTCTTCTCCTGCTGCTTGGTGGTCTCGTCCTTCTCGCGGCGCGAGAACACCTTGATGTCGATGACGATGCCGTCCATCCCGGGCGGGGCCTTGAGCGACGCGTCACGCACGTCCCCGGCCTTGTCGCCGAAGATCGCCTTGAGCAGGCGCTCCTCGGGCGACAGCTCCTGCTCGCCCTTCGGCGTCACCTTGCCCACCAGGATGTCGCCCTGGCGGACGCGGGCGCCGATGCGGATGACGCCCTCCTCGTCGAGGTTCTTGACCGCCTCTTCCGAGACGTTGGGAATCTCGCGCGTGATCTCCTCGACGCCGCGCTTGGTGTCGCGCACCTGCAGCTCGAACTCCTCGATGTGGATCGAGGTGAAGACGTCCTCCTTGATGAGCTTCTCGCTCACCAGGATGGCGTCCTCGAAGTTGTAGCCGCCCCACGGCATGAAGGCCGCGAGCACGTTGCGCCCGAGCGCCAGTTCGCCCTCGCGGGTGGCGGGGCCGTCGGCGATCACCTGGCCCTTCTTCACCTTCTGCCCCTCGATCACCACCGGGCGCTGGTTCAGGCAGGTGTCCTGGTTCGAGCGCCGGAACTTGGTGAGCCGGTAGATGTCGAGGTTCGGCTGGTCGCTGTAGTCCACCGGCGGGTCGTCGGGGTCGCGCTCGTAGCGCACCGCGATCATCTCGCCGGAGACGAACTCCACCACGCCGGAACGGCGCGACAGCACCAGCGCGCCCGAATCCTCCGCGACCTTGTCCTCGAGACCGGTCCCGACCAGCGGCGCCTCGGTCACCAGCAGGGGGACCGCCTGGCGCTGCATGTTCGAGCCCATCAGGGCGCGGTTCGCGTCGTCGTGCTCGAGGAACGGAATCAGCGCCGCCGCCGGGGACACCAGCTGGATCGGCGAGACGTCCATGTACTCGATCTCGCTCGCGGGGATGGACGGGTACTCGCCCCGGAAGCGGGCGGTGAGCGTGTCGGAGACCACCTGCCCGCTCTTCTTGTCGAACGGCGTGTTGGCCGGCGCGATGTGCGCGCGGTCCTCGACGTCCGCCGCGAGGAACTCGGGCTTCTTGCGGTCCACCACACCGTCCTTCACGCGGAAGTAGGGCGTCTCGAGGAACCCGAACTCGTTGACCTTCGCGTAGGTCGAGAGCGACGAGATGAGGCCGATGTTCGGGCCTTCCGGCGTCTCGATCGGGCAGACGCGGCCGTAGTGCGTGTAGTGCACGTCACGCACCTCGAAGCCCGCGCGGTCGCGGGTGAGCCCGCCGGGTCCGAGCGCCGACAGGCGGCGCTTGTTGGTGAGCTCGGCCAGCGGGTTGGTCTGGTCCATGAACTGCGAGAGCTGCGAGCTCCCGAAGAAGCTCTGGATCACCGCCGAAATGGTGCGGGAGTTCACCAGGTCGGTGGGCGTGATCTGGTCCTGGTCCTGCAGCGACATGCGCTCGCGGATGATGCGGGCCATGCGCGCCAGGCCGATGTTGAACTGGTTGGCGAGCAGCTCGCCCACCGAGCGCACGCGCCGGTTGCCGAGATGGTCGATGTCGTCCGTGATCGCCGTCTCGCCGCCGCGGTCCGTGAACACCTCGCCGCCCGAACGCAGCAGCAGCAGGTACTTGACGATGACGATGAAGTCCTCGCGGCACAGCGTGGTGTGGTCGAGCGCCGGGATGCCGAGACCCAGCCGGCGGCGCACCTCGCCCGCCGGAAGCAGCCACTGGTGCGGCAGCTTCTGGTTGAGCTTGTAGCGGCCCACGCGCGCCAGGTCGTAGCGCTTCGGATTGAAGAACAGCTTGTTGAGGATCTCGCGGGCGGAGTCCGCGCGGGGCGGCTCGCCGGGACGCAGCAGGTTGTAGATGCGGTGGAGCGCCTCTTCCTGCGAGTGCGTCGGATCCTTGCGCAGCGTGTTGCGCATGACGTCGGCTTCGTCCTGCATCGGGATGACGAAGACGTCGAGCGTGTCGAGACCGGCCTTCTTGATGACCTCGATCTTCTCGGCGCTCAACTCGTCGTTGGCCTCGAGCAGGATCTCGCCCGTCGACTCGTCGACGATGTCCTGGGCGCAGATGCGGCCGAGCGCGGCTTCGGCCTTCTTGGCCCGGACGTCGAGCGTTTCCTTCTCGTAGAACAGCTCGAGGATCTCGCGGTCGCCCACGAAGCCCAGGGCGCGCAGCAGCACGCTCACCGGCAGCTTGCGCTTGCGATCGATGTGCACGTGCATGACGTCGTTGACGTCGAGCGAGAACTCCACCCACGAGCCGCGGTACGGGATGATGCGCGCCGTGAACAGCAGCTTGCCGTTCGGGTGGG
>CAZHAG010000204.1:0-3921 GCA_964529705.1 uncultured Gemmatimonas sp. | reverse complement strand
CACCCTCGGCCCCTCGGCCGTGATCGCCACCGTGTGCTCGAAGTGCGCCGACATCGACCCGTCGAGCGTGACGATCGTCCACTTGTCGCTGAGCGTCCGCGTCGCCGCGCCCCCCGCGTTCACCATGGGCTCGATCGCCAGCGTCATCCCCGCCTGGAGCTTGGGGCCGCGCTTCGGCTTGCCATGGTTCGGCACCTGCGGCTCCTCGTGCATCGCCGCCCCCACGCCGTGGCCGACGAGGTCGCGCACCACGCTGAAGCGGCCCTTGGTCACCACTTCCTCCACCGCGGCCCCGATGTCGCCGATGTGGTTGCCGAGCGTCGCGACCCTGATCGCCGCCCAGAGCGAGGCCTCGGTGACATCCATCAACCGCTGCGTCTCAGGTGCGATCTCTCCCACCGCGTAGGTCCAGGCGGAGTCGGTGTGGAAACCGCCGTAGTGCACGCCGATGTCGACGGTGACGATGTCCCCTTCGGCGAGCACCCGCTTGGCCGAGGGGATCCCGTGCACGATCTCATCGTTGATGGAGATGCAGGCGGAGCCCGGGAAGTCGTAGAGGCCCTTGAACGAGGGGGTCGCGCCAGCGTGGGAGCGGATGAACGACTCCACCAGCCCGTCGAGCTGGAGGGTGCTGACGCCCGGTGCGACCGCGGCCTTCACATGCTGGTGCGTGGCGGCGAGGATCCGGCCGCCCGCCGCCATGATGTCGAGTTCGCGGGGGCTCTTGAGCTGGATCACCGACCGACGGCGGCGAGGGCGCGCGCCGTGACGTCGTCGAACGACCCGACCGCGTCGATCCGACGCACGTTCGCGCCCTGCTTCACGTACCAGCCGAGCACCGGTTCGGTCTGCTCGTGGTAAACGCGCAGCCGGTTGCGGATCGCCTCGGGCTCGTCGTCCTTGCGGCGCACCAGGGTGCCGCCGCATCCCTCGGGGCACTTGGTGCCCGGCTCGAGCCCGGTGAACGGCTTCTGGCAGGAGTCGCAGGTGGTGCGCCCTGACAGCCGATCCACGAGCAGGTCGTCGGCGATGTCGAAGGTGAGCACGACGTCCACGCGCCGGCCGAGCTCCTTGGTGACCTTGGCCAGCCCCTCGGCCTGCGGCACCGTGCGCACCACGCCGTCCAGGATCACGCCCTTGGCCTGCGCCGGCTCCGCGAGCGCCTCCTTCATGATGCCGAGGATCACGGCGTCGGGGACGAGATCCCCGCGGTCCATGAATCCCTTGGCGTCGAGGCCCAGCTTCGTCCCCGCCTTCACGGCGGCGCGGAGCACGTCCCCCGTAGCGAGCTTGGGGACGCCGAGGGCGGCGGCGATCCGCTCCCCCTGCGTCCCCTTGCCTGCACCCGGTGGCCCGAGCAGGACGACGATCACGCCATCGGCCTCAGTAGCCCGACGACTGGGCGCCGCGCCCGCGGAAGCGCACGCGGCCCTTCTTCATGAAGCCGTCGTACTTCCGGAGCAGCAGGTGCTGCTGCATCTGCGCCATCGTGTCGAGCGCGACACCCACGACGATGAGCAGCGAGGTGCCGCCGAACTGGAAGGGCACGCCGAAGAGGTCCGCCAGCCAGATCGGGAGGAGGGCGATCACCGTGAGGAAGATCGCGCCCGGGAGGGTGATGCGCGTGACGACCTGGTCGATGTACTCCGCCGTCTTCGACCCCGGCTTGATCCCCGGGATGAACCCGCCCTGCTTCTTCAGGTTCTCCGCCAGGTCCACCGGATTGAAGATGATGGACGTGTAGAAGTACGTGAAGAACATGATCAGCACGGCCGAGAGGATGAAGTACCACATCGTCCCGGGCGCAAAGAGGTCGGCGAACTGCGCCATCGACTGGTTGCCCGAGAACTGGGCCACCGCCCCCGGCACCACGATCAGCGACTGCGCGAAGATGATCGGCATCACGCCCGCGCTGTTGACGCGCAGCGGGATGAAGTTCTTCGCCGCCTCGCGCTGGCGTCCCTTGGCCATGGTGCGCTGCGGGATCTGGATCGCGATCCGCCGCGCGGCCAGGGTCATCGCCACGACGCCGGCGACGACGCCGAGCATGATGGCCGTCATCCCGAGGAGCGAGAGCACCGACACCGCGCCCGTCGAGACGAACGAGAACATCTGGAAGATGCTCGGCCAGGCCCGCTCCACGATCGAGAAGAAGATCATGAGCGAGGCGCCGTTGCCGAGGCCGCGCTCGGTGATCTGCTCGCCGAGCCACATCACGAAGAGCGCGCCCGTCGTGAGGAAGAGCACCATCTGGATCACGAACCCGGTGCCCGGGTTCTGCACCGCGCCGGTGACGCCCGAGGTGAAGAGCGCGTAGCCGTACGCCTGGATGGCCGCGAGGATCACGGTCCCGTAGCGGGTGTACTGCGTGATCTTCTTCCGGCCCTCCTCGTCCTTCTGCATCTTGTCGAGCTGCGGCACCACGGCCGCGCCGATCTGCATGAAGATGCTGGCGGAGATGTACGGCATGATGCCGAGCGCGAAGATCGTGGAGCGGGAGAGGTTCCCGCCCACGAACAGGTCGTACAGCCCGAGCAGCCCGCCGCCCTGGTTCGCGAAGAAGTCCAGCATCGCCGTGACGTCGATGCCGGGGGCCGTCACGTGCGAGCCGAGCCGGTAGATGGCCAGGCAGAGGAACGTGAACGTGATCTTCTGCCAGAGCTCCGGCGTGCGGTAGATGTTGCTCACCGCCGCCATCGGGTTCGCCTGGGCCACGCGCTACTCCTCGACCGTGCCGCCCGCCGCCACGATCTTCTCGCGCGCCGAGCCGCTGACCTTGAGGCCGCGCACCGTGAGTGCGCGGTCGATCTCGCCGTTCGCCAGCAGCTTCACCGGACCCTTGGTCACCTTCACCAGGCCCGCGGCGAACAGCGTCTCCATCGTGACCTCGTTCCCCGTCACCAGCGCCAGGTCGTCGAGCCCCACCACCTGCGACTCGACCCGCGCCGGGTTGTGGAACCCGCGCTTCGGCACGCGGCGCGTGATCGGCATCTGGCCGCCCTCGAAGTGCGGCTTGTTGCCGCCATGGCCGTGGTGGCCCGAGCGCGCCTTGATGCCCTTGTGTCCCTTGCCGGACGTCTTGCCCGTGCCGGAGCCGGGGCCGCGCCCGAGGCGCTTCCGGTTGCGGTGCGAGCCCGGCGTGCGGGCCAGGGTACTGAGTGTGATCTTCTCGTCGCTCATCGCTTACTCCTTCACGGGCGTGACGTCCACCAGGTGGCGCACGCGCTTGATCATCCCGCGCAGGGCCGGCGAGTCCTGGTGCACCACCGCATCCTGGTGGTGCCGGAGGCCGAGGGCCTCCAGGGTCGCGTTCATGCGCTTGTCATGGCCGATCCCGGACCGCACCTGCGTGATGCGGACCTTCCCCTTGGTCAGGGTGTTCGGCACGGTGTGCTTCGGGCCCTTCCCCGGATGCCACACGAATGTCCGCGGCATTACACGGCCTCCTTCGACTTGGCGCGCGAGCGGTAGCCGAGCGACGAGGCCTCGACGCCACGCTCGCGCGCGATCTGCTCCACGGTCGTCAGGCTGGTCAGCCCGTCGAGCGCCGCGAGCACCATGTTGTGCGGGTTCGTGGAGCCGAGCGACTTGGTCAGGATGTCGCTGATCCCCGCGCACTCCATGATCGCGCGCACCGCGCCACCGGCGATGACGCCGGCACCCGGTGCGGCCGGCTTCATGAGCACCTCGCCGGCGCCATGCTTGCCGACGATCGCGTGGGGGATGGTCGCCCCCGTCATCGGGATGGAGACCATGCCGCGGCGCGCCCCGTCCACGGCCTTGCGGACCGCTTCCGAGACCTCGTTCGCCTTGCCCGTCGCCACGCCCACCTGCCCCTTGCCGTCGCCGACGGCGACGAGGGCGTTGAACGAGAAGCGCCGGCCACCCTTCACGACCTTGGCCACGCGGTTGATCGCGATC
>CAZHAG010000203.1:0-3923 GCA_964529705.1 uncultured Gemmatimonas sp. | reverse complement strand
ACATGCTCGACGCGTCGCAGGTGCACCCGTACCCGACCGGTGGCAACCCGCAGCCCAACTCGGCGGACCGTCGACTGGGCGACGGCTCCTATGGCAACGCCTCCATGATCCCGGGCTTCGGCAATGTGCCGCGCACGGCGAACGGCGGCTCCGACTTCATGTGGTCGTCGCAGGAGATCTTCAACTCGGCGCGTGGCACCTACCACCAGTCCAACATCGGCCACGTCCGCTACGACCTGACGGGCACGCAGTCGCCCACCGGCATCTACGGTGGCAACGGCCCCGCGCCTCTCGTCTCGGCCGGCATGAACGACCTGCTCTGGGCGGAGGCCCTCATCGAGCAGAACACCTCGCTCGCCACGGCCGCCACGCTCATCAACAACACCCGCGTCACCCGCGGTGGTCTCTCGGCCGCCACGGCCGCAGAGGGCCAGGCCAGCCTGCGCACCAAGCTGCGGTACGAGCAGGAGATCGAGCTGCTCGGCCTGGGTGCGTCGTCGTACTACATGCGCCGGCGCGTGCCGAACGGCCTCCTCCCCGGCACGCCGCGTGAGATGCCGGTCCCGGCGAAGGAGCTGGGCGTGTTCGCGCAGCCGCTGTACACCTGGGGCGGGTCGGGCCCGGCGAACTCGCCGACGCCTCCCTGATCCTGGGGCCGTGCCGCCGGGCCGGTCCTCGGACCGGATCCCGGCGGACTGAGTAGTATCGAAGGGGGACGAGTTCGACGCACCAGCGTCGCCCGCGTCCCCCTTCGTGTTCCACTCTTGAGTCCCACCCTGCGTCTCGTCACCTGATCTCGCGACACATGACCCTCCGATCGCTCCTCCGACTGCTCCCTGCCACGCTTCTGGTCTTCGCGTCCGTCGCGGGGGCCCAGTCGTCGCGGCCGGCAGTGCTCAGGGGCACGGTGCTCGACGCGGCCACGGCCAAGCCGCTCGCCGGCGCACGGGTCGTGGTGAGCACCACGGGGGCAGTGGTGCAGACGGATTCGGTGGGGCGGTTCGAGATCCGTGGGCTCTCGTCCGGGATCGTGCGCTTCTTCTTCACGGCGGAGGGGTTCCCGAACGCGGCCGTGGTGCTCGCCTTCGCGCCGGGGGAAGTGATGGTCCAGCGTTTCGAGCTCGACTCGTCACAGGCGCTGCAGGACTCGCTCCGGCAGAGCATCCAGCCGCTGGCGCCAACGGAGGTCACCGCCGACGCACCCAGGGGTGTCCGGTACGAGGACTTCGAGCGGCGGATGAAGACGGGGCGTGGTCAGTACCTGACCTACCAGCAGATCGACTCCAGCGGCTTCGCGAACCTCACCGACGCGGTGCGCGGCATGCGCGGCGTCGCCGTGGAGTGTGGCGGAGGCCGGGGGTGCGTGATCCGGATGGCCCGCGCCAACCAGGGGTGCTACCCGGAGTACATCGTGGATGGCAGGCCGGACAACTTCTTCGGCCCGCTCATCGCGGTGCGCGACATCGAGGGGCTTGAGATCTACACCGGTGGCGCCGACGTCCCGGGGGAGTTCGCCGGGCGGAACGCCGGGTGCGGCGTGGTGGTGATCTGGACCAAGTCCGGCCCCGCGCGCAAGCGGCCCTAGGCGGCGCCCCGGAGTCCCGTATGCCACGAGGGGCACCGCGCCTGGCGCGGTGCCCCTCATGCTTCCACGAGTGCCTCTCGCCCTCGCGCGGCGCTGCCCCACCGCGATCCCGCAGCGATCTCGCCGACGATCCCGCAGCGATCCTGCAGCGATCCTGCAGCGCCGCCTAGAACGACGTGCCGAGCAGCATCGCGTTGAGCACGAGCCGGTCGAGCGCGCGCCACCAGGCGCGGAACATCGGCTCGTTCGCGAACATCACGAGGTTCCCGCTGCCTACGCGCTCCTGCGTGATGAGCGTGCTCCCCTTGAGCAGGCGCTCGCTGTTGTCGGGGAAGACGAACCCGCCGCGGCGCAGCGTGCCCGTGGTCGGGAAGACGGCGACGTTCCCGCCGTCCTTGGAAAGGGTGTAGAAGCTGCTGCCCCCCATGAGCACGGTGGAACGCTGCTGCGAGAGCCCCAGCGTGAGCCAGTGCTTCAGGTCGAAGACCACGTCGAAGTGGCTCCCCGGGAGGTCGGCGATATCGTCCGCGCAGCTGTTCGGGCTCTGCGCGGCGCGCAGCGAGTCGAGCGGCGCCTGCGTGGCGGGCGCGGCCTTGTAATCCTTCTTCTCCTCGCACTGGATGCGCCGCACCGAGGTCATCCCCACGTCCTCGCGGGTGACCCACCCGGTGGCGCCGCCGAAGGTGATCAGCACGCCGCCCCCTTGCACCCAGCTCTTGAGGGCCTCTCCCTTCCCGAGCCGGGAGACGTTCCCGTTCGGGATGATGATCACGTTGAAGGCCGAGAGGTTCCCGGAGAGTGCGTCCGAGGAGATGGGGGTGAAGCGGAGCCCGTAGCGCTGCTCGAGCGTCCACCAGGTCGCGCCATAGCTGGTCTGCGAGATGCCCGTCTCGCCCACGAGGGCGATCTTCGGCTCCTTGAGCGAGACCACGACGCCCGAGCCCGTGCCGTACTGCAGTGCTTCGGGGAAGGCGGTCGAGACCCCGCGCACCTCGACGCCCGCCTCCTTTGCGAGGGCGTCGATGCGTGCAGCCATGGTGGCGTCGTTGCGCGAGACGCGGGCGACCCAGGTGCCCCGCGGCCAGACGGTGCTGCCGGTCTGGATCTGCTCGGCGGCGATCGCGATGCGGTACCCCTCCTGCAGGAGCCGGCCGGCGATCTTGGCCGCGCCGTCGCGGTCATTGCGCCAGAGGTAGGAGGAGGACGCGCCCATCCCCTCGACGATCCCACCGCTGATCGCATGCGGCAGCACCTCGCCGTTCACGCGCACGCCGTTCGCGAGCGAGAGGAGCTCACCCTGCATGGCTGGCGCGTCCTCGGTCCAGTACGCCTCCACGCCGAACGCCACCGGGAGCGCCCACGCGGAGACGTCGTAGAACTCGTAACCCTCGGTGTCGTTGCTGTTGCGCGAGCGGGTCTTGTTGTGCGCGAACTTCTCGTACTGGTTCTTGGCGAATACCGCGTCGAGCTCCGGGTCCGCCTCGAGCACGGCCTTGGCGACCTTCCCTTGCGGCTGGGCGAGGTCCACCACGTAGCTGCCGGCGGGGAAGGTGCGGGAGGCCGTGCCGTCGGCATTGTAGCTGCGCGCCCGCGCGCTCGTGTGCGGCGCCGTGGTCCGGCTCACCTCCACCCCGGCGCGCATCAGGGCCGCGGCGAGCTCGGCCGCGCGCGCCGGGTCGCTGCCCGGGAGGAAGACAACGCGCTTCATCGTGCCGGTGCGGCCGTCGGCGACGGCCTTGGCGCGGAACGCGGCATAGTCGCGCACCATCTCGCGTGCGCCGCGGGCCGAGGTCTCGAACGTCGCGATCGCGGCCTCGTAGTGCTTGGAGATGCCGTCACGCAGTGAGAGGAGGGTGCCGTCCTCGCGCCGCTTGAGGAGGGCGGGTCCGCCGTCAGTCTCGTAGGTGGTGCCCATCGCGCCGTTGAGCGCCGGCCAGGAGTCATAGTAGCCGGGGTAATACAGGTCGAAGTTGTCGCGCACGTAGTAGAGCCAGCCGAACTTGTCGAAGGCCGCCGCGTTCCCCTTCCCGATCATCTCGGCCCACTTCACGGGCCAGCCGGAGATGTTCGCGTTCACCGGCCGCGCGGCGGGCGCCATGTAGAACGTCGACGTGTAGCCGTGCAGGTCGGCGGCGACCATCGGGTGCCACTTGAGCATCCCCCCCGTGATGGCCTGCACCTCCTTCTGCGTCATCGCCATCAGGTCGCGGTTCATGTCGAACCGGTAGTGGTTGAAGCGCCCCGAGATGGTCCAGGGCTGGCCGCGCTGCTGCTCGATGGCCTGCCGTTCCGGGCTCCCGACCGCGATCGAGTTGCTCCAGACCGCGAAGCGCTCGTG
>CAZHAG010000202.1:0-3958 GCA_964529705.1 uncultured Gemmatimonas sp. | reverse complement strand
CGCGACCATCTTCACCGGCGGCGGGACGCCGACGCTCTTCATCGGCACCGACCAGATCGGCGCGACGATCGGGAGCACGCGCACGATCCCCGTGTTCATCACGCCACCGTCTGGTGCCGCGGTGGTCGCGCAGCTCGTCACGCGCGACTCGCTGGTGGCGAAGTGGACGGTGGATTCGACGGTCTTCGGCGCCGGGGTCGGCTTCCGCTCGCTGTCGATCTCCGGGCGCGGCGTCGGCAGCACCTACGCCGTCGTGAGCTCCAGCGCCGGGAACGACTCGGTGCTCGTCACCGTGGACTCGGTGGGGATCTTCTTCGGCGCGTACAGTGGTCGCTCGGCGCTCGTCGGCGACACCCTGCCCTTCCTCGTCCGACTGAGCGCGCCGGCGGGACAGGGCGGTGCGACGGTCGTGGTCCGGTCGCCGGACACGCTGGCGCTCAAGGTGGCCGCCGGCTCGGGTCGCACGCCGCCGAGCGATCCGTGCGACCTCTACTGCTACGACGTCCGGACGACGCCGGAGGAAGTGGCCATCCTCGGCACGCCAGGTGACTCCGCGATCGTCACGATCCCGGAGGGGCAGCTCAGCGGGTACGTGGTGTTCCTGCCGCTGGCCCCCGCTGCGAACGGGATCTCGGTCACCGCGACCGCCCCGCAGATGGCGAGCGGTGACCTGACCCTCTACATCGGACCCGCGCAGTTCTATCTCTACGGTTATTTCGGCGTGTCCCTCAACTCCGCCATGCCGGTGGGGCATCGCAACGGCGCCGAGGTGTACGTGAACTACTCGGTCGCACGTGATGTCCGCGTGCGCATCACGAGCCGGAATCCGGCGGTCGTGCGGACGGACAGCGCCGTCGTGATCCCGGCGAACTCGTACTACTACGGAGCGGACGCACTCTTCTTCTATGAGGGGCTCCAGCCGGGTTCGACCTGGATCGTCGTGAGCGCCCCGGGCTTCGCGACCGACTCCTTCCCCGTGACCGTCGTGCCGCCCTGGCTCGTGATCGCGCAGTCCAATCCGGTGCTGGCGGTCGGCAGCGATTACGACTTGCTGGTGTACGGGTCGATCGATTCCGTCACGACGGCCTCGTATGCCTATCCGCCGCGAGGCAGCCCGCTCTCCGTGGGCGCCTCCAGCAGTGATCCGACGGTCGCGCGCGTGATCGAGACGGGACCGATCGGGACCGACCGGCACGACACCCAGGTGCGCGTCCGCGGCCTCGCCGCCGGCACCGCCTGGATCCGGACCACGGCGCCAGGATACGCCACTGACTCGGTGCTCGTGACGGTGCAGGGTGCGACGCTGCAGGTGCAGGAACCGTACTTCCGGATCGGCCGGGGCCAGTACCACGAGTCGATGCGGCTCCAACTCCTCGGGGGCGGCAACATCATCACGACCGGGCAGACGGCGACCATCACCTCGAGCGACACCAGCGTGCTCGCGGTCCTGACACCCGAACTGCCCTTCGCGACCAACGGCTCCTCGCCCTTCGTGCGACTGCTCGGCAAGGGCGTGGGATCGGCGAACATCACCATCACCGTGCCCGGGATCACCCCGGACGTCCGCGCCTGGACGGTGACGACGCCGGACCTCTTCCTCAGCACGTTCGGGGGCGGCGGGAACATCAACGCGGACAGCGCGTCCTACTCGATGAGCGTCTCGATGCGCGACGGCGTCAACGTCTCGCGTCCGGCCGCCGACACGGTGGTCGCGATGCTCCGCTCGACGAATCCAGCGGTCATGCTCGTGACCGACTCGATCGCCCGCTTCCTCCCCGGCAGTTCCAGCAGCAACACGGCGCGGGTGCGGGCGATCGGGCCCGGCACGGCGCTCCTCGTCCTGAGCGCGCCGAACTTCCGGTCGGACACGTCCGGCCTGATCACGGTGCAACCGCGACGGCTCGAGATCAGCGGCGCAGCCACGCAGGTCACCGGCCGCGGCCTCATCATGCCGATGACCGTCATCCGCCGGTCGCCGCCGACGAACGCACTGCCGATCACGATCACGCGGCAGGGTCCGGCGGGTGTCGTGCCGGTCGCGGCGATGGACTCCATCCGGGCGGGCTCGGGGTCCTGGACCTTCGGACTCCGCGCAGGTGCCAGCACGGGCCTGGACACGATCATCGTCTCGGCGGCGGGCCACGCCTCGGACACGCTCTTCGTGAGCGTCGGGACGTCCACCGCCGAGATCTTCGCACAGTACAGCGGGTACGTCGGGGAGCAGGACGAGTTCGTGAGCGCGAGCATGCGGCCGTCCTCCCTCTTCTCGTATCGGAGCACGTCCGACACGGTGCGGTTCCGCTTCGTCTCATCCGACACCACCATCATCCGGGTGATCCGGGACACGATCCGCGTGAACGCGGGCGCCCCGGGGGCGGAGACGGGGGGATACGGGATCGTGCGCTACGTCCGCCCCGGGTCTGCCTGGTTGAGGCTCATCGATCCGTCCGGGTTCTTCGACACGGATTCGCAGGAGGTCTTCGTCGGCCTGCGCACGCTCTATCTCGGGGGCGGCTCGCCGGTGCTCGGCATCAACCAGCAGAGCAACCCGTTCGAGAACTACGTGTATCGTGACGATCCGGGCCCGGACTCGCTCTGGGTCAGGCTGGCAAGTTCGTCGCCGTCCGCCGTCTCGGTCACGGATTCGGTGCTGATCGAACCGTTCAGCTCCTACGCGTACTACTCCCTCGTCGCGGGGGACAGCGTCGGGAGCGCGCGGATCACGGCCAATGCGGCAGGCTTCGCCGAGTCGCGCCAGGACGTCTATGTCACGCGTTCGACGGTGAGCCCCTACGCCTACTACGGCACCACGCTCGGCGTCGACGGCTTGGCGGAGATCGACCTGTACCTGACGGACCTCGACGGATACACGCGGGAAGCCACCGTGCCCGTGCCGATCCGGCTCCGGGTCGATGATCCGTCGATCCTCAGCGCCGGGGCGGACTCGATCGCCACCTTCGCTGTCGGGGAGTACGCGGTGCGCCTGCAGACCCTGCGCGGCGTCGCACCCGGACGCGGCAACGTCACCATCGAGGACCGCCGCGGGAATATCCTGCAGGCGGTGATCCCCGCGTCGTCCCCGGTCGAGGTGCGGGCGAACGAGCTGCTCTTCGGACAGTACGGCTTCAAGGTGGGGCTCGGCGCCGCGTCGCAGGCGTCCGACCTCTACTTCAGCTCGGCGACCATCGGTCCCGTACGGTGGGCGCGTGTCACCTCGACGGGGGGCCGAGTCCGCGTCGCGCCCGACAGCGTCCTGGTCGACCCGTCGCAGGGATCCTTCCACTACTTCTCGCTCGAGGGCGTGTCGCTCGGCACCGATACGCTCATCGTCAGCGCGCCGGGCTACGCCCCGGACACCGCGATCGTGGATGTCGGACGGAACCTGCTGCGCGCGATCACGTTCATCCCGCCGACGATCCGCCAGGGGGACTCGGTGCTCGTCACGCTGCGACTGCAGGGACCCGACGAGTTCTCCGTCCTCGAACCGGTGACCGCGCCGATGTCGCTCACGTTCACGAGTGGCGGCGGCCTGCAGGCGGTGGCCGTGGGTGGCGGGAACCTGACCACCACCACCATCCCGATCGGCGCGTCGAGCATCTCCTTCTGGATCCGCGCCACCGGTCCCGCTGGCGGCTCGATCACGGTCACCGGCCCCAACATCCAGACCTATCAACTCGGGGTGGCGACACGCCCATGATGACCAACGCCTCGCTCCATCGCATCTCGTCGCGCGCCCTGATCGTGGGTGGCGCGGCCCTCCTCCTCGCCGCCGCGGCGCCGCAGGCGCTCGACGCACAGGACACCGCGATCGTCGTGAACCCCCGCCCGGCCGCGCCGGGCGCTCCCGCTCCCGCCCGCCGGCCCGTCGAGTCCGTGCGCGGTGCCGGACCCAACGGCGCCACACTCCGCTGCCGCGATGGCTCCTATCCCGCCGCGCTCGCGCCCGACTCGGCCTGCG
>CAZHAG010000201.1:0-3960 GCA_964529705.1 uncultured Gemmatimonas sp. | reverse complement strand
GGCGCGCCCAGGACGGTCCAGACGATCGCCGTGAGGGCCCCGGATCCGATGGCGACGAGTGTGAGGTAGAACGCGGCGCGATCCGCGAGGATCTGGGCCCGCGACCGGGACTGCTGCGCCTGCGCCACCAGCCGCATGATCCCCGCGAGCGCCGTGCGGTCGCCCGTCTTCGTCACCTCCACGCGGAGCGAGCCCTCGCCATTCACCGTGCCGGCGATCACCTTGTCCCCCGCCTCCTTGCCGATCGGCCGGGACTCCCCCGTGAGCATCGACTCGTTCACGGCGCTCCGGCCCTCGCGGACCACGCCGTCGGCCGGAACGCCGGCGCCCGGCCGCACGAGGACGAGGTCTCCCTCGCGCAGCGCCGAGAGCGGCACGTCCACCGGGCGCCCCTCCTCGAGTCGCGTCGCGGTGTTCGGCAGGAGCTTCGCCATCTCCTTGAGCGCACCCTGGGCCTGACTGATGGAGCGCATCTCCATCCAGTGGCCGAAGAGCATGATCGTCACGAGGGAGGCGAGCTCCCACCAGAGCGGCATCCCCTCGAAGCCAAGGCTGACGGCGAGACTGAAGACGAAGGCGACGGTGATCGCGAGCGAGATCAGCGTCATCATCCCGGGCTTCCGGTCGGCGAGCTCCCCCCACGCGCCGCGCACGAAGACCCAGCCGCCGTAGAGGTACACGGCGGTCCCGAAGACCACGGGGATCCAACGGGCGCCGGGAACCGCCGGCGGTGTGAAGCCGAGAAGGCGACCGAGCATCTCCCCCCAGACCAGCGTCGGCACGGTCAGCACCAGCGTCAGCCAGAACTTCCGCCGGAACATCTCGACGGAATGGCCGGCATGCTTGTCGTGGCCGTTGGTGGCGCCCGCGTGCTGCTCGTGATGCTGGTGCTCGGTGTGATCCATGCGGCCTCCTGTACTCCGAGCCAATCTCCCCTGCCGTTCGCGCTCCCACCAGTCGCCCCGTCCGCCAAGGCAACGCCCACGCGACTCCGCTAGATTCCACGAGTCCGCCCCACGTCCCGAACCCGCGCGACCATGTCCGATCGATCCGCCCGGCGGCGTCCGCCGACCGCCTCCACCATCCGCCTCGACGCCGACGGCATCGCCAAGGTCCTCGGCGACCTCGAGGCCCGGGTCATGGAAGTCGTCTGGGAGCTCGACACACCCGCCACGGCGCGTGAGGTGCACGCGGAGGTGGCGAAGGAGCACGCGGTCGCACTCCTCACCGTGGTGACCGTGCTGAACAAGCTCGTCACCAAGGGCCTCCTCTCCCGGCGCAAGATCTCGGACCTCCTGCACTACGCGCCCACCGCCTCACGCGAGGAGTTCCTCGCCACCACCTCGCGCCAGATGGTCGAGGGGATCCTCGACTTCGGTCCCGAGGCCGTGGCCTCCTCCTTCATTGACGTGCTGGCCGCCGGCGACGCCGACCGCCTCGCCGAGCTTTCGCGGCTCGTGCGTCGCCGGATGCGCGAGGCGAAGGGATGACGGCCACCGAGCGCCGGCATCGTCGCGCGACGGTGATGGGGCTCGGGCTCCTCACCGCGTTCGCGCTCGGCCCGCTGCTCTCGGCACCACTCGGCGCTGCCGTGGCCTCCCGGCTCGGCGAGTACCAGCACCTCGGCGCGCTCTGCCTCGCGGCGGTGCATGCCCTGCTCGCGCCCGTGCAGGGGGCGTTCCACCTCGTGCTGATGGCCGGCCTGCTCTACGCCGCGTGGGACCGCGCGCTCGCCTGGCACCGCCACGATTCGATCGTCGGTTCGCTGCGTCTCCAGCGCCCGGCGCCCGAGTCCGTGCTGACTCGCGCCGCCAAGGCGGCGGGGCTCACTCCCTCACGGGTGGCGCTCGTGCACGGCCTTCCGACGCCGGCGCTGACGATCGGGTGGCTGCGTCCCCGAGTGCTCCTCGCCGCGGAGAGCCTGCGGGTGCTCTCGGCCGAGCAGCTGGTCGCGGTGCTGGCGCACGAGAGCGCGCACGTTCGGCGGAGGGACCCGGCACGCCTCTTCGCCATGCGCTTCGTCGCCAAGGCGCTCTTCTGGCTCCCGCTCTTCCGCCGCCTCGCGGATGATCTCGCCGAGGAGGTGGAGATCCTCGCGGACGATCAGGCCGCCCGTGCGATCGACGCACGGGCCGCGGGCGCACCGGGTGTTCCGGGAGCCCTCGTGCTTGCGGAAGCGATCGTGACCCTCGCCTCCGCGTTCGCGGGCCGTGCATCGGTCACGCCGCGCTCGCCCCGCCTGATGGGCGTCGGGATGCTCGCCGCCGACACCCCCGACCTCGTGGAGCGTCGAGTCCGGCGGCTGATGGGGGAGAGCGTCGCGGCACGCAGTCACGTCCGACGTTCGCACCTCCTCACCGCGCTGCTCGCCGTGGGGCTCTTCTGGACCGGGCTCTTCCCCACCGTGCATCCGCTGGAGGCGCAGGGCGCGCACATGGTCGCGCACTGCGAGCACCTCGGCTGGTCGCCCTTCGCGCACCTGATCTGTCGGTGTGACGAGGAGGGCGATGCCCTCGTGGCAGACGCGCGGGCGCATTGCGAGGGGATGCACTAGGGGGCAGCTCCGAGTCCCGGCCCAGCCAGCGGATGGGATCGTCGAAACGTGACGGCCTGCCGGATGAATCCCGGCAGGCCGTCGACGTCAGTGCCGCTCGCTGCCATCCGACTGCGTCACGCCGCCAGTCGCAGCCCCGGTTCACCCGCCGGCTCGAGCTCCCGCGTGCGCCGTGCACCAGGGAGGAGCCGCACACGCTTCGCGCTGCGCCACGCGGTGAGCACCACCTCATCGCCCTCGAACGCCACGCGTACCACCGCATCCAGGCGGTCGACCGCGCGCCGGCCGCGACGCAGTTCCGCCGCGAGCCCCGCGCGGGCGCCGATGTGCGATTGCGTGAGCTCGGCGCGGCGGCTCCGGGTACGATCGAGCTCCTCCCGTGCCTCCTCGAAGCGGGCCAGGAAGTCGGACGGAAGGCCGTGCGCGATCAGTGCTTCCGCGAAGGGCACCGCGGCCGCCATCATCCCGTCGCACGCCTGGAGGAGCAGTGTCACACCCAGCCGCACCTTCGGCATCCGGAGCGCGACGGGCAGGCCTACGTCCGAGCCCGGCTCGATCTGCGCGCGCGCGATCGTCACGATCGGTCGCATGTGGCGGTCGCGGATGCGACCCATCAGATGCCGCTGCCGACTCGACTCGCCGCGGTGCAGCGCCGGTCCCGAGACCTGCGTGCCGGCGTGAGCGAAGGCCCGCTGCAGGACCTCGTCCAGCGTCTCCCGCGCGCCGCTATAGGTCAGCCATCCCGTGGCCGGGTAGTCCTCCAGGAACGTGCGGACGCGTACGAATGACTCGAGCACCTGCTTCTGCCTGGCGTACATGGCCCAGTCTCCATGAGGTGGTGACGTGATGGCGATCGGCCTCGAAGGAGGTGGCGATCGCGTGACGGTCCGTGCGAACTGCGTGGTCGACGATGCGGGTCGGCTGGGCGGGGCGCGCGCGCGGCGCGTCGGCGATGCGCAGAAGCTGATGCACGGTGCGCCGAGGCTCACCGCGGATGCGGGGCGGCTGGCGGACGATGCGTCGCGGCTGCTCTGCGGTGCCAGGCGACTGAACGCCGTGCGACCCGGATGGCCGCCGGTGCGACGCGAGAGGCCGGCGGTGTCTCGGGCCTGGACGCCCGTGCATCGGGACTGACCGCCGGTGCGTCGGGACTGACCGCCGGTGCGTCGCAGCTGATCGCCGGTGCGACTCGGCTGATCGCCGGTGCGTCGAGACCGTTCGCCGGTGCATCCCGACTGATCGCCGGCTCGTCCGGACTGATCGCTGGCTCGTCCGGACTGATCGCTGGTGCGACTCGGCTGACCGCCGGTGCGTCGAATTCTTTCGAGTGAGGCCCTCATACTAGTACATCTCGAAAGAAGGCCGATTCCAATTAAGACAAATTGGCCAGCCGATCTGACAGGCCG
>CAZHAG010000200.1:0-3963 GCA_964529705.1 uncultured Gemmatimonas sp. | reverse complement strand
CTCAAGAACCGGGCGTTCGTCCTCAAGGTCAACCGGCTCTTCCGGTACTAGGGGGAGTCCCCCGCCGTTCGTCACCTGCCCAGGAGCGCACCGATGTCCGCCCTCGAACAGTTCCACCACGTGTGGACCCGCGAGAACGCCACGACGCGCAAGGTCCTCCACGCCATCCCCGACGACAAGGGGGAGTTCAAGACCTCCCCCAATGTGAAGACGGCGCGCGAAGTGGCCCACATCTTCACGATGGGCCAGGGCGCGATGCTCGCGGCCCTCGACGGCTCCTGGAAGTTCCCGCCGAGCTTCCCCAAGGCGCCCGCCACGCTCGCAGAGGTGCGGAAGGCCTTCGACGAGAGCACCAAGGCGCTGCAGGGCGCGCTCGCCAAGGCGCAGGAGGCGCGGATGGACGAGAAGGTGATCTTCATGACCGGGCCGAAGCAGGCCGGCGAGCTGAGCGTCTCGACCTTCTGCTGGTTCATGCTCCTCGACACGATCCACCACCGAGGCCAGCTCTCGATCTACCTCCGCGCGATGGGCGCGAAGGTTCCGAGCATCTACGGGCCCTCCGCCGACGAACCCTGGATGTAGGTGCGGCCGTCGCCCGGCACTACTTCCCTTGGAGGGCCCGCAGAAGGTCGACGTCGCCACGGAAGATGAAGTTCGACCCGACGGGAACCGTATTGTCCCCCCGCTGCAGCGAGAACTCGTGCTCCACGCCAAAGCCAAGCGTGAACACGCGCGGCGCGTCGCTGGCTTGCCGCTTGTCGACGACCCGGAGCGCGTCGATCAGGAA
This sequence comes from uncultured Gemmatimonas sp., assembly GCA_964529705.1. Taxonomy (GTDB): domain Bacteria; phylum Gemmatimonadota; class Gemmatimonadetes; order Gemmatimonadales; family Gemmatimonadaceae; genus Pseudogemmatithrix. Next base: position 3,176 of record CAZHAG010000200.1, on the reverse strand, counting down.
GCGGAAGACCCCGCGGTCCTCCGGCGCGGTGAAGGCGACGAGGTCGCCTTGCTTCTTGAAGCGACTATCCTTGCGGTACGCCAGGGAGATCGAGAAGAGCGAGGAGATGGCGGAGCCCTCCGCGTGCACCACGTCCAGCGAAGTGTTGAACGCGTTGAACTCGAGGCCGCCCTCGTAGAACCACTCGGCGCGGCGCGCTCCATTGTCGACCGGGAGCGCCAGCACGCTCGCCGGGCCACGGTCGATCAGCACGCTGTTGGTGTTCAACAGCGTCTGGCCGACCCGGACATATGCGGTGAACTCGGATGCGTGCTTGCTCAGCACCGGCCGGTTCAACCGGGCCGCGAGGTCCCACACGAACGCCTCCTGGTATACGCTCTCCTCACTCGCGGTGGCGCTCTCCTTCACGAGCATCAACGCCGGAATGAAGCCGATCCGGCCGCGATGGGACATGTGCGCGAAGCCCTCGTCGTCGGTGCCGATGTGCTTCGACTCCCAGATGAGGTGCGCCGTGGCTGACGTCGTTCGCTCGCTGTCCTCCGCATCACCGCCTGCCCCGGAACCGATGATGGCGCCGGTCATCAGCACGGCGGAGAACACCTGGTTCAGACCCCGCAGCTCCAGCGCCGCGTGCAGTGAGTCGTCGGCGGCGCTCAACGCCTCGCTCAGTTGTGCCTTGGTCTCGGGCACCGTGATCACGCGTCGATACGCAGACACCCAGCGCTTGAAGCGTCGATACGCAGAGTGTTGGTTGATCAGGAAGGTGTTGATCTCCGAGGGCGCGACGCGCGCGACGATCGCGTCCCCATCCATTACCTCGATGGTGTCGTTGACCAGTGCCGACTTGCGGAGTCGCGCCAACACGGTCGACGAGCTGCTGGCGACCCTCGCCAGGCACTTCTCGAGTCGTTCGATCTCCGCCTTGCCCGCCGCGGCCTGATCGACATCCGTCGGAATGCTGTCGATCAGAACTCGGCAGGACAGCGATTGGTTCGCCGTCGAGCGGAACTGCCCTTCGGCCACTCCCGACGGGATCGCCGTGACGAGTCCAGCGATGAAACACGCGCGAACGAAGCATCCAGTGTCCACGAGCCCCCTCCCGCTTCTGGCATTACCACACGAATTGCGCCTCTACAGTAAGGCGCTCAGCAAGCGGCGCAATACCGAACGAGGAGCGCCTCGACGGCACCGACACACTGTTTCGACATCAACGCCGCCCGAAGACGTAGTCGTCGCTCCCGAACAGGCTCACCGTCGCCACCTTCCCCTCAGGGTCGATCACGAAGGTGAGTGGCGTCGGACCCCCGCGTCCGTCGCCGAGCGTGGCGCGGAAGGTGTCGTAGTGCCAGTGCGCGAGCGGCCCGGTGTTCTGCGGGCCCACCCCCACGCGCATCTGGAGCACGCCGTCCACGAGCGTGAGCACGAGGTCGCCCCACGCCGGATGCGTGTACGTCCCCGCGTACTGTGCGAGCGCGAGCGTGGGGCGCGTGCCCGTGACCCGCTTCGCGTCGGCAGCCTTCTGCGCCCCCTCCCCCGCCGCGCGCAGCGCCGTGTAGAGCGAGAGGAACTCCCCGCTCCAGTCGTTCACCTGCTGGCCGTTCGTCCCCGCGAAGATGTCGAGCGTCTTGAGCATCAACGCGTGCCGGAACTCCGCGTGGTCGAGGTTCCCGAAGATGTAGACGCCGGTGCGCGCGTCCGGGAGGATGCCGACGATCGCCGTGCGCCCGTCGAGACTCCCCGTGTGGAAGGCGAGGAAGCGTCCGCGATAGTCCTGCTGGAACCAGCCGAGTCCGTAGGTGGTCCAGTGCGGCCGCGTGATGCGAGCGGTGGGGTAGAAGCTCCCCGCGTCCACGAACGACTGCGGCTTGAGGATCTCGCGGAACTGCGCGTCGCTCACGAGGCGCTCTCCCTTCACGCGGCCGCTGTCGAGCATGAAGCGCACCCACTTCGCCATGTCGGCCGCGGTCGACCAGATCGCTCCCGCCTCGGGGATCTCGTCGACCTCGTCGTCGGCGATCACGCGGATGGTGTCGCGCACCTTGTAGTGCGGCTTGGACTGGTTGGGCGCCGCGGCCCTCGCCTCGGCGGCCCGCATCGCGGCGTAGCTCGTGTAGGTGCGCGTCATCCCGAGTGGCGTGAGGATGCGCCGCTGCGTGAACTCGCTCCAGCTCATCCCCGAGGCGCGCGCGATCACCTCGCCGGCGAGCCCGTACATCACGTTCTGGTAGGTGAAGCCGCCGCGCAGCGAGTAGGCGGGGGTGAGGAAGCGCACGCGGCGGAAGATCTCCGCGCGCGGGAGGTCGAGCCGCGCCCAGAGGAGGTCGGCGTTCCCGAGCCCGAGGTTGTGCGTGAGGAGGTCCTTCACCGTCGCCTCGCGCGTCACGAACACGTCCGGGAACTGGAACTCGGGCACCCACTTGGTCACCGGGTCGTCCCACTGCACCTTGCCGTCGTCCACCAGGAGCGCGAGCCCGAGCGCGGTGATCGCCTTGGTGGTGCTCATGATGCCGAAGAGCGTCTGGTCGTCCACCGCGCCGGCGGCGCCGAGCTCGCGCACGCCGAAGCCGCGCGTGTACTGGATGGTGTCGTTGCGCACGACGGCGATCGAGAGGCCCGGGATCTCCCAGTCCTTCATGCCCTTCGCGATGTAGGCCTCGAGCTCCCTGATCTGCGCGGCGCGCGTGGTACCGGGGGACTGGGCGGCAGCGTGCGCGGTAGGCAGCGCGGAGAGGAGTACGGCGAGGAGCGCGGCGACGGGCGCCAGCGCGGCGGATCGCGCGCGGACCATCAACGCGGCCTCCGCGTGAGCGGCGGCGGCTCGAGCGCAGCCATGCCGTCGTGCCGCGGCTCGCTCGCCCCGAAGTGCACCCCCGCCCCGTTCGACATCACCGCCTGCCCATACCCATACGTGTCCGTGAAGCGCCCGTTCGAGAGGCGCACGTCGTGCCCCATCGCCCGCAGCGCCTGGATCACCGGCGGGCTCACGCCATCCTCGATGTCCACGTCGCACCCGTCGAAGGTGCGCTTGGAGAAGCGGCTCGCCTCCAGTGCCTCCTGGATGTTCATCCCGAAGTCCGCGACGTTGCTCACGAACTGCGCGTGCGCCTGCGACTGGTTCCATCCGCCCATGATGCCGAAGCCGATCCGCACGTCCCCCTTGGTCATGAAGGCGGGGA
>CAZHAG010000199.1:0-3993 GCA_964529705.1 uncultured Gemmatimonas sp. | reverse complement strand
GTGCATCCGCCAGCGCGCGACGCACGAGGCGTTCGCCGAGGCCGGTGCCGCGCATCGCCGGCGCCACGACGGTGGAGCGCAGCAGCGCCGCGCTTCCGTGCCGTTCCAGGGCGACCGCTCCCACGATCTCCGGTCCCGAACCTGAGTCGCGCACGGCCACCACGAGGTGCGTGAGCACGTCGGGCACCCCGTCCACGGGGAGGTCGGCGGCGCGGAGCAGGGCCAGCACGGCCGGCGTGTCGGCCCCGACCGCCTGCCGGAGCGTCACCGTCCCGCCGGCGCCCGCCGCGCCTTTGCCGGCGGCACTCACCGCGCCACCGCCGGCTTGATCGCGCGCACGAATGCGGAGCAGAACGCGCCATCGATCTCCTCGGCGACGGCGTCGGCGTCGAGGCCCGCATCCTTGAGGAACGCGCGCGCGTCCTCTGCCTTGTAGACGCGCGTCGGCTCGATCGACGGACTCACGAAGCCGACCTCTCCGAGGAGGCGCAGGAACTCCTGCTCCTCGAGCGCGCCGGCGATGCAGCCCACCCAGAGCTCCATGGAGCGTCGTACCGCCGGGGGCACCTCACCGCGGACGACGACGTCGCTCACGGCGAAGCGGCCCCCGGGCTTCAGCACGCGGAAGGCCTCGCGCAGCACCTGCGGCTTGTCCACCGCGAGGTTGATCACGCAGTTGGAGATGATCACGTCCACCGAGGCATCGGGGAGGGGGATGCGCTCGATCTGCCCCTTGAGGAAGGTGACGTTCTTCGCACCGGCCGCCTCCGCGTTGCGCCGCGCGAGGGTGAGCATCTCGTCGGTCATGTCGAGGCCAAAGGCGTGGCCCGTGGGGCCGACGCGCTGCGCGGAGAGCAGGACGTCGATCCCGCCCCCCGAGCCGAGGTCGAGCACGGTCTCCCCCGGCTTGAGTGCCGCGAGGGCGGTCGGATTCCCGCACCCGAGGGAGGCCAGCACCGCGCTGGCCGGGATGCCCTGCACCTCGGAGGCGGCGTAGAGGTCGGAGGTGATGGGATCCTTCTCGTCGCCGCCGCAGCAGGAGGTGCCGCAGCATGCGGACGGTTCACCCTCGGAGGCCCGGGTGGCCGCTGCGCCGTACTTCTCACGGACGATCGTGTGGATCTCGGCGGTGGTGGTGGGTTCGCTGGTGGTCGGCATATCAACATTCCTTGATGGATGACAGGTGGAACGGGACGGTGGTGCAGGACAAGGGGATCAGGCGCAGCAGCTCACGGGAAGCGTGCGGCGCTTGTGGGCGGGGATGCGGTAGGCGGCGACCGCCTGCTCGGCGTGGGCGAAGGTGTCCGGCACGAGCTGGTAGTACGACCACCGGCCTTCCTTGCGCATGGTCACGAGGCCGGCGTCGCGCAGGGTCTTGAGGTGGAAGGAGAGCAGGGACTGCCCGCAGTCGAGGTCCGTGAGCAGGTCGCAGACACACTGCTCGCCGGACCGGAGCAGGTCGAGGATCCGGAGCCGGCGCGGGTCGGAGAGTGCCTGGAAGAGCGTGGCGTGGCGCTCCAGGCTCTCATGGGCGGGTGGGACGAGGGTGTTCGCCATGCATCAACGTATCAAGATATGTTGATGGGCGCAAGTCCCCCCTCGACGCTACGGGCCGCGGGGCTCCCGGAGCCGGATCAGCCCTTCCTGAGCCACCGAGGCCACCAACGCCCCTTCACGCGTGAAGACCTGTCCGCGCACGAACCCGCGCGCACCCGCCGCCGACGGACTGTCGCTCACGTAGAGCAGCCACTCGTCCGCCCGGAAGGGCCGGTGCATCCACACGGTATGGTCGAGCGAGGCGATCATCAGGCGCGGGTCGCGGAAGGCGATCCCGTGCGGCAGGAGCGCCGTGGGCAGGAATCCGTAGTCGGAGGCGTACGCGAGCACGGCCTGGTGCATGATGGTCGCATCCGAGATGCGCTCCGTGAGGCGGAACCAGACCTGCCGCCGCGCGTCCTCCGGTCTCCCGGGCTTCGCGGGGGCGAACGGGTCGGAGGGCGTGATCGAGCGCAGGTCGATCGGCCGGTCCTGCGTGAGCACGGCGCGGAGGTGCTCGGGGATCAGTTCCTTCCGCGCGCGGATCAGCTCCAGGTCGTTCGTGAGCGATTCCGGGTCGGGGACGTTCGGCATCGCGACCTGGTGGTCGAGCCCGGGCTCCTCGCGATGGAACGACGCCGAGAGATGGAAGATCGCTTCCCCATGCTGGATGGCGGTCACGCGCCGGCTGGTGAAGCTCTTCCCGTCGCGGGGACGGTCCACGAAGTAGACGATCGGCGCCCGGAAGTCCCCCTCGCGCAGGAAGTAGCCGTGCACGGAGTGAGCCTCGCGGCCCTCCTCCACGGTGCGTCGCGCGGCGACCAGGGCCTGCGCGAACACCTGTCCGCCGAACACGCGGCCCGTGCCGAGGTCGCGGTTCCCGCCGCGGTAGATGTTGATCTCGAGGCGCTCGAGCTCGAGGAGCGCGAGGAGGTCGGTGACGACGGTCATCGGTCAGCCTGCCACGGGGAGTGCGCGTCCGGTCTCGGGCTCTTCCTGGTTCCGCATGTGGTCCGCCAGGTGATGCAGGCGCGCGCGCAGGAACGTCCGGAGCTCATCGGGCATCGCGTGTTCGTCGAGCGCGCGGTCCATGCACCAGAGCCACTCGTCCCGTTCGCGCGCGCCGATGGCGAAGGGGAGGTGTCGCGCGCGCAGGCGCGGGTGCCCATGGCGTTCCTCGTAGAGCGGGGGACCGCCGGTCCATCCACTCAGGTATTCGTACAGCTTCTCGCGCGACCGCTTGAGGCTGGTCGCGTGCAGCCCTCGGATGGTCGTGGCCTCGGGGGAGGCGTCCATCAGGTCGTAGAAGCGGTCGACCAGGGTTCGCACGCCCTCCGCACCGCCCAGGAGCTCGTACGGCGTCGGCTCCGTCACCCCTTCACCGCCTGTGCGGCCGCGAGCCGTGCGATCGGCACGCGGAAGGGGGAGCAGCTCACGTAGTCGAGGCCGGTCTCGTGGCAGAACGCCACCGAGCGTGGCTCGCCCCCGTGCTCGCCGCAGATCCCCACCTTGAGCGCCTTGCGCGCGCTCCGCCCCTCCGCCGTCGCCATCTGGATGAGCCGGCCGACGCCCTCCACGTCCAGCACCTGGAAGGGGTCATCGGGATAGATGCCGCGCTCCACATAGAGCGGGAGGAAGCGTCCCGCGTCGTCGCGGCTGAGGCCGAGGGTGGTCTGCGTGAGGTCGTTGGTCCCGAAGGAGAAGAACTCGGCCTCCGCGGCGATGGCCTTCGCGGTGAGGGCAGCGCGCGGCAGCTCGATCATCGTGCCGACCAGGTACTTGATCCGCACGCCGGTCTCCTTCGCGACCTGCGCGGCCATGCGGTCCACGATCGCGCGCTGGTGCGCGAACTCCTTCACGGTCGAGACGAGCGGGATCATGATCTCGGGCATCACGATCACGCTCCGGCGCGACGCGGCCGTGGCGGCCTCGAAGATCGCGCGCGCCTGCATCTCGGTGATCTCGGGATAGGTGACGCCCAGGCGGCACCCGCGGTGGCCGAGCATCGGGTTCGACTCCCGGAGTGACTCCACCACCCGCATCAGCTCGCGCCGCGTGACGCCGACGCGGCGCGCGAGGAGCTTCGCCTCCTCGCCGCCGTGCGGAAGGAACTCGTGCAGCGGCGGGTCGAGGAGCCGGATGGTGACGGGGTAGCCGTCCATCGCCTCGAAGATCCCCTCGAAGTCGGCGCGCTGCATCGGCAGGAGCTTGGCGAGCGCGCGCCGGCGTCCGGACTCGTCGTGCGCGACGATCATCTCGCGCATCGCGTGGATGCGGTCGCCATCGAAGAACATGTGCTCCGTGCGGCAGAGCCCGATCCCCTCGGCGCCGAAGCCGCGGGCGATCCGTGCGTCCGCCGGCGTGTCGGCGTTGGCGCGGACCGCCAGCCGGCGTCGCGCGTCCGCCCAGCCGAGGAGCTCGGCGAAGCCGCGGTAGACCGGGGCATCCTCTGCGGCG
>CAZHAG010000198.1:2817-4024 GCA_964529705.1 uncultured Gemmatimonas sp. | reverse complement strand
CGACCTCGGACTCCAGCCGTCGCTCGCTCCGCATGATGCTGGCCGAGGAGCCGGAGCGGATCGAGAACTCCGACCAGCGCGCGACGACGCGCGCGCCCGAGAGGTTCCGCCTTCCCGACACCTCCCGCAGCACTCCGAGCACGGCACCCTTCTCCCGCCCCGCCGCACCGAGCAGCAGTTGGCCGCAGGTCACACGGGCAAGGTCGTTGACCGTCGGCACCCTGAGGACCAATTCGGGCGCGCCCTCGATGAACGCGCGCACCGACGAACTGGCCGCTCCGACGGAATCGAGGGCGGGCGTGCGGACCTCGACGGTGTACTCGCCCGGCAGTACGTCGGGGAGCACGAACCGGCCAGCGCTGTCGGAGCGGACCTGCTGCCCCGTCCCCGCGAGCTCGACCGCCGCGCCCCGCACGGGCCGGCCGGAGACGGAGTCCACGACGGTGCCGCTGACCTCCAGCGACGGCCGCCGGAAGAGCGTGTCCGCACCGCTCCGGAGCACGACGAGCGCACCGCCGACGCTCCGGATCTCCTCGACGTGCGCCCGCGGCGCGCGCGGCGATGACTTCACCAGCTGCGGCATCCGGATCTCCCACTGCGTGATCACCGAGGTCCCGCCCGGGAGGCGCACGAACCGCATCTCTCCGCCCGCGATGTCCACCGCGACGGGGGGCGCACCCGGCACGTTCACGTAGCTGAACTCCAGCCGCCGCAGCTCCGCCGTCGCGCGGTCCATCCAGAGCACGCCCCGGATCCCGGCGCTCCGCGATCGTCCCGGGGCGGGCGCGAAGGCCACGCCGACCTCGCCGGCCTCGCGCGAGGCCTGGATGCGGAGGCAGTGGTCCTCGAGGAAGAGGGGCGAGGAGAGCACGTCGAGGCCGGGCGCGTGGTACGTCGTGGAGCCGTCGGCCTCGAGCTCCGCATAGCCACGCGCGCGGAACTCGGCCGCGGAGAGCGATCGCCACGGGCGGCTGATGCGACCGGTGCTCGACGTCACCTCCTGCGCGCGCACCCGACGGCCACGCGGATCCATCGTGCGCGAGACGACCAGCGCCGTCGCCACCAATCCGCGCGCCTCCGAGGCGAGCGAGGTCGAGACGATCGACGTCATGGCCTGGTCCCAGACGGTGAGCAGCTCCGTGGCGCTCCCGGTGCTGCGGCGTCCGCAGGCGCTCTCGTCGGACACCCGCACCGCCGCGAGCGAGAC
>CAZHAG010000198.1:0-2717 GCA_964529705.1 uncultured Gemmatimonas sp. | reverse complement strand
GGACCGACCCACGGCGCCCCGCGCGGGCGCCAGACGGTGAAGCTACACCAGTCGAATGCTGGATTGGCCCCTGCTTCGGGATATATTCAGTCCATGTCCACCGACCCGCGCCCGTACCCGCCGCGCCCGCGCGAGGTGACCCAGCGCCGCGAGGTGGACTTCGCCGCGGAGCTGAACGAGAAGCAGCGCGCCGCCGCGACGCACGGCGAGGGCCCGCTGCTCATCGTCGCCGGCGCGGGCACGGGGAAGACGCGCACGCTGGTCTACCGCGTGGCGCACCTGATCGAGCAGGGGGTGCCGCCGTCGCGGATCCTCCTCCTCACCTTCACCCGCCGTGCCGCGCAGGAGATGCTCGCGCGCGCCGAGCGGCTGGTGGGGAGCACGAGCCGGAGCGTGCAGGGGGGCACCTTCCACGGCACCGCGCACCGCCTCCTCCGCCGCTTCGGCCCGGAGGCCGGCCTCCCCGGCGACTTCACGATCCTCGACCAGGGGGACGCCGAGGACCTGATGCAGCTCTCGCGCTCGAGCGCCGGTGTCGCCGACAAGACGAAGCGCTTCCCCAAGAAGGGGACGCTGCACCACGTCTACTCGCGCCACGTGAACACCGAGATCCCCGTCGGCGCGATCCTCCGCGACGAGTACGCGCAGTTCGTCGAGTTCGAGGAGGAGATCGCGAAGGTCTTCGCCGACTACACCGCGCGGAAGCAGGCGCGGAACCTCGTGGACTACGACGACCTCCTGCTCTACTGGGCGATGCTGGTCGAGACGGACGCGGCGCGCGCGATCGGCGACCGGATCGGGGCGCTCTACGACCAGATCCTCGTGGACGAGTACCAGGACACCAACGTGCTGCAGGCACGGATCCTCAAGGGGATGTGCCGCGTGCACCGGAACCTCACGGTGGTCGGCGACGACGCGCAGAGCATCTACGCCTTCCGCGGCGCGACCATCCGGAACATCCTCGACTTCCCGCGCGAGTACCACGGCGCCGCGGTGGTCACGCTCGAGGAGAACTACCGCTCCACGCAGCCGATCCTCGACGCGACGAACCTCCTGATCTCGCGCGCCGAGGAGCGCTTCACCAAGGAGCTCTACACGCGGCGCACGGGGGGCGAGAAGCCCTGGCTCGTGACCGCGCAGGACGAGCCGCAGCAGACGCGCTTCGTGGTGGACCGGATCCTCGAGCTGCACGAGGAGGGCACGCCGCTCCGCGAGATGGCCGTGCTCTTCCGCGCCGGCTACATGAGCGCCGACCTCGAGGTGGAGCTCACCGCGCGCGGGATCCCGTTCGAGAAATGGGGTGGGCTCAAGTTCCTCGAGGCCGCGCACGTGAAGGACGTGCTCGCCTTCCTCCGGGTGAGCGAGAATCCGCGCGACGAGGTGAGCTGGTACCGGCTCCTCCTCCTGATGCCGGGGATCGGCGAGACCACGGCGCGCAACGCGATCGACGCGATGCTCGCGCGCACCTGGGCGCCGGAGGCGTTCGCGGATTTCACCGCGCCGCCGCGCGCCCGCGAGGCGCATGGCGCGCTGGTGCGGCTGCTCGACGCGCTCCGCGCGGCGCCCGCGAGCGGGGAGGGGAGCGTCTCCCGCGCCATCGTGCGCATCCGCGCCCTCTACGACGACATCCTCCGCACCCGCTACGACCGCGTGGAGCCCCGCCTCGCGGACCTCGACCGCCTGCAGGCGATCGCCGACGGCTTCGGCGCCCGCGCCGAGTTCCTGGCCGCGATCTCCCTCGACCCGCCGGCCTCCTCCTCCGACCTGGGCTTCGGCTCCGACTCCGAGGACGACGTGCTCGTGCTCTCCACCGCCCACAGCGCGAAGGGGCGCGAGTGGGACGCGGTCTTCCTCATCTGGGCGGTGGACGGGTGGTTCCCGATGGCGCGCTCACTGGGCGACGACGACCAGATCGAGGAGGAGCGCCGCCTGATGTACGTGGCGATGACGCGGGCCCGCGACCACCTCGCGGTCACCTTCCCCTTCAACGTCTACGACACGCGCCGCGGCGCGAGCTACTCCCTCTCGCAGCTCAGCCGCTTCATCGACCGCGGCGTGGCGCGCGCCTTCCAGAAGGTCGTGCTGGAGACCCCGTCCGAGGCACCGATCACGCCGGGCGAGACGGTCACCGCCACGGTGGACGTGCGCGCGCTGCTCCGGGCGCGCTTCATGCCCGGCGGCGGCGCGACCTAGCGCCCGCCTTGGCGCAGGCCGTCGCGGTGCTCGCGGATGATCCGCACGATGCTCCGCTCCAGGTCCCGCCCCTCCTCCGCGAAGACCCGCTCGAAGGCATCGAGGTCGGTGAGGTAGATCCGGCGCGCCAGCAGCGCCGCGTTGTCGAGCCGGACGCGCGTGGCGTAGCCCGTGTCGATGGTGCGGAACAGAGGCGCAAGCGAGTCCACGAGCGTCCGGCGCGACGCCGCATAGACGGAGTCCCGCAGCGCGAGGCGCCGGTCGCGCAGTGAGTCCGCGGGATGCGCGCGGAACGTGGAGTCGAGCTCGGTGAAGAGCCGCGCCCAGTAGGCACCGAGCATCCGGTCGTCGGCCCACCGCGCCACGGCGCGCGCGGCGCGGGCGGAGTCGCCGCGTGAGAGGAAGAAGCGCTCCGCGCCCCGCGCCCCCACGAAATTCGCGAACGACTCGTTGAACACCGCCTCGCCCTTGGCGAAGTAGCGGTTGTGCGTGAGCTCGTGGATCACGGTGTTCACGAGGTCCAC
>CAZHAG010000197.1:0-4071 GCA_964529705.1 uncultured Gemmatimonas sp. | reverse complement strand
GAGCCCAGCCGCCCGACGAAGAAGACGTCGACGACGGCGAAGAGGCTCTCCATCGCCATCTCCACCACCATGGGGACGGCGAGCAGGAAGATCGCGCGGCCCAGGGGGCCGCTGGTGTAATCGTGCTGGGTGCCGCGGAGCGCGTCACGCAGGTCGCGCCAGACGCCGCCGCTCGTGGCGGGAGCGGGCGTCAAGGCGATGGATTCAGGACTGGGATGCACGCAGGACCTCGTCTGGACCGGTATGAAGAACGCCCCACCCGCGAGGTCGAAGCAGGAGGGGCGTGGATCCGCGAGGAACGGCGCGCGTGGCCGCTGCTACCCGAGGTGCCCTGCTTCGACGCGCGACGTGTAGTCCATGGCAGCACCTGGGCAGGGAGGGTGGAGAGGTTCCGGAGAGCAGGTACGGTAAGAGACGATCGCGCGCGGCGCAATCCCCCACGACCGGTCGGATCAGAGTCGGACGATCCGCCCGAGGAAGAGGACGGTGCCCGAGAGCCGCTCGCGCAGGGCGAAGACGAAGGGGCGGTCGACGATGATGTCGAGCCGAGGCGTGACGGACGTCAATTGGAGCACGACCGTCGTCACTGCGGCAGCCTCCGTGCCGACCTCGTTCACGTCGACGAAGGTGTTCTGCTTCACGAGGCTGATGAAGAGGTTTCGCCCCTCGGATGCACTGAGCCGCGAGAAGTCGGCGCCCCCCGGCGCGAAGGCCGTCGGCATCCCCATCCGCTGGAGCGGCTCGTTGAGCGACGCCTCCCAGGTGAGCCGGAACTTCGGGAGCTGCACCGTGCCCTTCCCGACCGCCATCTCGGGGAGCGCGTTGAAGTACTCCGGACCGAGCGCGGCGAGCATCGCATCGACGTCCTCGCCCGGCCGCGGCAGCAGGATCGTCATCGAGAACGCGTCGCCGCCGTACCCGAGGTCGGCGACCATCCGCCCGTCCACCACCGCCGCGCGCACCGAGTCGGAGCGCACCATCATGGGGACATTGCGCGTCGCGCCGGTGCGTGGCGTGAAGGGGAGCTCGCGTGTCGCGGCCCGGTCGAACGCCTGGCGCCAGTCTCCCTTGAAGTAGATCGCGTTCATCAGGACCATCACCGCGTCCGCCGAGAGCGATTCGAGTACGGTCGGGATCCGGCCGTTGGTGGCGTCCCGCGCCCAGCCGTTGATCGTCGTGACGGCGCTTGGCGCCGCGAAGTCCAGTCCCTGCACCCGCGCGTCGAAGAATGTGCGCGCGTCCGCCAGGAAGGCGGGGGCGATCGCACTCCCGAACGTGTCGCGATACCAGATCGAGTTCGCGATGCGGAAGTCGACGCGCCGGTCGAGGCCACGGAGCAGCCCGATGAGGTCGCGGTACGATGCGTTGATCGCCGCCGGGGACATCGCGGCGGGAAACCCGAGCGTCGCGCGCATCTCGTCGTACGTCGAGCCGGCCGCCCCGTTCATCGTCATTCCCAGCGCCATCGACGCGGAGACGGGCGAGATGAAGATGTTCTCGTCCGGCGTGACGGTCGCGAGATCCCCGAGCAACCGCGCCCCGAACCGGTTGCTCGCCCCGATCAGGGCGCGCTCGTCGGAGGTGAGCTCCCGCGGCAGCGCTGTGATCAGGCGTACGTCCTCGCCCTCCCCGGGACCGAAGATGTTCCCGCAGCCGAGGGTCAGTGCGAGCGGCAGGAGCAGGGTGGCCAGGCGACGGTGCGGCATCGGGAATCCCTCGCGGAACGGTCCTCCCTCGTTACCCGCCGGTGCGCGGCCCGCGTCACCCACCTAGAGGGCCAGCAGGGTCTCCAGTTCGGAGCGGATCGTGTCCACCCCCGGCAGCACTGCATCCAGGAGCACGGGATGATAGGGCATCGGGATGTCACGTGGCGCGAGCCGGCGCACCGGCGCATCGAGGTGCCAGAACGCCTCGTCCGCCACGACGCCCGCGATCTCCGCCCCGAACCCCGCCGTGAGGTTGTCCTCGTGCACGATCAGGCAGCGTCCCGTCTTCTCCACCGACGCGAGCACGGCCGCACGGTCCCAGGGCGCTATCGTGCGCAGGTCGATGAGCTCCACCTGCTGGCCGAACGCTTCCACGGCCTCCGCGCAGCGGTGCACCATCGCGCCCCAGGTCACGAGCGTCACCGCGTCACCCGCGCGCAGGATGCGGGCGACGCCGAGGGGGAGCACGTAGTCATCCCCGGGGTAGCGCGCGCTGCCGTCCCCGGTCATGAGCAGCGAGCGGTGCTCGAAGAAGACCGTGGGGTTGGGACTCCGCATCGCGGCGCGCAGCAGCCCGACCGCGTCCGCCGCGTTGGAGGGCATCACCACCTGCCACCCGTACGCGTGGGCGAAGCGCACCTCGTCGCTCAGGCTGTGCCAGGGGTCGCCGACGTCCTTGCCGAACCCGCCCGGCATCCGCACCACCATCGGCGCGGCGAAGCGGTTCGCGGTGCGCCACCGCATCGTCCCGGTGTTGTTCAGTTGCTCCGTGGCGGGGTCGGCGTACTTCCGGAACTGGATCTCGGCCACGGGCATCAGCCCGCTGATCGCGAGCCCCGACGCGCGGCCGATGATCCCCTCCTCGGAGAGGCTCGTGTCGAACACGCGCTCCGCGCCGAACTGCTTCTGCAGTCCCTCGGTCACGAGGTGCACGCCCCCCTTCTTCCCGACATCCTCGCCGAAGACCACCACCTTCGGGTTCACCGCGAGCTCGTGGCGGAGCGTGCGCCGCACGGCCTCGGCGAATCGCAGCAGCTCTCCTCCCTCGGCCGGCGTCGCCGCGCCCCCCAGCGACTCGCGCTCGCGGCGCGAGAGTCCGCCAAAGGCCTCGCCCGCCGACGCGCCCTCGGTGGCGTACACATGCCGCCCGATCTTCGCGGGGTCGGGCACCGCGCGCTTCCGCGCCCCCGCGATCGCGCGCTCCACGTCGCGCGCCACCTCGGCCTCGAGCGCGCTCCACTCAGCCGCCGAGAGCGCCTTGGGCACGAGGTACTTCCGGAGCCGGGGGAGCGGGTCGCGGGCGGCGTCCGCTTCGATCTCCTCCTCCGTGCGGTACCCCTTCTGGTTGTCGGGGCCCGAATGGCTCGAGAGGCGCGGCAGCGTGAGCCGCACCAGCGCCGGCCCCGCGCCCCCGCGCACGTGCTGCACCGCCTCGGAGAGGAGCGTGGCGGACTGGTGCGGGTCCGTCCCGTCGCCGTCGCGCACGAGGAGGTTGGTGAACGAGGCGAGGTTCCTCGCGATGTTCCCGCCCGGCGTCTGCATCTCCCCCTTCACGGAGATGCCGAGGTCGTTGTCCTCGATGTAGAAGAGCATCGGGAGCTTGAGCGTGGTCGCCATCGTGAGCGCCGCCCAGAAGCCGTTGGTGGCGACGGATGCGTCGCCGCCGAGCGCGACGCCGATCGATCCCTTCCAGTCGCCCTGCTTGAGCGTGTCGCGGTGGTAGGTGATCGCCTGCGCCCACCCCGCCGTCGGCGTGTACTGCGACCCCACGTCCCCCGACATCGGGAGCACGATCGGCCCGTCGCGATTCGGCAGGTTGCACACCACGCCGATGTCGCGGCCGTCGGAGAACCCGCCGGCGCGCCCGAGCGGCGAGCCGTGCGCGTCCTCGAGCGAGAGGCCGAGGGAGAGGAGCAGGGGGCGGTTGCGATAGTACGCGCCCGCCGCGTCGTGGCGTCCGGTGATCAGCGCGCCCAGGATGCATTGCGCCACGTCGTGCCCGCGCGCCGAGAACTGGTAGAGGACCACATGGTCCTTCGGCACGGAGGCGCGGTTGCGGTTCGTGGCCTCCTCGGCGTCGTCGAGCGCGCGGGAGGCGAGGACGTTGTATGCGATGCGGCGCCAGTCGAGACCGGCGAGGGGGGACTCGGCCATGCCGGAATCTGACGGGACGCGCCGGGAGAGGGAACCGCGCGTATCTTTCGCTCCATGACTCCTGAGACCACCGGGGCCGACGCCCTTGTCCTCTCCGAGCTCGCGGAGGGTGTCCTCACCCTCACGCTGAACCGCCCGGGCGTGCTCAACAGCTTCAACCGGGCGATGGCGGGCGAGCTGCAGGCGGCGCTCGCCCGGGCCGCGAGCGATC
>CAZHAG010000196.1:0-4071 GCA_964529705.1 uncultured Gemmatimonas sp. | reverse complement strand
CCATCAGGCCGGCGATGGCCGGAAGATTCCGCGCCGGGCCACGAGGGACTCGGCGACGAGCAGGAGGAGGGCGAGCGCGAGGAAGGTGCGTGCGAGCGTGCGCCGCCCGCCCGCGGCGAAGAGCGCGTCGGTGGCGGCGTTCGCGTCGGACGCGGCGACCGTCGCGGAGGCGCCGAGGAGGGCCGCGAGGGAATCGGGGGCGAGTCGTGCGAGGTCGGACTCGCGGGCCTCGCCATTCACGACGAGCGCGCCGGCGCGCTGGCCGCCGCGACGCCAGAAGTGGACGCCCGCGGTCCAGGGGGCCTCGATGGTCGCGCCCGAGGCAACGGGGCGCGTGGTCCCGTCGGGCGCCTCGAGGGCGTCGATGCCGGTCGGGACGCGGACGGTCGCGCCGGGCGTGGCGTCGAGGGCGGCACCGGTGCCCTGCGCGAGACGCTGCGAGAGGAGCTCGTCGAGCCAGGGGATGAACCCTGCGCGCACGGGGAGGTCGGTGGCGGCGGCGTCGGCGGCGGAGGCGACCAGCACGTACCCGTCCCCCGCGACGGCCCAGGGCGCTCCGCCCACGCGGGCGAGGGTGTCCACGCCGCTGATGTCCCCCTCGGCCGTGAGCGGATACCAGGTGCGGGCGACCGCGCCGTCGAGCCCCGCCCCGCGGAGGGGGGCGGGACCGTCGCGCCGCGCGCCGTAGCGCCAGGGGATCCCCGCGCGCTCGAGCGCGCGGTTGGCGTCGGCGAGCTTGAGCGGGTCGGTGGGCGCGAAGAGGAGCCCCGGCCGGCGCGCGCGTTCGGCGGAGACGAGGGAGACCGTGTTCGCGCCCGAGGCGCCGGCGCTCCGCACCGCGCGTCCGCCCTGGACGAGTGCGTCCACCGCGCCGCGCAGGAAGAGCCCGGAGGCCGCGTCGGTGGCGATGGAGGGAGGGTCGCCGATGTGCGCGGCGAAGTGGCGGATGTCGTCGGTGCGGAGCTCGTCGGGGGCGAGTTCGATCGCGCCGGCCACCCAGCCTCGCGCGGAGGGCTGCACGCGCGCGAGCACCGTGGAGCCCGCCTTGGCGCTGCCGCGCGCGAGGGTGCGGCCGTCGACGATCACGCGCCAGGTGGTGGAGTCCGCGCCCGAGATCGTGGCGCGCACCGCGCCACGCGGGTTCCAGTGCGCGGGCTCGGTGGCGACCGAGGCGACCGCGCGGTTCACCGGGGGCACGCCCGTGGGCTGCACGACCGTGACGGGCACCGCGGACGCGGTGACGGGCGCGACGTCGCGCCAGGTGCTCCCCTGCCCGTCCGTGAGGAGGACGACGCGGCCGTTGGGGACGCCGCTCTGCTCGACGAGGGTGGCGGCGCGGCGGAGCGCGGCGGTGGCGTCCCCCGCGCCGTCGATGGCGCGCACGCGGGAGAGCGCGTCGCGGAGCGCGGCCGGCGACCCGCCGACCACCGCGCCGTCCATCGTGACGATCCAGAGGCGGTCGGAGGCGGAGGCGCCGTCGATCATCGCGCGCGCGATGGCGGTGAGCCGGCCGAGCATCGGCCCCTCGGCGCCGGCGGCGGCGGCGGAGAGGGAGTTGTCGAGGACCAGCGCGGCGGCCACCGGCGCGTGCCCGACGCCGGGGAGCGGACCCACGGGGCGCGCGGCGGCGAAGGCGAGCGCGAGCACGATCGCCACGCGCAGCACCATCAGGAGGAGGTTCTTGAGCCGCACCTCGCGCGCGTGCTCCTTCTCCATGCGAAGGAGGTAGCGCACGGCGGGGAAGTCGAGCTTGGCCCCGGTGCGGCGGCGCAGGAGGTGGAGGAGGAGCGGGACCCCGGCGGCGGCGGCGAGCAGGAGCGCCCAGGGCGCGAGGAAGCTCATGCGTGCCGGGCGCGTCGGGGGTGGGCCATGCGAGGCGTCACGAGCGCCGCTGCCGCGCCGCGAAGGCGCGCCGGAGCGGGACGCCGAAGGGCTGGTCGGTTATGATCGGCTCGTAGAAGGCGCCAGCGGCGGCGAAGCGCGTGCGCCACTCGCCGATCGCCTCCATCACCGTCTCCTGGTACGCCTCGCGGATGTCGGCCGGGGTGGCGGCCATCTGCGCCGCGCTCTCCGGGTCCACGAAGAGCGACTCGCCCGCGGGGAGGTCGAAGGACTTCTCCGCGGGGTCCAGGATGTGGAGGATCGTGACGTCGTGCCCCTGGGCGCGGAGTGCGTGCACGGTGTCGTCCACCTCCTGGGCGTCGAGGAGGAGGTCGGAGACGAGCATCACCGCGCCGCGGCGGCGGATGAGCTTCCCCGCCTGCGCGAGGGCGCCGGCGGCGTCGGAGCCCTGCCCCGAGCCGGGGTCGCCGATGGCGGTGAGGATCCGCTTCCATTGGATGGTGCGGCTCTTCGGGGGCACCACGGAGCGGAGCTGGTCGTCGAAGCGGATCAGGCCGACGGCGTCGCGCTGGCGGATCAGGAGGAGGGTGAGCGCGGCCACGAGGCGCTCGGCGTAGGCGAGCTTGGTGAGGAGCGCCGGGGAGCTCTTCCAGTCCATCGAGCGGCTCACGTCGAGCACGACGGTGGCGCGGAGGTTCGTCTCCTCCTCGTACTGCTTGATGAGCCACTTGTCCGCGCGGGCGAGGACCTTCCAGTCCATGAAGCGGAGGTCGTCACCGGGCTGGTAGGGGCGGTGCTCGGCGAACTCGACGGAGAAACCCTTCTTGGGGGAACGGTGGAGGCCGGCGAGGAGGCCGTCCACGACCCAACGCGAGATGACCTCGAGGCGCCCGAGGGCCGCGAGGGTGAGGGGGTCCATCAGTTCGGCGCGTACGGCCGGTGGGGCTGGGGCGGACATCAGCGAGGGGAAGCTAAACCGACAAGGGGGGAGGTGTGAGGTGTGAGGTGTGAGGTACGGCCACTACGCGCAGGCTGGACGCAGCGCTCACTTCCGGACCATCCCGCCAGTTGGAGTGCGGCGGTGCGGCCGCTAGCTTTCGAGGTTGTCCCGAGACGCGTCCAAGTCGCGTCAGCGCCCTGCTCGTCCCTCCCGTCGCCCTGCCGTGACCCCGCCGTCCCTGATCCGCAACTTCTGCATCGTCGCCCACATCGACCACGGGAAATCCACCCTGGCCGACCGCCTCATCGAGGCCACGGGGATGCTCCAGAAGCGGGAGATGAAGGCCCAGGTGCTCGACACCCTGGACCTCGAGCGCGAGCGCGGGATCACGATCAAGCTGAACGCCGTCCGGATGTCGTACGACGCGAAGGACGGGACGACGTACGAGCTCAACCTGATCGACACGCCGGGGCACGTGGACTTCACCTACGAGGTCTCGCGCTCGCTCGCCGCCTGCGAGGGGGCGATCCTCGTGGTGGACGCCTCGCAGGGGATCCAGGCGCAGACGCTCTCGAACCTCTTCCTCGCGATGGAAGCCGGGCTCGAGATCATCCCGATCCTCAACAAGATCGACCTCCCCGGCGCCGAGCCCGAGAAGCGGCGGCAGGAGGTGGTGGATCTCCTCGGCGTGGACCCGGGCGACATCCTGCTCGTGAGCGCGAAGGAGGGGATCGGGATCCCCGAGCTGCTCGAGCAGGTGGTGAAGAAGGTGCCGCCGCCCACGGGGGACGTGAACAAGCCGCTCCGCGCGCTCATCTACGACTCGTTCTACGACCGCTACCGGGGCGCGATCCCGAGCGTGCGCGTGGTGGACGGCGTGCTCAAGAAGGGCGTGAAGATCACCTTCGGCACCTCGGACGAGGTGTACGAGGTGGCCGAGGTCGGCTACAACCAGCTGCGGCAGGTCGTCACCGACGAGCTCGCGGCGGGGGAGGTCGGGTTCGTCGTCGCCAACGTGCGCTCGGTGAAGGAGACGCGTGCGGGGGACACGATCTTCGACGCGGAGAACAAGGCCGCCGAGCCCCTCCCGGGCTACCAGGCGGTGCGGTCGTTCGTCTTCGCGGGCGTCTACCCCACCGACACGCAGCAGTACGAGGACCTGCGCGATGCGCTGGAGAAGCTCCAGCTGAACGACGCCTCGCTCCAGTACCAGCCCGAGTCCTCCACCGCGCTCGGCTTCGGCTTCCGCTGCGGCTTCCTCGGGCTGCTGCACATGGAGATCGTGCAGG
>CAZHAG010000195.1:0-4086 GCA_964529705.1 uncultured Gemmatimonas sp. | reverse complement strand
CTTCCGGGAGCAGGACACCAGCCAGAAGGGGCTCTGGCTGGTCTTCGCGATCGGCGTGACGCTCGTGATCCTCGCGGTCGCGATGGTGTTCGACTCCGCGTGGGGCGCGGCGATGGTCTTCCTCTCGCTCCCGATCGCCCTCGCGGGAGTGATGGCGGCGTTCTGGTGGGCGGGGGCGGGGTTCACGCGCGAGGCCGCCGTGGGGGTGATCCTCGTGGTGGGGCTCGCGGTGAACCAGAGCATCCTGCTGGTGGACGCCGCGCTCGAGAAGCGCCGCGCGTCGCCGCAGCAGCGCCTCGCCGCAGGCCGTGTGCTCCGCGCCGCGCTCGACCGCTCAGGGATGATCATGATGGTGACGCTCACCACGCTCGCCTCGCTCATCCCGCTCGCGGTGGGGACCGGCTCCAACACCCTCTTCGGCGCGATCGCGCTCGCCACCGCGGGGGGCACGCTCGCGGGGACGATCGGCGCGATGTTCGTGCTCCCGGCGATGCTGGCGGGGCGGCGACGGCGCGCCTAAGCTCCGGCGCATGCCGATCATCCTCCGCACGACGCTCCTCCTGGCGGCGTCGAACCTCTTCATGACCTTCGCGTGGTACGGGCACCTCAAGAACCTCCCGAACCGCGCCTGGTACATCGCGGCCCTCGTGAGCTGGGGCATCGCCCTCTTCGAGTACCTCCTCCAAGTGCCGGCGAACCGGATGGGGTACACGGTGATGTCGCTGGGCCAGCTCAAGATGCTGCAGGAGGTGATCGCGATCGGGGTGTTCGTGCCCTTCGCGATCGTGTACATGAAGCAACCGATCAAGCTCGACTTCCTCTGGGCCGCGCTCTGCCTCATCGGTGCGGTGTACTTCGTCTTCCGCGGCGGGATCGCGACGACCTGAACCGCCCGTGGTCGCCGCGACGGACCGCCCACTCACCGCACCCACCGCCGCCCCTCACCGGACCTCGCCGATGCGCCGAATCTCCCGCCTCCTCCTCCCCCTCGTCGCGCTGGTCGCCCTCGCCGATTGCGCCATCGCGCAGCCGAGCGCTGCGGCGCCCACCGTGGTGGTGATCGTCCGCCACGCCGACAAGGCCGCGGAGCCCGCCAACGATCCGCCCCTCACGGCCACCGGGGTGGAGCGTGCGCAGGCACTCGTCGCGCTCCTCTCGGACGCGAAGGTCAGCGTGGTGATGCACACCCCCACGACGCGCACCCGGGAGACGGTGCGCCCGCTGGCCGAGAAGCTCGGGCTCACCCCGGTGGTGCTCCCCCTCGGGCCCGCGGCGGTGCACGCGGCGGCGGTGGCGGAGGCGGTGCGGCAACACCCGGGGCAGACGATCGTGATCGCCGGCCACTCGAACACGATCATGCGCTACATCGCGGCCCTCGGCGGCCCAACGCGCCCCGACCTCTGCGACCACCAGTACGACGGGATCTACACGCTGATCATCGACGGAAGCTCGGTGCGCCTGCTGGAGGCCCGGTACGGGCCCGCGAATCCGCCGCAGACGGCCCCCTGCGCCACGATGCAGACGCGCCCCTGAGGAGGGACCTCGAGCGTTGCGGAAGTCGCTGCGGGGCCGCAGATTACCCCGTTCGCGCCCCCCGGCGCCCTGAGGGCCCGGGGCGAGGTGCTCGACACTTCCAGCTGGTCCTCTGGAGAGCTGCATTGATGGCTCGTTTCGCCCCGACTGTCGCGATCCTCGTCGCCTCCGTGACGCTGGCGTCGATCTCCCTGCCGGCGCAGCGCCCGGCACTCGCCGGAGAGAAGGCGCGCGTGGCGGAGGCCGTCCGCGCTGACCTCGCGCGACTCACGCGACTCCAGAAGGCCTTCCACGACAAGACCAAGAGCTATGCCGCCGACGCGCGCGACCTCGCGTTCGCGCCGAGCAGCGGGGCCGAGATCAACATCGCGTTCGCGTCGACCAACGCCTGGGCCGCGAACGCCTCGCACGCGACGCTCTCGCCGGTGAAGTGCTTCGTGATCGTCTCCGCCGCCGACGCACTCGACGCGCCGACGGCGCAGCCCTTCTGCACCGACGCGGAGCCGGGCACGGCCGCCGGGCGTGTGGCGGCCTCGACGGCGACCGAGGCGGCATCGAACGCCAGCCGGCCCGCGCCGGCGAGCGCCACGCCGACCAAGGCCGCGCCTCCCGCCGCGAATCCGCCGGCGAGCCGTCCGACCACCACGGCGACGCCGCCCGCCAGCACCCCCGCGCGCCAGGCCCCGCCGCGCCAGCAGGCGGCCACGCCGGCACGGCAGGCGCCGGCCACCACGCCCGCCACCACGCCGAACCGCCCGTCGAACGCCGTGCCCTCCACCGGCATCACGCCAGGCGGCGGCCCGGCCGGCCAGCTCCCCGGCGCCGCGCGTCTCAGCACGCGCGAGGTGATCGCGGGTGCCTCGGCCACCGACCGGGGCGAGGCGGTGACCGCGCAGCAGTTCGCCGGCGTGCTCGCCGACTTCGCGCAGAGCGCGCTCGCGGTGCTCAACGCGCCGCCGCCGGAGATCGTGCGCGACCCGTACGAGAGCACGCAGGAGTTCGAGCAGCGCCGCGCCGCCGCGATCGCGGCGCACACGCGCCGCGAAGCCGAGTTCTTCAGCACGAACACCAAGACGTACAGCGTGGCGATGACGGTCCGGAACGTGAAGTACGACCCGGACCGCGAGGTGCTGGAGTTCGCCGTGGACCCGGTGCGCCTGCCGGGGAACGCGGGGGGCCAGCTCTCGCTCACCTGCTACACGCGCCCCGTGTTCTGGTGCTCGCCGGACACCGGGATGATCTACGACGCGGGCGACCTCTGGCGGGTGCCGCGTGCCACCGCGCGCCAGCACGACGTGCTGCGCACCCCGCTGACGCTCACGGCGCGCTACACCGTGGGGCGGCTCGAGGGCGAGGGGCGCGAGTTGGCGATCTCGCTCGTGGACATGGAGCTCCAGGCGCGCGGCCAGCTGGTGCAGCGCTGGCCCGCCTCGGGGCGCTAGTCGGCGCGCCGCGACCCCGCGCGATGAGGCCCACCGCCACGGACCGCGGCACCGACACGCTCGTCTCGCTCGACGACCTGCGCGCGGCGGCGCGCGCGATCGCCGGCGTGGCCGTGCGGACGCCGCTCCTCCCGGCCCACGCGCTCTCGGAGCGCTCGGGCGTCCCGGTGCACGTGAAGCCCGAGATGCTGCAGCGCGGCGGCGCCTTCAAGTTCCGCGGCGCCTACAACTACGTGGCCGGCCTCTCCAAGGCGGACCGCGCGCGCGGGGTGATCACCGCGAGCTCGGGGAACCATGGCCAGGCGGTCGCGCTCGCCGCGAAGCTCTTCGGCGTGCCGGCCACCATCGTGATGCCCACCACCGTGCCCCGTGCCAAGAAGGAGGGCGCGGTGCGGCTCGGCGCGCGCTGCTTCTACGAGGGCGTGACTACCGCTGAGCGGATGGCGAAGGCCGTCGAGATCCAGGAGGCCGAGGGGCTCACGATGGTGCCCCCCTTCGACGACCTGATGATCATCGCCGGGCAGGGCACCATGGGGCTCGAGATCTGCGAGGACCTGCCGACGGTCGGCACGGTGATCGTGCCGATCGGCGGGGGCGGGCTGAGCTCCGGCGTCGCACGGGCCGTGAAGCTGCTCGCGCCGAAGGCGCGCGTGATCGGCGTGGAGCCGGAGGGATCGCCCAAGTACTCCAAGGCGCGCGCGGCCGGTGCGCCGGTGACGATCACCCCGAACGCCTGCGGGATCGCGGACGGCCTGCTCGCAGTGCGGATCGGTGAGCGCAACTTCCATCACCTCCAGGCGTGCATGGATGACGTGGTCACGGTACCGGACGAGATGCTGCCGGGCGCGATGCGCCTCCTGCTGGACCGGATGAAGCTCGTGGCGGAGCCGAGCGGCGCGATCACGGTCGCGGCGCTCACGGCGGGACTCGTGAAGCCCGTGGGCCCCACGGTGTGCATCCTGAGCGGCGGGAACATGGAGTGGGACGGCCTCGGGACGATCCTCGGAGTGGGAGCACCGGTCGCATGAGCATGCGCTGCCCCACCTGCGGCACGATGTACGGCGACGAGGCGCGCTTCTGCACGCGCGACGGCACGCGGCTGAGCGGGCCT
>CAZHAG010000194.1:0-4091 GCA_964529705.1 uncultured Gemmatimonas sp. | reverse complement strand
GCACCGAGTGGCCATCGGGGAAGATCCACTCGTCGAACTGCGGCTTGATGTTGTTCCGCTTGATCCCCTTGTAGTTCTTGAGGCCGGCCATGTCGATCTCGTTGTCGAAGTGGCCGATGTTCCCGACGATCGCCTTGTCCTTCATCTTCGCCATGTGCGCCACCGAGATGATGTCGGCGTTGCCGGTGGCGGTGATGAAGATGTCGGCAGTGGAGACCACCTCGTCGAGCGTGGTGACCTGGTACCCCTCCATCGCGGCCTGGAGCGCGCAGATCGGATCCACCTCGGTGATCACCACGCGCGCGCCCTGCGCACGAAGCGACTGGGCCGAGCCCTTCCCCACGTCGCCGTAGCCGAGCACCACCGCGACCTTGCCGGCGAGCATCACGTCGGAGGCGCGGAGGATGCCGTCGGTGAGCGAGTGCCGGCAGCCGTAGAGGTTGTCGAACTTGGACTTGGTGACCGAGTCGTTGACGTTGATCGCCGGGAAGAGGAGCGTGCCGGCCTGCATCATCTCGTAGAGCCGGTGCACGCCCGTGGTGGTCTCCTCGGAGACGCCGCGGATCGCCTTCCCGACGTTCGTCCAGCGCTTCGGGTCCTCCTTGATCGTCTTGCGCAGCAGCTCGAGGATCACGCCCCACTCCTCGGGCTCCTCCTTCTCGTTGAAGGCCGGGACCTTGCCGGTCTTCTCGTACTCGGTGCCCTTGTGCACGAGCATCGTGGCGTCGCCGCCGTCATCGAGGATGAGGTTCGGGCCGGCGCCGTCGGGCCACATGAGCGCCTGCTCGGTGCACCACCAGTACTCCTCGAGCGTCTCCCCCTTCCAGGCGAAGACCGGGATGCCGCGCGGCTGCGCCGCGGAGCCGTCCTTGCCGACGGCGACCGCGGCCGC
The DNA here is from genome assembly GCA_964529705.1 of uncultured Gemmatimonas sp. GTDB lineage: Bacteria > Gemmatimonadota > Gemmatimonadetes > Gemmatimonadales > Gemmatimonadaceae > Pseudogemmatithrix. Next base: position 3,199 of record CAZHAG010000194.1, on the reverse strand, counting down.
CGCGTGGTCCTGCGTGGAGAAGATGTTGCACGAGACCCAGCGCACGTCGGCGCCGAGTTCGTCGAGCGTCTCGATCAGCACGGCGGTCTGCACGGTCATGTGCAGCGAGCCCATGATGCGGGCGCCGGCGAGAGGCTTCTTCCCCTTGTACTCGGCGCGGAGCGCCATCAGGCCGGGCATCTCGTACTCGGCGAGGCGGATCTCCTGGCGGCCCCAGTCGGCGAGGGCGATGTCCTTCACCTTGAACGGGGGGCGGCCGGTGGACTTCACGGCGTCGAAGGGGTGTTGGGTCGGGGCGATGGCAGTCATTGCTCAGGGGGTGAGGTGTGAGGTGGGAGGTGTGAGGGAAAAGCGCTCACGTCGTGAGGATGGCAGTGAACAGCGTTGGGCCCTTGCCCTGCGAGGCGGACGGCAACGCGTGGTGGCGCATCGACGCGAAGCCGGCGTCGTCGGACCAGCGATGCAGTTGCGCGGCGTCGAAGCCGAGCCAGACGTGGCCCATCGTCTGACGGTACTCCTCGCGGTCGTGCGGCAGCATGTCGACGATCAGGAGGCGCGCGCCCCTCGAGCGCAGGGTGCGGCGGATCTCGCTGAGTGCCGCGGCGGGCTCGGCCACGAAATGCAGCACGAGCGAGAGCACCGCAATGTCGAGCGTGCCGTCCTCGATGGGGAGCGACTCGATCGAACCCTCGCGCAGGTCGATGTTCCCCTGCGACGCGAGCCGTGCGCGCGCGGCCTTGAGCATCGCGGCCGACTCGTCCACGGCGATCACGCCCTTCACGAAGGGTGCCATCACCTCGGCGAGCTGGCCGGTGCCGCAGCCGAGGTCGGCCACGGTGTGGGCAGGGTCGAGCAACCCGGCAAGCGCGAAGAGCTCGGTGCGCGTGCCGAAGAGCTCGGCGCGCAGCCGGTCCCACTGGGCGGCGGAGGTCGCGAAGAACGCCTGCGACCGCGTGTGCCGCTCGGCCAGCACGCCCTTCACGCGCTCGGCATCCCGACGTGCGGCCGGGAGCGCCGCCGCCTCGTCTCGCACGGGCGCCCAGAGCCGGCGTGCGGCCCCGTCGAGCGCCTTGGCGTCGAGCCGGTAGCGGTTGGAGGTGCCGTCCTCGCGCGCGCCGACCCACCCCGCGCTGGCCAGCACCTTGAGGTGCCGGCTCACCGTGGACTGGGGGAGCTGGAGCACGGCGCGCAGCTCGGAGACCGTCAGCTCGTGCCGCTCCAGGACGAGGAGGAGGCGCGTGCGGATCGGATCCGAGAGGGCCGTCAGGCGGTCGAAGAGGGGGGATCGTTTCATCCGTATATCCGGATGAAAGGTTACTCCATTCCCGCCTCAGGTCAAGTGCGGCTCGGCGGCCGTCAGCGGCGGTCGAAGACGGGCTGGACGGGGCGGGCGCTCTCGCCGAGCACCGCCACGAGGCGCTGCATCTGGCGGAACGAGATGGAGACGGAGCGCTCGCGCACCGTCCACCGCACCCCCTCCGAGCAGGGAGGGGTCGTGAGCGAGCCGTGGTAGGTGTACACCGCCTCGTCCGCTCCCGCGTGGTCCTCCAGAAGCGCGGCCAGGTCCACCGGCGCCTTGAAGGGCACGCTGTCGCCGCTGGCGCGCGGCAGCTTGGCGATCAGCGCCTCGAACGCCGGATTCTCCCGGGCCCCGATCTCGATGAAGACCCCGAGCACCGCGAGCTCCCCCTTCGCGCTCTTGTGCACGAGGTGCAGCTCCGCGGGATAGGCCTTCCCCCGCACCGTGTGCTCCGACGGATGGTGGAAGTGGAACTGGAGTGACGCGTACGGGGTGCCGTCGATCGTGAGCGTGCTCGCCTTCTCGAGGGCCGCCTGCACCGTGTGGCCGTTGTGGAAGAGGACGAAGGGCGTCGCGACGAAGCGTTCCGCGATCCGGCCCTGTCGCGCCATCACGGTCCCGCCGAGGTCGATGGGCGACTGCTCGCGCCCGACCGAGCAGGCACGCCAGGCCGCGTCCATCCGGCCCCACGCGTGCGGACCCTCGGCGCCTTCGTAGGCCCAGTGCGGGCCGGCAGGCGCACCCTTCACGTTCGACGCTGGCTTCGCCGTGGGGCCGTGCGACTGTGCCGCGAGCGATCCTCCCGCGAGGAGAGCCGGCGCGAGCAGCGAGAGGACGGGAACCAGGAACGGTCGGCGCATGGGGATCGGGACTGGTGGGCGGGCGTAGGCCTTCCAGTCCAGTATCGGGGCGACGGCGGCCGCGCTTGAGCCCGGCCCCGTGTTCAGGGGTGCCCGCGCTCCATCGCCGCGGTCCCGTCCGCGAGGTCGCCCGTCACGTAGCAGTGCATCCCGACCGCCTGGAGCCGGGCACGGCGCAGGAGCCGCCGGTACTGCTCGGGGGGCCGGTGGTGCCACTCCCCACGGTCGCCCTCGATGTCGTCCGCCGTGGTGTACGCCTCGAGGTACGCCACGCCCCGGAGCCGCGCCGCGATCGCCGTGAATCCCGCCCCCAGTTCCCGGTCGGGCACGTAGTGCAGCACGTCGCAGACGACGATCAGGTCGTACGGACCGCGCAGGCCGAGGGAGTCGAGCGTGCCGAACGACCCCTGCCGGATGCCGCGGGAGCGGCCGAATCGCTCCACCGCGTAGGCGCTCGACTCGACGCCCGTGTAGCGAACGCGCGGGCGGAGCCGGCGCAGGTGCGCGCGCCAGGCCCCTTCCCCGCAGCCCACATCGAGCACGTTCCGGATGGGACGCTCGAGCAGTGCCTCGGCGATCCCGACCACGAGCCCCACCTTGCGCGCCACCGCGGATGGCGTGATCACCCGGCGCGCGGGGTCGTGGTACCAGCGCCGGAAGTACTCCGCGTCGTACGGCTTGCGCGGGGTCAGACGCCGTGCATCACGCCGCACCCGGCCGCCTGGGCACGGCAGGTGGCGAACACGCCGGTCGGCATGCGGTACACGCCCGGGAGGATGTGCCGGGTGATCAGGTCCGCCGCCTCCTGCCGCGGGATCGAGCGGTTGCGCGCGATGGTCCCGGCGACATTGCTCAGCGCGAGGTTGCAGGCGAGCACGATCACGCCGCGGGACATCAGCGTGTCGAGCGCCCCGTCGGGCCAGGTCATCGCGTTGCGGCTCCCCGGCGCGACGTTGATGAACGGGTTGCGCTTCGTCGGCTCCCCCGTCGCCGGGTCCTTGAGCTTGTCCGGTTCGCCGAACTTGCCGTCGGACCAGAG
>CAZHAG010000193.1:2359-4103 GCA_964529705.1 uncultured Gemmatimonas sp. | reverse complement strand
CGGCGCTCGACCGCCTTCGCATCGTGGTGCGCTCCGCGGCGGATCGCGGCGCGGCGGTGCTGGTGCTCAGCCATCACCTCGATGAGATGGCGCTCACCGCCGACACGGTCGTGTTCATGGCGCATGGCAGGGTGCGCGGGGCGGTGGATCCGCGCGGCAAGACGGCCACCGAGCTGAGAGCCGACTACCGCCGGCTCGTGGAGGATGCGTGAGCGCAAGGGAAGTGTTCGTCGTCATGCGCGCGGCGCAGGATCCGCGCGGGTTGGTGATGACGGTCGTGATCGCTGCCCTCGCTGCGGCCGGATTGGGCAGCGGCGGCCAAAGCATCATCGGCTTCGTCGGCTACTACGGCCCGCCGCTGGTCGCGATCTTCGTGATCGGGCGGCTGTTCGAGTACTCACAGCGATCCTCGGTGTGGGTGATGCTCGCCCAGCGGCCAGAGTCGGATGTGCGCCGCTCGTGGACGATACTCGGCGTCGGGGCGGCGGTGTATCTCGCGCTGAGTGCGATCCTGATGGCGGGAGCCATGGTCGGCATCCTACGGAACACCGACCTCCCCCCGACCGCGTTGCGATCACACCTCATCACGATGCCGCTCTGGATAGGTGTTGCGGGATGCGTCGTGATGGTCGCCAGTGCGACCGCCCGCGCCGGTACGGCGGCGGTCGCGATCGGCTGGCTTCTGATGCCCTTTCTTCTCGTCTTCCTCAAGCAGGGCCTCGGATTCTCCGACCACGTGGAGCATGCCCTGCAGTTCCTTGCTCCGCCCTTCGATGCCGTGTTTCTAGCTCCCGCGCTGCTGCGAGGCGAGATACCGGGACAGGCGGCGCTTCGGGCGGCCCAGCTAATCTCGTTTCCCCTCTTGTGCTTCTCGCTGCTTCGCTGGCGCCTTCGCGTACTCGCCCGACCCGATCAGCGACGGATCGAGTAGCCAACCCGACCACCGGCGCGGTGTGTTGAACGTTCCGGGTGCCGGCATCGTTCATGGTCGGACCTTCAACTCGATCCTTGCCATGCGAATCCACGCGCTCCGCTCGCTCGTCGCCGCCACCGCACTATCCGCCACCTCGCTCGCCGCGCAGCCCCCCGCCGCCGGCACCCCTCCCGCCGGTGGCGCGGCGGGCCAACAGTCGCAGGGCGCCCAGGGCGCCGCCGCACGCCGCGGCCCACGACCGTACGCGCAGGTCATCACCGACAAGGCCGTCACCGACGCCGGGATGATCACCGTGCACAAGGTCGAGGAGCGCTGGTTCTTCGAACTGGCCGATTCGCTCCTCGGGCGCGACCATCTGCTCGTGACGCGCATCGCGGGGGTGCCGGCCGGGATCGGCGGCTTCCTCTCCGCCGGCAGCAGCGTGAACGAGCGCCTCGTGCGCTTCGAGCGGCAGGCGGACCGCGTCATCCTGCGCTCCATCTCCACCGACGCCTACGCCGACGACTCGCTCAGCATCGCGCTCTCCGTGCGCGCCAACAACGTGGGCGCGGTGCTCGGCGCCTTCCCGATCCAGGCGTTCGGACGGGACAGCGCCACGTACGTGCTCGACGTCACGGACTTCTTCGCCGGCGACACACCCGCGCTCTCCGGTCTCACCGCCGCCCAGCGGCGCACCTACCAGGTCCGCCGCCTCGACGCCGCGCGCTCCGCGGTGGACGCGATCCGCAGCTATCCGATGAACGTCGAGGTGCACCAGACGCAGACCTTCGACGCCGGCGCGCCCCCCGCCGACGCGGACGCCGCCAGCAT
>CAZHAG010000193.1:0-2259 GCA_964529705.1 uncultured Gemmatimonas sp. | reverse complement strand
TATGTGCGCGCCGGCGTCGAGGCCTGGTCCCGCGTCTTCGAGAAGGCGGGGTTCAAGAACGCGGTGCAGGCGAAGGATCCCCCGAGCAGGGCCGAGGATCCCGACTGGGACGCGGAGGACATCCGGTACTCCGTGGTGCGATGGGCGGCGTCCACCGTGCGGAACGCGGTGGGACCCAGCACCTCCGACCCGCGCACGGGGGAGATCATCGAGAGCGACATCACCTGGTACCACAACCACATGCGCTCGTACCGCAACCGCCTGCTGATCGAGACGGGCGCGGCGAACCCGGCCGTGCGGACGCTCGAGATCCCCGAGGAGGTCATGGGCGAGACGATGACGCAGGTGATCACCCACGAGGTGGGCCACGCGCTCGGGCTCCCGCACAACATGATCGCGTCCGCGTCATTCCCCACCGACTCGCTCCGCTCGCGCGCCTTCACGTCGCGCTACGGCGTCTCGGCCACGATCATGGACTACGCGCGGCAGAACTACGTCGCGCAGCCGGGGGACGGGCTGGGTCCGAAGGACTTCATCCGCCGCCTCGGCCCCTTCGACGACTTCGTGATCGAGTGGGGGTACCGCGTGCTGCCGCAGGCGCGGACGCCGGAGGCCGAGCGGCCGATCCTCGACGCGATGGTGAAGAACTCCACCGGGATGTTCGCGTACCGCTACCTGCCGCAGGGGCTCGTGGGGACCGATCCGCGCGCACAGACCGAGGACCTGGGCGATGACCCGGTGCGGTCGAGCGCCTACGCGATCGCCAACCTCAAGCGCGTGGTCCCGAACCTCGTCGCGTGGACCACGCGTCCGGGCGAGGACTACGAGGACCTGGCCGAGATCCACGGGGAACTGCTCGGCATGTGGTCCACGTACATGGGGCACGTGGCGAACGTGGTGGGCGGGATGCAGGTGGACGCGAAGGTCGCGGACCAGCCGGGCGCCGTCTGGCAGGTGGTCCCGGTGGCGCGGCAGCGGGAGGCGCTGCGGTTCCTCGCCGCGCAGGCGTTCGCGACGCCGGCGTGGCTCGCGCCGGCGGAGGTGACGAGCCGGATCGGTCCGTCGGCGTCGACGGCGATCGCGGCGCGCCAGGCGGGGGTGCTGAACTCTCTCACCTCCGCCGCGCGTCTCGACCGGCTCGGCCAGGCGGCCGCGCTGCAGCCGGGGGTTGGCTATGACCTCGGTACCTTCCTGGCGGAACTCACGCCGGCCGTGCTCGGCGGCGCGTCCCCCGATGCGAACCGGCGGCAGCTGCACCGGGCGTACCTCGAGCGGATGGAGGCGCTGATCGACCCGCCGGCGCCGGCGCCGGGAGGGGCCGGTGGCGGGCCAGGGGGTCCCGGGGGTCCGGGGGGTGCGAATGCGGTGAATGTGCGGCGGAGCGACATCTCGGCGCTCGCGCGCGCGCAGGTGCGCTCTGTCCAGGCGACGGCCCGGGCGAACGCGGCGGCCAGCACCACGGCGACCACCCGGGCGCACTGGGCGGACATCGTCGACCGGGCGACGGCGATCCTCGAGCCGGCTCGTCGGTGAGCGGGGTCGGCGCGGCCCTGGGTGGAGCGACTCAGGCACCATTGACATAGCTGCTTGAGCGACTAAGTTTTACAGGCTACACCGAATCGCCAGCGGAGCATTCGCGAAGCGCTCGGTGTGGCAAGGACGACCCTCGTGGCCGTCCCCGGGGAACTGCGCCCCGGCCAGATGGGCCCGCCAACGTCGGCAGGAGTGACGCGCGGGGGGAGTGGACAGCCCGATCGATCCCGCCTCGGAGATGCATGGCCGCGGCGCCACGATTCCCGATAAGCCCGCAGGACAATTCGACGTCGGGTGCAGGTGCAGGTGTTGGATCCCGACGCGCCGTGGGTCCCCAGTCGCGCAGCAGTGGCGACTGTACCCGGCGAGAGCGGATGGATACCGGTTCCCCGGATGCGTTTGGGGGGAACGCCTGGTCCAGCCGCGTTTTTGTTGGCGGTACCTCTTCTTCGATTCCCAGCCTTACTGACGATGCCTCGTACGACCGACCTGAAGTACTATCGCAACATCGGCATCATGGCCCACATCGATGCCGGCAAGACCACGACGACCGAGCGCGTCCTCTACTATACGGGGAAGTCGCACAAGATCGGCGAGGTCCATGACGGCGCGGCCACGATGGACTGGATGGAGCAGGAGCAGGAGCGCGGGATCACCATCACCTCCGCCGCCACGACGTGCTTCTGGATGCGGCACGGGCAGAGCGATCAGAAGGGTGAGGGTCCC
>CAZHAG010000192.1:3090-4202 GCA_964529705.1 uncultured Gemmatimonas sp. | reverse complement strand
GGCTACGGGAGCCAGGGCTCGGGAAGTATCCCGCCCAACGCCATCCTCGTCTTCGTCGTGGAGTTGCTGAGCATCAACCCGCGGACCTAGCCGGCCAGCGCCCACGGGTCCGGCGCCGTACGTTAGGACGCAGGCTCCCCGAACCCGAGACCCATGGCGCAGCCCGCCGAGCAGAAGCCCGCCCTCCGCCGCTTCGACGCGTCCGAGTGGCGCGCGATCATCGGCCGCTACACCGGCCCCGACACGCTGCGTTCGCTCTGGCAGGTGGCGGTCACGCTCGTGCTGCTCGTCGCGGCGCTCTGGCTCGGCTACTGGCTGATGGAGCGCGCGCCCTGGGCGACGGCGCTCCTGATCCTCCCGACCGCGGGGCTCCTGATCCGCACCTTCATCATCATGCACGACTGCGGGCACGGGAGCTTCTTCCCCTGGCCGAAGGCGAACGACACGGTGGGCTTCATCACGGGCGTGCTCACCTTCACGCCCTACTCGCAGTGGCGACGCGAGCACGCGCTCCACCACGCATCCTCCGGCGACCTCGATCGCCGCGGCTACGGCGACGTGACGACGCTGACGGTGGCCGAGTACGAGGCGCTCTCGCCCTGGGGCCGCTTCAAGTACCGGCTCTACCGGCACCCCTTCGTGCTCTTCGGCGTCGGCCCGCTGCACATGATGATCCTCCAGCGATTCCGCGCGCCGAGCGTGGCCTCGGGCGCGCAGCAGCTCTGGAACGTCTGGATGACCAACGCCGCGCTCGTCGGCCTGGTCGCGATCGGCATCGTGGCGTTCGGGTGGAAGTCCGTCTTCCTCCTCTACATGCCCGCCTACTACCTCGCCGCGGCCGGCGGGATCTGGCTCTTCTACGTGCAGCACCAGTTCGAGGAGGCCTACTGGGAGCGCGGCAAGTCGTGGGATTACGCCACGGCCGCGATCACCGGCAGCTCGCACCTGCGCATGCCGGCAGTGCTGAACTGGTTCACCGGGCACATCGGGCTGCACCACGTGCACCACCTGGGCCCGAAGATCCCGAACTACCGCCTCAAGCGCGCACACGAGGAGAACCCGATCTTCCACGCGGCGCCGGAGCTCACGCTCCGCACGGCCTTCCGCACGCT
>CAZHAG010000192.1:0-2990 GCA_964529705.1 uncultured Gemmatimonas sp. | reverse complement strand
GAGCTCGCGATGCAGGTGGCCGAGGCGATCCATCGCTACGGCAAGGGACTCGGCGCGGTGGCGCTCCCGATCTATGGTGGGGCGTCGATGGAGACGCAGATCCGCTCCCTCAAGCGCGGCGTGGATGTGGTGATCGCGACGCCGGGGCGCGCGCTCGACCACATCCGCCGCAAGACGGTGCACCTCGCGGCCGTGCGCACCGTGGTGCTCGACGAAGCGGACGAGATGCTCGACATGGGGTTCGCCGAGGACCTCGAGGCGATCCTCGCCGCGACGCCGGCGGAGAAGCAGGTCGCGCTCTTCTCGGCGACGCTCGCCCCCCGCATCACGGCGATCGCCAAGACGCACCTCCGCGATCCGGAGGTGATCCGGATCGACCGTGAGGCGGTGAAGGCCGGGCGCGCCTCCAAGGTGCTGCAGGTGGCGTACGTCGTCGCGCGCGCGCACAAGATGACCGCCCTCGGCCGCATCCTCGACGTGGAGCACCCGCAGAGCGCGATCGTCTTCTGCCGCACGCGCACGGAGGTGGACCAGCTCGCCGAGACGCTGAACGCGCGCGGCTACCGCGCGGAGGCGCTGCACGGCGGGCTCTCGCAGGACCAGCGCGACCGCGTGATGAAGAAGTTCCGCGCGAATACGGCGGACCTCCTCATCGCGACCGACGTCGCGGCGCGCGGGCTCGACGTGGAGCATGTCTCGCACGTGGTCAACTACGACGTGCCCTCCGCGGCCGAGGCGTACGTGCACCGCATCGGCCGCACGGGACGCGCGGGGCGGAGCGGGGTGGCGATCACGCTCGCCGAGCCGCGCGAGAACCGGATGCTCAAGAACATCGAGCGGGTGACCGGGCAGAAGATCGAGATCATGGCGGTCCCGACGGTGGCCGACCTCAAGGCGCGGCGGCTGGAGCTTGCAAGTGCGGCGCTGCGCGAGGTGATCCTCGGGGGCGAGCTCGACGCGTTCCGCGGCGTGGTGGCCTCGCTCGCGGAGGAGTTCGAGCTGCTCGACATCGCCGCGGCCGCCGTGAAGCAGGGGATGGCGATGGACGGGGAGGCGGACGACGCGGAGATCCCGGCCGCCGCGCCCGCGAAGGAGACGCACCCGGCGCGCGCGCGCGCGGCGGAGCGCGCGGAGCGGAAGTCCGCCAAGCCGGCGCACCCCGGGCGCGTGGTGCACGGCGTGCGCGGCGGGAAGGTCGCGAAGCTCTACGTGGGCGGGGGCCGCAAGCTGAAGATCCGGCCCGGCGACCTGGTGGGCGCGATCGCGAACGAGATGGGGCTCGAGGGGAGCGCGATCGGCGCGATCCAGGTGTTCGACCGCCACTCGATCGTCGAGGTGCCCGAGGAGATGGCGGAGGAGATCGTCGCGGTGCTCTCGGCGACGACGATCAAGGGGAAGAAACTGCAGGTCCGCCGCGACCGCGCGGGGCGCTAGCCCCGCACGATCGCGGCGTCACCCCGTCAGGGCGTGCGGGCCAGCTCCCGCTCGATGTCGCGCAGCACGGCCTTCGCCTCCTCCAGCACCGCGCGTTGCGTCCCGCTTGGCGCGGGCAACCCGCCATGCCGCGCGCCATTGCCGTTCCACGCGTTGGGAAGTGCCGCGAGCGCGGCCACTGGTCCGCGCGGACGGCCGAAGCCGCCCCCGCCGCCGGGGCCGCCCGCGCCTGGCCCGCCCGCCGCGCCACGTGCCGCCGCGACCGGGATCCCGAGGCGCTCCGCGAGCGGCGCGAGACGCGCCGTGTCGGCCGCGCTCGCCGCCGCCGCGAGCCGCGTGCGGAACGCCGCCGTCGCGGTCACGAGCTTCGCCTGCACCTCCTGCGCCTCGAGCAGGAACGCCTCGCGCGCCTTGTGGTCCGCGAGCGTGGCCGAGAGCATCGGATCGGCGCGCACGTCGAAGGTGCGCGCGCTCTTCTCACCGTCCACGTCCATCGTGACCGTGAACTTCCCCGGCGAGACATAGAAGCCGCGCGGGCCGATGTTGTGCGCGGGGATCGGCAGCGCCACGCGCCCCGCGGCGCGCCCGCTGCCACCAGCGCCACCAGCCGCGCCGGCGGGCGATTCCATCCCAGCCTCCTCGCCACCGCGCGCGAACCCGGCGATCCCGCCACCGACCGCCGGCGGATACCGCAGGTCCCAGTTCACGCGGTGCAGCGTGCCCGCCGCCGTGGGGCCGGTGAACTCGCGGATCACGCGACCCCGGTCGTTCGTCACCGTGAACTTCACCGACTGCGCGGCGCGCCCGAGGTGGTAGCTGAAGACCGCGCCTTCCACCGGGTTCTCCGCCGCGTAGATCCCCTGCGCCGCCGTGGAGACGTCGGCCCAATAGTTCACGATCGTCGCCTGCCGCACGCTGAAAAGGTGCGACCCCTTCGCCGCGACCTCCGGCGTCCACTCGGCGATCGGCGACGCGTCGTCGAGGATCCAGATGCTGCGGCCATGCGTGCCGAGCACGAGGTCCTTCGTGCGCGGGTGGACGATCAGGTCGTCGTAGCGCGTGGTGGGGAGGTCGCCCTTGAGCCGGGTCCAGCGCGCGCCGGCGTCGGTGGTGTAGAAGACGTGTCGTTCCGTGCCGGCGAAGAGGACGCCCGCCTTCCCGGGATACTCGACGATGCTCCGCACCGGTGCGTCCGCCGGGAGTCCATCGGTCACCGCGGTCCAGCTCCGGCCGAAGTCGGTGGTGCGGAAGATGTACGGCTTGAAGTCCCCCGAGCGGTGCCGATCGAAGGTCACGTACGCCGTCCCCTTGGAGGCCGACGAGGCGACGATGCGGTCCACGAAGCTGCCGTTCTCGACGCCCGTGATCGCCGCGCTCAGCTCGCGCCAGGTCTTCCCGCCGTCCTGCGAGAGCTGGACGTTGCCGTCGTCGGTGCCGACCCAGAGCACGAGCCTGTCGAGCGGCGACTCGGCGAACGCGGTGATCTCGCTGAAGTTCGACTCGCCGTCGTTGCGCGAGATGCGGATCTCCGGCGTGAGGACGCCGGCGATGCGCAG
>CAZHAG010000191.1:0-4224 GCA_964529705.1 uncultured Gemmatimonas sp. | reverse complement strand
ACTGGTCCGTGAAGTGCCAGAAGAGGAGTCCCGGCTTCTTCGCGCGGAGGAAGGGCGTGTGGTCGCTGCCGCCCTCGAACGGATTGGTGCGCACCACCCAGCCGTTCGTGGCCGCCTGCTCGAGCGCACGGTGCAGCACGAAGTCGTTGAAGTAGTGCGGGGTCATGTCGGCCTTGGTGAGCGGCCGACCGCCCCACTCGGAGTGTTTCTCCTCCCCGCGCGTCCAGATCGCGGACGGGTCGGGCATCTTCTCGATCAGGAAGGTGCCCCCCGTCTTCTCCGTGTCCTCGCCGACCATGTCGAGCGAGAGCCCCCACTGCACGCCCGCGGCCCGCACGGAGTCCTGCGTCAGGTAGCGCTCCGTGGACCGGATCTCGAGCCCCCAGAGGAAGGTGATCGTCCGGTCGGGCGAGACCGCGCCCTCGCGCACGAGCGCGGCCGCCACGCGCGCCATCTCGACCTGGGCCCCGACCCCCGACGCGTTGTCGTTCGCGCCGGGTTCCTGCACATGCGCGCTGAACACGAAGCGCTCCTCGGGCGCTCGCGCCCCGCGCACCTCGGCGACCACCGCCCGTTCCACTGCGGGGGAGGTCCAGCGCACGTCGGCGCGCAGGTGGAGCCGCACGGGAGCGCCGCCGCGCGCCGCCGCGCCGGCGAGCGCGGCCCGGAGCCGTTCGCGCGCCGCGAAGGAGAGGGCGATGCCCCAGCTGCGCGCGCTCGTGTCACGGGTCACGCCGCCGAACTGGATCGACGTGCGGTTCCGCTCCGGCTGGAGGTACGCCGGCAGCGAGTAGCCGAGCACGCCGACGGCGCCGCGCCGCACCACCGCCTCGGTGAAGAGCCGGGAGACGCCGACGTCCGCCATCACGATCCTGCCCCGCACGTTCGCGGCATCGAGCTCGGCCGCCGTGCCGCCTCCCGCATCGACCAGTTCGGCGGTGATGCCACCGGCCGGCGTGCCGAAGGAGTTCGTCGCCAGCATGTTGCGGTTCGTGGCGAAGTCGAGCACCGGTGTCGCGTCGCCGACGATCGAGAGGGTCGCGGCGAGCGGCTCCCACGCGGGCGTCGCCATGGGATAGCGCTCGATGCGGTAGGTGAGGCGCGCGCCGGCCGCGGCCCGCGATTCCGGGACGTATCCGGCCGCTTCGAGGCGCGCGGCGATGTGGTCGATTGCGGCGTCGAACCCGCGGTTCCCCGGCCACCGCACGTACTGGTCGAGGAACGCGACCGTCGCGAAGGCGCTGTCGCCCGAGTAGCGCGCGGCGACGATCGCACGGAGGGGTTCGCCGGGTGCGGACGTCGCACGCTGCGCCGGCGCCTGCGCGTGGAGCGGCGTGGCGAGGGCGGCGAGGACCGCCAGCAGCGAGGAGACGACGAGGTGTCGGGCGGTCGATGGCGTGGGGCGCATGCCTCGAAGGTAGCCCGTCGCGTGACGCGCGGCACTGGCGTCGCGGCGCCTCTTCCGCTATCCCTTCGGGGACAGCCGCCAGGGGTACTCCGCGAGTGCGGGGTTGAGAAAGTCTCTTGGAACCTGACCCGGTCAACACCGGCGTAGGGAGTGCGGCGAGTGTCGTGAGCGCCGCCATGGGCCACGCCACCCGCTCGCCGGGTGCGCGTGGCCCTCGTCGTTCGCGACGTCGGGGCGCGCGTCGCCAGCGAGGTACCGTCACTCCGGACTCCTTTTCTTCGAGGTATCCGGCATGCGCATCACCGCGGTCCGTGCATCACTCGTCGCGCTCGGTCTCGCGACGCTCATCCCTGGCCCGTCCCCCGCTCGCGCGCAAGGCGCGCCGCCCGCACGGGACACGGCCGCCGCCCCGCGGCGCGACACCCTCGACGCCGTAGTGGTGCGCGCCACGCGCGCGGGGGGAGCACCCCCGACCTCCCAGGTCACCCTCGACCGCGCGACGATCGAGCGTCGGTACATGGGCGAGGACGCGCCGCTCGCGCTCCAGGGCATGACGGGGGTCACCACCTCGTCCGACGCCGGCAGTTTCTCCGGCTACAGCAGCCTCCGCCTCCGCGGGCTCGACCAGACTCGCCTCTCGATCTCCGTCGACGGCGTCCCGCTCAACGATCCCGAGGACCAGGTCCTCTACTTCTCGAACGTCCCGGACTTCATGAACTCGATGCAGTCGGTGCGGCTGCAGCGCGGGGTCGGCACGAGCGCGTTCGGGACCGCCTCCTACGCTGGATCGCTCAACTTCGAATCCATCGCGATCGCGACTACGCCGCGCTTCGCGGAGGCGCAGCTGACGGGCGGCTCCTGGGGCACCGGGCGCGCGAGCGTCGAGGGGGCGACCGGGCTGCAGGGCACGTGGGCCGGCTACGCGCGCCTCTCGGCCCAGGAGACCGACGGGTACCGCGAGCACTCGGGGAACCGCGCGCGCTCGGCGTTCGCGAGTGCCGGGTGGTTCGGCGCCCGGGACGCCGTGAAGTTCACGGGGTTCGCGGGGCGCTCCCGCATGCAGCTCGCGTACTATGCGCCCAGCGAGGCCGACCTCGCGGCGAACCGCCGGGTGAACGTGATGTCGCCGCTCGAACGGGACGACTTCCAACAGGAGATGGCGAGCCTTCAGCACACGCGTGCCATCGGTGCCGCGGCGACGCTCACGACCACGCTCTACCGGAACAGCGCGGCGGGCGCGTACGACGTGCTCGTCGGGCCGGACCTCTGGAACTTCAACCTCGCGCACGTCTGGTACGGTGCGCTGAGCACCTTCACCTGGTCGCGGCCGGGGCTCGCCGTGGCCGCCGGTGCGCACCTCAGCGACTACGCGCGCGACCACTTCCTCTTCATCCGCCCCGACCTCGCCACACGGGCCTACGACAACACCGGGCACAAGCAGGAGCAGAGTGCGTTCGGCAAGGTGACGGTGACGCGCGGGGACGTGGACTGGCATGCCGATGTCCAGCTCCGGCGCGCGGCCTTCCGGTACGTCCCGACGCCGGGGTCCTCGTTCGGTGAGCCGCGCGTCGACTGGGTCTTCCTCGACCCGAAGCTCGGCGTCACCTGGCGCGCGAGTCCTGGGGTCGCCGTCTTCGCCTCGCTCGGCCGGAGCGCGCGCGAGCCGGCACGCACCGACCTCTTCGCCGGCGCGGACGACGTGGACGACGCCACGGCGCCCGACGTGCTCCCGCTGGACCGGGTGCGCCCCGAGCGCGTGACCGACCTCGAGGCGGGGATCCGCCTCACGTCGGCACGGGCGACGGTGAGCGCGAACGCGTTCGTCATGCGCTTCCGCGACGAGATCGCGCCGATCGGGGCCATCGCCGTGACCGGGAGTCCGTTGCGCCAGAACGTCGCGCGGAGCGAGCGCGTGGGCCTCGAACTGGAGGGCTCGTGGCTCCCCGCCGACCGGCTGCAGGTGAACGGCAACGCGACGTTCATGCGGGCCCGCATCGCCGAGTTCACGGACGAGGCGACCGCAACGACCTACCGTGACATCCCGCCGCTCCTCTCGCCCGCGGTGATCGCCAACGCCGAGGCGGTGTGGACTCCGCACCCCGGGACGTTCACTATCGCGCTGCGACACGTCGGCCGGTCACACCTCGCGAACGACGGCAACACCGCCCTGATGACCCCCGCCTTCACGGTGGGGGACGTGAGCGCGGCGATTCCGGTCGGGCGGCACGCCCTCCGCGTGCAGCTGCAGAACGTGACCGACGCGCGCGCCTACACGAGCGGGTACACGGACGGGGCGACCCGCTACCTGTTCCCGCTCGCGGGGCGGTCGGTCCTCGCCACGGTCGTGCTTCGGTTCTAGTTTCGGGGATGCCCAGCACACCGCGCACCCTCGCCGAGGAGCTGCAACAGAGCCGTCCCTTCTCCTCCGTGTCCGAGGAGGCGGTCGTGGCCGTGCTCCGGACCGCGGCCCTGCTTCGACGGGCGTTGAGCCGGCGAATCGAGTCGCGCGGGATCTCGGTCGCACAGTACAACGTGCTGCGGATCCTGCGCGGCGCGGGCCCGGAAGGGCTGCCGACGCTCGCCGTGCGCGACCGGCTGATCGAGGAGGCGCCCGGTATCACGCGCCTGATCGACAAGCTCGAGCGCTCGCGGCTGGTCGCGCGCCTGCGGGATCGCGCGGACCGGCGCACGGTGCGGTGCCGGATCACGCCGGCCGGCCTGGCGCTGCTGGACGACCTGGAAGCGGGCGTCCGCGAGACGCACGGACTGCTGGCGAAGGCGCTGCCCCGGGCGGAGGAGCGCCGGGCGCTGGTGGC
>CAZHAG010000190.1:0-4238 GCA_964529705.1 uncultured Gemmatimonas sp. | reverse complement strand
TCCGGCCCTACTCGGCCAATTGGGACAAGCGCACGCTCCCGCTCGCCGCGCGGGGATACTCCTTCGCGCGAGAGGCGGTGCCGCTCGGCGCCCTCCTGCTGCTCGAGGAAGCGGGCGGCGGGCCGACCACCGCCGTGCGCCGAGGGGAAGGGGCGGAGGCCATCGTGGCGCTGGTCGGGAACACCTACGTCGGCTACCTGCTCGACGCCGATGAGCGGCGCACCGAGATGCGTGCGCTCGCCGCGCTGGTGGAGGTGGTCCCGATCGGCCGGCTGCTGCCCGCCGAGGCGGGGGCCGGGCCGGAGGTGCTCGCGGATGTGGTGGAACGATGGGTGCGCTCCGGGCGTGGCGTTCCGCCGCTCTGACGCGTCCGGAGGCTGCGCACATCGTGACGGCGCAGCGCCAGATTCCGGCGTGCGCATTGAATCGCGGCGCGCAGGTGCCGATACTACATCTGTAAGCCCCGCCTCCGAGGTCGACATGTCGAACACGCCGCCCCGCGCCCCCGACCCCATGCCCTCCGCCGCCGCGCCACGCGCACCGTATCGCGCGCCTGCACTGCGCGCGCTCGGCAACGCCGCGGAGCTCACGCGCGTCGTGTCGAGGATCGGCAACATGGACGGTGGAATGGGGAACGGGAGCATGAGCCGCACGGGCTGAGTCGGTATCGCAACCCACGTCTCGAACCCCAGAGGATCCCAGTGACGGAGCGACCGAGCCCCATCGCCGACGAGCAGGCACCCGGATCCGCCCGCCGGCCGTACCTGACGCCCGCGCTTCGGCCGCTCGGCCGGGCCCGCGACCTGACGCAGGTGGTGAACAACATGGGAGCGGCAGACGGCGGCATGGGAAGGATGCGCCGCACCGGTTGACGACCGCGCGGCTGGCGGCACTCGTCGCACTGCAGGTGAGCCGCACAGGCCCGCCAGGCGGACCGTCGCTGCCAGCCGGCGCGATCGACTGGAGCGAGATCGCCGCGGCGGCGGCCACGCACCGCCTCTCCGCCATCGCCGCCCGCGCGGTCCCCTCGGTAGCGGACACGGGATCGGCCGCAGGCCCTGAGCCCGGGGTCGTCGCGCTGCGTGAGGAGGCGCGCCGGACCGCGGCGAGCGCCCTCTCCCTGCTGGCACCGCTCCGTGCGGTCGTCGCCGCGCTCGACGCGGCGGGCATCCCCCAGCTCCTCTGGAAGGGTCCGGCGCTCGCCGTGGAGGCCTGGGGAGACGTCGGCGCACGGCAGTGTGACGACCTCGACATCGTGATCGCGCCGGCGGACCGGCATCGCGCCCGGCAGGTGGTGGGCGCGCTCGGCTGGCGCGCGCAGCACGAGATGTCGCCGCGGCAGGAGGAGGCGATCTACCGCGGGCGCGGCGCCTGGGAGCTGAGGCACGCCGACGAGGGCGTGCTGCTGGAACTGCACTGGTCGTTCAGCGCGCTGCGCTACCCCGGCCGTCTCCCCGTCAATGCCGTGCTGGCACGCTCGGTCGAGCTCTCGGTGGGGGGCGTGCGGGTGCGCGTGCCCTCGGCGGCTGACGCGCTGGTGCTCCTCGCGCAGCACGCGACGAAGCACGGGTGGAGCTCACTCGAGGATGCTGCGGTCTTCTCGGCGATGCTGGCCCGGGACCCGTCGGCGGCGGCGACCGCGGCGGCGCGGGCGCGCGCGGCGGGCGGGCTGCGCGCGCTCCACCTGGGGATCGCGCTCGCGGAGACCACGTTCGACGTGCGGGCGCCGGAAGCGCTGCGCGAGGCGATTCGGCGAGACCCGGCGCTGCCGCGACTGCTGCGGGAGGTGGAGGCGCGCTGGGCCGTCGGGGACGTGGCCTGGCGACCGACGCTCGCGTGGGACCTCGCGTGGACCGAGCGCGCGGGCGACCGCGCCCGCTTGCTGGTGCGCACGCTCTTCGACCCCACGCTGCAGGAGTGGCTGGCGCTGCGGCTCCCCGCTCCGCTCCTGCCGCTCTACCGGGTGGTCCGCCCCCTGCGCCTCGTGGGGCGCGCGTTGCGGCGGTGAATCAGACGTTGAAGCGGAAAAGCAGCACGTCGCCGTCCTTCACGACGTACTCCTTGCCTTCGGAGCGCACGGCGCCCTTCTCCTTCGCGCCCTTCCATCCGCCCAGCTGCACGAACTCCTCGAACGCCACGGTCTCGGCGCGGATGAAGCCGCGCTCGAAGTCGGTGTGGATGACCCCCGCCGCCTGCGGCGCGGTGTCGCCGCGGTGGATCGTCCAGGCACGGACCTCCTTCTCGCCGGCGGTGAAGTAGGTCTGGAGGCCGAGGAGCTGGAAGCCGCCGCGGATCAGCCGGTCGAGACCGGCGGACTCGAGGCCCAGGGAGCCGAGGAACTCGGCGCGGTCCTCCGGCGGGAGGTCGGCGAGCTCGGCTTCGATCTTCGCCGAGAAGGTGACGACCTGCGCCGGCTCCTTGTCGGCCGCGATCGCCGCTCGGAGCGCCTTCACGTGAGGGCCCTCGGTCCCGGTCAGTTCCTCGTCCGTGACGTTCGCGGCGTAGAGGATCGGCTTGAGGGTGAGGAGTTGCAGCGGCTGGAGGAACGCACGATCCTCGGGCGTGAGCGAGAGGTGCCAGAGCCCGCGTCCCTCGGCGAGGGAGGTCATCGCCTTCTCGAGCGAGGCCGCCTCGGCCGCCGCCGACTTGTCCCCCGTCTTCGCGGTGCGCTTCGCCTTGTCGAGTCGCTTCTCCACCACGCCGAGGTCGGCGAGGGCGAGTTCGAACTCGATGGTCTCCCGGTCGCGCGCGGGGTCCACGGTGCCGTCGACGTGGGTGACGTCGGGGTCGTCGAAGCAGCGGACGACGTGCACGATCGCGTCGGTCTCGCGGATGTTCGAGAGGAAGGCGTTGCCGCGCCCCTCGCCCTTGCTCGCGCCCTTCACCAGGCCGGCGATGTCGACGAACTGCACGGCGGCGGGAACGGTGCGTTCCGGCTTGACGATGGCGGCGAGGGCGTCGAGGCGGGGGTCGGGGACGTTCACGACGCCGACGTTCGGGTCGATGGTGCAGAACGGGTAGTTCGCGGCCTCGGCCTTGGCGGCGGTGAGGGCGTTGAAGAGGGAGGACTTGCCGACGTTCGGGAGGCCGACGATACCGAGACTTAACATCAGGTGGGAGGTGGGAGGTGGGAGGTGTAAGGTAACTGCATGCGTGGGAAGGGTTCGATGCGGGAGCCCTCCTTCCCGCATCGTGCGGCATGTATCTGTTTCGCAGGCTGGCGGTGTGGGAGAAGGCGCACGAGCTCACGCTGCGCGTCTACGGGCTCACCGAGGGGGCGATGCTGCGGCGGTATCCCGGACTCGCCTCGCAGCTGCGACGCGCGGTCTCGGCCGTGCCGGCGAACATCGCCGAGGGCGCCGGTCACTCCACGGATCCCCAGTTCAACCGTTACCTCGAGATCGCGCTCGCCTCGGCACGAGAGGCTGATTATCACCTTCTCCTCGCGAAGGACCTTCAGGCGATCACGGCGCGCGACTACGCGATCCTTGAAGCGAGGCTGTCCGAGGTCCAGGGAATGATGATGGGGTTGCGCAAGCGCGTGCTGGAGCGCGTGCGGGCGAAAGGAAAGAGGGGAGGCCGTACGGCCTCCCCCCTCACCTCTCACACCTCACATCCGAGGTTCAGCCGATGAACCACGGCGCAAGCACCAGCGACACCACGCTCATGAGCTTGATGAGGATGTTCATCGCCGGCCCGGACGTGTCCTTGAACGGATCGCCCACGGTGTCGCCGACCACCGCGGCCTTGTGCGGCTCGGACCCCTTGCCGCCATGCAGCCCGCCCTCGATCGCCTTCTTGGCGTTGTCCCACGCGCCGCCGGCGTTGGCCATGAACAGCGCCATCATCACGCCCGTGACCGTCGCGCCGGCGAGGAGGCCGCCGAGCGCCTTCACGCCGAGGAACTTGCCCACGAGCACCGGGAGCAGGACGCTCGCGACCCCGGGGATGATCATCTCGCGGAGCGCGGCCTTGGTGGAGATGTCCACGCAGCGCGCGCTGTCGGGCTTCACGCCCGGCTTCCCTTCGAGCAGGCCGGGGATCTCGCGGAACTGGCGGCGGACCTCCTCGACCATCCCCTGCGCCGCGCGCCCGACCGCCGTCATGGTCTGCGCGCCGACGAAGAAGGGCATGATGCCGCCGATGAAGAGCCCGATCACGACCATCGGGTCCACGAGGTTGAGGCCGACGGTGTTGAGGCCGACCGCCGCCGCGTACGCCGAGAAGAGCGCGAGCGC
>CAZHAG010000189.1:0-4278 GCA_964529705.1 uncultured Gemmatimonas sp. | reverse complement strand
TGCAGGTTCACGCCGCCGTGCGTGGAGGGCACGGAGCCCTTGAGCGAGACCTCGCTGCTCCAGCGCAGCTTCGCCTCCCCGGTGCGCGCGTCGGCCACCATCAGGCTCCAGGGTGCGGGCACCGGTTCGAGCGATGGCGCGGGCGGACCGCCTGCGCCGCTCCGTCGCGCGAAGACGAGGCGAGTGCCATCCGGCGACCAGCGGGGCGACCAGTCACGACTGGTGCTCGGTGCGACCCAGAGGATTGGGGTGGTGGCGTTGGTGTAGATGCCGATGAAGGCGTGGTCGCCGCGGCCGGAGACGAAGGCGATGCGCGACCCGTCGGGGGAGAACTGCGCGTCGCTCGCGGAGCCGCGGAGCGTGAAGAGCCGCCTAGCCGGCGTGGCGCCGTCGATCGGCGACTGCCAGAGTGCGCCGGCGCGCTGGAAGACGATCGCGTCCGAGCGCGGCGAGATCACCGGGCTCTCCCCCTCGCCGAGCGAGACGGGCGTGCCGCCCGCGAACGGGACGGTCCAGATCTCGACGCGCGTGGGCGTCGGCATCCCGAGCGGGTTCACGGGGAGGGCGTCGTCGAAGTTCGAGGAGAAGTCCCCGCCCCGCATGTAGACGACCCACTTCCCGTCCGCGGAGATGGAGACGTCGTTGAGCTCCTGCCCGTCGTCGAGCGTATAGTCCGTGAGTCGCCGGGCCGTGAACGAAGGACCTTCGGCGACCCAGACGTTGCGCAGGCCGCGCTCGTTCAGGGTCCAGGCGAGCCGTTCGCCCGAGGCGGCGGCGGTCAGGTTGGTGGGGTAGGGCGCGCTCATCACCTGCGCGAGGGTGAACCCGCCGGTGGTCTGCTGCGCGGCGACCGCGAGCGGGAGGGCGAGCGTGAGCGCGGCAGCGCGTACGGTCGCGAGTGCGGCATCGCGCGCGCCGGCGCGCGCGCTTCTGGATCGGATGGGCATTGGAACCTCAGGAGTGGGCACTTCCGGACGCGCGAAATCGTAGCCCTTCGCTGGCCGCGGCGCGACGGGTGAGGCATATTCGTCGGACCCCCAGAACCCGGACGGCATGGAAGACCTGCGACCCAGACTCGAGAAAGCGCTCGCCGATCAGTACGTCATCGAGCGCGAACTCGGCGGGGGTGGGATGTCGCGGACCTATCTGGCCCGCGAGAAGGCCTTCGACCGGCGCGTGGTCATCAAGGTCCTCGCGCCCGAGCTCCTGGCAGGCATCTCGGTGGAGCGCTTCCGCCGCGAGATCCTCCTGGCCGCGCAGCTGCAGCACCCGCACGTCGTGCCGGTGCTCACCGCGGGGGACGTGGGCGGGCTCCCCTGGTTCACGATGCCCTACGTGGACGGGAACTCCCTGCGGTATCGCCTGGGCGAGGGGCCGCTCCGCATCGCGGAGGTGCTGGGCATCCTGCGCGACGTCGCGCGCGCACTCGCCTATGCGCACCAGCACGGGATCGTCCACCGTGACATCAAGCCGGACAACGTGCTCCTCTCCGGCGGGAGTGCGACGGTCACCGACTTCGGCATCGCCAAGGCGATCAGCGCCGCGCGCGGCGGCGACGAGCCCTTCGGCGCGACGCTCACGGTCGCCGGCACCTCCATCGGCACGCCGACCTACATGGCGCCGGAGCAGGCTGCGGGCGACCCCGGCACGAACCATCGCTCCGACCTCTACTCGTTCGGCGTGATGGCGTACGAGATGCTCGCGGGCCAGCCCCCTTTCCACGGTCTCACGCCGACGAAGATGCTCGCCGCGCAGCTGGGCGAGACGCCGAAGGATATCCGCACCCTGCGTTCGGACTGTCCCGAGCCGCTCGCCGAGTTGGTGATGCGCTGCCTCGAGAAGGATCCCGAGGCGCGACCGCAGCAGGCCGGCGACATGGCCCGCGTGCTCGACAACATCGCCTCGAGCGGCACTGGCACGGCCGCGCCGTCGATCCTCGCGGGCGGCCGGATCCGCTTCGGGAAGGCGGTCGCGCTCTGGGCCGGCGCGACCGCGCTCGTGGCGCTCACGGCCTGGGCCGCGACCGACGTGATCGGCCTCCCCGACTGGGTCTTCCCCGGATCGCTCGGCGTGATGCTCGCGGGATTGCCGGTGATCCTCACCACCTGGTACGTGCAGCGCGCGGTGCATCGCGCCTACACGGCCACGCCGCAGTTCACGCCGGGGGGGACGAACACCGCGACCCACGGCACGATGCACACGCTGGCGATCAAGGCGAGCCCGCACTTCTCGTGGCGGCGCGCCTGGCTCGGCGGGGGGATCGCGGTGGGGAGCTTCGCGGCGCTCGTGATCTCCTTCATGGTGATGCGCGCGGCGGGGATCGGACCCTTCGCCTCGCTGCGGGGCACCGGTGCCTTCGGCGAACGGGAGACGCTCGTCGTCGCCGACTTCGTGAGTCCCCCGGGCGACTCGGCGCTCGGCGCCACGGTCGCCGAGGCGCTGCGCACGGACCTCGCGCAGTCGCGGGCGTTCCAGGTGCTCACGCGCGCCAACCTGCGCGACATCCTCCGGCTGATGCGGCGCGACGCCGAGAGCTCCGTGCTGTTCGACCTCGCGCGCGAGATCGCCACGCGCGAGGGGGCGAAGGCGGTGCTCGACGGCGGCATCGAGAAGATCGGGTCGAGCTACGTCGTCTCGGCTCGGCTGGTGGGCGCGCTCGACGGCGCCGACTTGCGGAAGTTCCGCGTCACCGCCCGGAACGAGGACGAGCTACTCGAGGCGCTCGGCAAGCTCACGCGCGAGGTGCGGGCGGAAGCCGGGGAGTCGTTCAAGTCGATCCGGGCGAGTTCGGAGCTCGAGCGCGTCACCACGCCCTCGCTGGCGGCACTGCGGAAGTACGTCGAGGGGTCCATCACCGCCGACGAGAAGGGGGACTCCGACCGCGGGCTCGCGCTGCTGCAGGAGGCGGTGACGATCGACACCGCCTTCGCGATGGCTTGGCGCAAGATCTCCGTGCTGCTCGGGAACGAGGGGCGGGAGCGGAGCCGCGCGCTCGCGTCGATCGAGACGGCCTACAAGCACCGCGACCGGCTCTCGGAGACGGAGCGCTACCTCACGGAGGGCTACTACTTCACGCGCGGTCCGCATCCGGACCGGCAGCGGGCGCTCACGGCGTACGAAGCCGCGCTCCGCCTCGACTCGCTGAACACCTCCGCGCTGAACAACTCGGGCGTCGTCGCGCTGCAGATGCGCCAGTTCGAGAAGGCCGAGCAGGCGTATCGGCGAGTGACCACGCTCCCCCGAAGCTTCGGTGGTGCGTTCACGAACCTCATCCAGATGCAGGTGAGCCGGCAAGCCCCGTACGAGGTGCTCGACTCCACCCGTCGTGCCTTCTACGCGCGCTTCCCCGAGAGCGGCGACCTGTGGGAAGCCGACTGGTGGGTCGCGTTCGGCACGAAGGATTTCGTGAGGGCCGACTCGGTGGCGCGCGCGGCGCGGACGGCGGCGCGCACGCTGCGCCAGCGCACGAATTCGGCCGGCAGCCTTGGCGTGATCGCCGAACTCCGCGGGCGCCCGCGCGAGGCGTACCAATGGTACGCCACCTCCCGGGCCGATGAACTGCGCGCGAACAACTCCCCGGCCAACCGCCTCAACGCCGCACTCGACACCGCGTACCTGCTCTCTGGCGTGCTGGAGCGGACCGAGCAGGCCCGCACCGTGATCGCCCGCGCCCTTGCGCGCAACCCGATGAGCGCCATTCCGGAGAGCGAGCGTCCTTGGCGGTCGCTCGCGCTGCTCGCGGTGCGCACACGGGACCCCGCGCTGGCGCGCACGGCGCTCGCGGGCGCCGAGCGCGACCAGATCGCGCAGTCGCCGGATTCGATCGGCGCCCGCGCCTGGTTCACTGCCCAGCGCCTCATCGCCGAGGAGCGCTACGCCGACGCCCTGCCACAGTTGCAGGAGGCCGAGCGCCGGTTCGACTTCGCGGGCCGCTACAACGACTTCATGGTCGCCCAGCTCTTCGACCTGACCGGACAGCGCGACTCTGCGATCGCGAAGTTCGAGGCGCTGCACCAGCGCCGGTTCCCCACCGGCGAGTTCGATGCGGATTACCTCGCCACGAGCTACAGACGGCTCGGCGAGCTCTACGAGGCGAGGGGCGACTCCGCGAGGGCCATCGGGAGCTACGAGAGCTTCGTCGACATGTGGAAGGACGCCGAGCCGGAGCTGCAGCCACAGGTGACGGCCGTGCGCAACCGTCTCGCGCGCCTGCGTCCGCCCGGATAGCGCTGGGAGCACGGATGTCTCAAGAGACGACGATCTACCTCGTCAACCTGA
>CAZHAG010000188.1:0-4285 GCA_964529705.1 uncultured Gemmatimonas sp. | reverse complement strand
GGGGGGGGAACTGGCGGGGGGCCGCCCGCTCGGGCGCCCCTTCTCACATCCCGGGGGTCAGCGCCGGCAGCAGGGCCCGACGCAGCAGTCGCTCCGCTACGACGTCGGTGCGCTGGTCACCGCCGCGCGCTCCACCTCGCGCTGCTTCCATAAACTGTAGATGGCCGGGATGACGATGAGGGTAAGGGCGGTGCTCGTCACCATTCCCCCCACCATCGGCGCGGCGATGCGCTTCATCACGTCGGCGCCCGCCCCGTGGCTCCAGAGGATCGGCACGAGACCGGCCATGATCGCCGTGACCGTCATGAGCTTCGGCCGGACGCGCTCCACCGCACCGTACTCCACGGCGGCGTCCACGTCGGTGCGGTCGCGCAGTCGCCCCTCTGCGCGCGCTGCCGCGTACGCCTGGTCGAGGTAGAGGAGCATGATCACCCCCGTCTCCGCGGCTACGCCGGCCAGCGCGATGAACCCGATCGCCACCGCGACGCTCATGTTGTACCCCAGCAACCACATCAGCCACACCCCGCCGACGAGCGCGAAGGGGAGGGAGAGCATCACGATGAGGCTCTCCGTGAGGTTCCCGAAGTTGGCGTACAGGAGCAGCAGGATCACCACCAGCGTGATCGGGACGACGATCCGAAGTCGCGCACCCGCACGCTCCATCGCCTCGAACTGGCCAGACCACTCCAGTCGATATCCCGACGGCAGCGAGAGCCGCGCCTCGAGCATCGCGCGCGCCTCCGCGACGTAGCGCCCGACATCCCGACCCTGGACGTCCACGTAGACGATGTTGTTGAGTGAGCCGTCCTCGGACTTGATCAGGGTGGATCCAGCGGCCACCTCGATCCGCGCCAACTGCCGCAGCGGCACCTGCGCACCCGTCGGCGTGGCCACCAGCACGGCGCCGACGGCGTCCGGCGTGTCGCGCAGCTCGCGCGCGTAGCGGACGAGCACCGAGTAGCGCTCGCGCCCGCGGATCACCTCGCCCGCCGCGGCCCCGCCGATCGCGCCCATCGCGGCCGCCTGCACCTCCGCGGTGGTCATCCCGTATCGCGCGGCGGCCTCGCGATCGACCGTGACATCAAGATACCGGCCACCCACCGCCCGCTCGGCGAAGACGGTGTTCGTCCCCGCGACCGCGGGGAGCAAGCCCTCGATCTCCTTCCCGATCCGGTCCAGCACCGCCAGGTCGGGTCCGAAGACCTTGATCCCCACCGGCGTCTTGATCCCCGTCGCGAGCATGTCGAGCCGGTTCTTGATCGGCATCGACCACATGTTCCCGACGCCCGGCGTGCGCACCGTGGCATTCATCTCGGCGACGATCGAGTCGTGGTCCACGCCGGGACGCCATTCGGATTCCGGCTTGAGGATCGCGATGCTCTCGAACATCGACATCGGCGCCATGTCGGTCGCGGACTCGGCGCGCCCCACCTTGCCGAGGACCATCCGGACCTCGGGGATGCTCGCCATCGCTGCGTCCCGCTGCTGCAGGATCACCTTCGCCTGCTCGCTGCCGACGCCGGGAAAGAGGGAGGGCATGTCCATCACCGCGCCCTCGTTGAGCGGCGGCATGAACTCGCTGCCAAGCCGCGCCCAGGGGAGGAGCGTCCCCACGAGAACGAGCACCGCGATCACGATCGTCGTCCAGCGATGCCGAAGGACCACCTCGATGATCGGCCGGTAGGTGGCGATCAGGAAACGGTTCACGGGATTCGCCGACTCCGGCCGGACCCCGCGGCGGATGAAGAGCCCCATCATCACCGGCACCAGTGTCACGGCCAGGAGCGCGGCCGCCGCCATCGCGAGCGTCTTCGTCCACGCGAGAGGATGGAAGAGCCGCCCCTCCTGTGCCCCGAGGGCGAACACCGGCACGAAGCTCAGCGTGATGATGAGCAGGGAGACGAAGAGCGCCGGACCGA
The DNA here is from genome assembly GCA_964529705.1 of uncultured Gemmatimonas sp. Lineage (GTDB taxonomy): Bacteria > Gemmatimonadota > Gemmatimonadetes > Gemmatimonadales > Gemmatimonadaceae > Pseudogemmatithrix. Next base: position 2,366 of record CAZHAG010000188.1, on the reverse strand, counting down.
CCTCCTTCGAGGCGTTGACGACGAGGACCCAGTGGTCGAGCGGCCGGCCGTCGGGTCGAAGTCGCTCGTGCTCATTCCGTTCGATGTGCTTGTGCAGGTTCTCCACCATCACGATCGCCGCGTCGATCATCGCACCGATCGCGATCGCGATCCCGCCGAGGGACATGATGTTCGCGCTGAGCCCGAGGGCGCGCATGGCGAGGAGCGCCATCCCGATGCCGATCGGGAGCGTGACGATGGCGACGAGCGCACTCCGCGCGTGCAGCAGGAAGAGGAGCGCCACAAGGGCGACGATGATGGACTCCTCGATGAGCTTCTCGCGCAGCGTGCGGATCGCGGCATGGATCAGGCCCGAGCGGTCATACCCCTCGACGAAGACCACCCCCGCCGGGAGCGCGGATTCGAGGGCGAGCATCCGTTCCTTCACGCGGTCGATCACGGCGAGGGGGTTCTCGCCGAAGCGCATCACCACCCACCCCGTGACGACCTCCCCCCGACCGCCCAGCTCGGCGATGCCGCGCCGGATCTCGGGGCCGATCTGGACGTGCGCCACGTCTCCGACCGTGACCGGCGTACCGCCCGGTCCGACTCCGAGCGAGACCGCGCGGATGTCGTCGAGGTCGGTGAACCGGCCGCGACCGCGCACGACGTACTCCGTGCCGCCGAGTTCGAGGACGCGTCCCCCCATGTCCTCGTTCGAGGCCTGCACCGCCTGCACCACCCGTTGCATCGAGAGCCCGTAGCGCAGGAGTCGCGCGGGGTCGACCTCGACCTGATACTGTTGTTCGAACCCGCCGAGCGAGGCGATCTCCGACACGCCGCGCACCGCCGTCAGCGCCGGACGCACCGTGAAATCCTGCACCCCGCGCAGTTCCGCGAGATTCAGGCGGCCGGTCGTGTCGACGAGGATGTACTGCATCACCCACCCCACGCCGGTCGCATCGGGGCCGAGCATCGGGCGCGCACCCTCGGGGAGCCGACCCTGCAGCCCGTTCAGGTACTCCAGCACCCGCGAACGCGCCCAGTAGAGGTCGGTGCCGTCCTCGAACACGACGTACACCGCCGAGAGCCCGAACTGCGACATCCCCCGCACGCTCCTGGTCCGTGGGACCTTGAGCAACTCGGTGGAGAGCGGATAGGTGACCTGGTCCTCGACGAGCGCCGGGGCCTGACCCGGCCACTCCGTCATCACGATCACCTGCACATCCGAGAGGTCGGGGATCGCGTCCACCGGCGTGGTGATCGCGGCCCACGCCCCCGCGATCGTGAGGGCGACCGTCGCGAGCAGCACCGCCACCCGGTGTGCGACCGACCACTCAATGAGGCGCCGGATCATGGCATCTTCATCCCGGGCATGTCGCGCATGCCCTTCGTGTCCGCCGCGCCCATCTGGCCGAGCATCGCCTTCATCACCTCGGCGATGTTGCCCTCACTCTCCAGGAGGAACTGGGCGGAGGTGACCACGCGCTGTCCGGCGGAGAGTCCGCCCAGCACTTCCACGAACTCCGAAGTCGTCCGGCCGATCTCCACCTCGTGCGGCATGAGCTCGCCCGCACCCATCTCGACGAACACCACCTGGCGCGTCCCCGTGCGGATGAGGGCGGTCGTCGGGATCGTCAGGGCGCGGCTCGCCGGCGTGCCGAGCTGGACCGTCGCGTACATCCCCGGCTTGAGCACCAGGTTCGCGTTCACGACCTTGACCCGCGCGCGGACCGTCCGCGTCGTCGGCTCGAGCACGGGCTGGATGAAGGTCACCCGCCCCGTGAGGGTGCGCCCTGGCAGCGCCGGCAGCTCGATCCGGGCCGTGCTCCCGACGCGCACCGCCGCAGCATCCGATTCGCGGAGCTCGACGTCGACCCACACCTCCCGCAGGTCCACGATGGTGTAGAGCGACGCACCCGCCGGCACCGACTGCCCTTCGACGACTCGCTTCTCCGTGATCACGCCCGATGCCGGCGAGCGGAGCGTGAGCGTACGGCGCACTTGACCCGAGCGCAGCACCTCGTCGACCTGGTCGTCCGAGATGTCCCAGAGGGAGAGCCGGCGGCGCGCGGCGGCGAGCAGGTCGCTCGGCGCCTCGGGCATCCCCGGCACCGCACCTGCACCGAGCGAGCGATCGAGCCTCCGGGCCACGAGCAGTTCCTCCTGCGCCGCGACCAACTCCGGCGCGTACAGTTCCAGGAGCGGCTCGCCGCGCTGCACTGCCTGGCCGGTGAAGTTCACGTGGAGCCGCTCCACGAACCCGGACACCCGCGGTGCGACCTCCACGACCCGCGTCTCGTCGGCCGTCACCGCGCCCGACGCGCGGGTCGTGCTCGTGAGCGTGCGCTCCTCCGCCGTCCCGAAGGTGACGCCGAACTGCCGGA
>CAZHAG010000187.1:0-4336 GCA_964529705.1 uncultured Gemmatimonas sp. | reverse complement strand
CGCGCATCGGGTGATGCCTGACGGGCCGTAGGCGAGTCCCCGCCTAGCGCGCCCTGCACCCGGCGAGCCCGAACCGCCCGAGCACGCGCTCCAGCGGACAGAACGCGGTGATGCTCGACTGGATCAGGTTCACGCCGACGAACGCGGTGAACAGGAACCAGGCGGGGTGCACCCACCAGCCGAGGGCGAGCGAGGCGAGGATGAAGGCGCCGGCGAACCGGCGGATGATCTTGTCGTCGCACATGGGGTGTCTCCTAGAAGAAGCGTTCGATGGGAAGGACCGCGAGGTGCAGGCGCTCGCCGGCGGGCAGTGCCTCGGCCTCCTGCTCCAGCGTGGCCGCGAGGGCCTCGGCATGGGCGAGCGGCACGGCGCTCAGCAGCACCGTGGTCTCCCCCGGCCAGGCGCGGGTGCCCTCGCGGCGACCGGTGCGCCCCGCGCCCCGCCCGCCCTCGAAGAGCGTGTAGTCGTGCAGGTCGTGCCGCTCGAGGATCGCCGTCACGCGGTCGGGCGAGGGGCCGCTGTACATCATGAGAAAGAGTCGCATCGATCACCCCTCCTGGGGCGCGGGCTGCCGCCGCCGCAGCTCCCAGTAGAGCAGCGGGACGACGACCATCGTGAGCAGGGTGGCCGCCACCGCGCCGCTCATCAGCGCGACGGCGAGGCCCTGGAAGATCGGGTCGAGCACCATCACCAGGCCGCCCACCACCACCGCGGCTGCGGTGAGCGCGATCGGGCGGAAGCGCACGGCTCCGGCCTCCAGCACCGCCTCGCGCAGCGACCGGCCCCGCGCCTCGGCGAGCTGGATGAAGTCCACGAGGAGGATCGAGTTGCGCACGATGATCCCCGCCAGTGCGATCATCCCGATCATCGAGGTGGCCGTGAAGAACGCGCCGCTCACCGCGTGGCCGGGCAGGATCCCCACCAGCGTGAGCGGGATGGGCGCCATGATCACGAGCGGCACCGTGAAGGACTGGAACCACCCTACCACCAGCACATAGATGAGGAGGAGGACGATCGCGAATGCGATCCCGAGGTCGCGGAACACCTCGATCGTCACCTGCCACTCGCCGTCCCACTTCACCGCCACCTCGTCGAGGGTGGCCGGCGGCACGGCGTTGTACCGGTTGATCGCCGCGCCGTTCACGCGGATGGTGTCGAGCGCAGCGTTCATGGCGATGATCGCATAGACCGGCGCCTCCACCACGTCCGCGACGTCCCCCGTCACGTAGATCGCCGCGCGCTGGTCCTTCCGCACGCGCGCGCTCTCGCGCACCCCCGGCACCACGGTCACGAACCGCGCCAGCGGCTGCGGTCCCTGCGCGGTGGCGACCGGCACGCCGAGGAGCGCCTCGACCGAGCCGCGGGACGCTTCGGGGAGCCGCGGGACTATCGCCGTGACCTCGCGCGCGGTGGTCGAGGCGAGCATCCCGGCGCTCGCGCCCGAGAGCGCGAGGTAGAGCGTCTGCGTGACCTGCTCCACGCTCGCGCCCGCGGCCGCCGCGCGCGCGCGGTCCACGCGGAAGGTGCGGCGCTCCTGCGGGTCCTCCACCGTCCAGTCCACGTCCACCACGCCCGGCGTCGCGAGGAAGACCTCGCGCACCCGCGTCGCCGCGGCGAGCCGCGTGCTGTCGTCCCCCGCGTACACCTCGGCCACCAGCGTCGAGAGCACCGGCGGGCCCGGCGGGATCTCCGCCACCTTGGCCGAGGCGCCGTACCGCGCGGCGATCTCCGCGACGCCCGGCCGCACGTCCACGGCGATCGCGTGGCTCTGCCGCGAGCGGTCATGCTTCGGCAGCAGGTTCACCTGCACGTCCGCGACGTTCGCGCCGCGCCGCAGGAAGTAGTGCCGCACGAGGCCGTTGAAGTTGAAGGGCGCCGACGTCCCCACGTACACCTCGGTGCTCTTCACCTCGGGGAACGTGCGCAGGTAGCGCGCGACCTCCTCCGCGGCGGCGGCGGTGGTCTCCAGCGTCGCCCCCTCCGGAAGGTCGAGCACCACCTGGAACTCCGACTTGTTGTCGAAGGGGAGCATCTTCACCTGCACCGCCCGCAGGCCCACCAGCCCCATCGATCCGGCGAGCAGGAGCAGCACGCCGGCATAGAAGGTCCGGCGGAGCCGCGTGCCGTCCATCAGCGCGCTCATCAGCCGCGCGTACCACCGGCCGAAGCGCGAGTCCTCCTCCGGCTCGTGCGCGCGGTCGTGCGGCACCGCGGGCTCCGTGCCGCCGGCGTTCCCGCCGACATGCCCCTTGAGCAGGCGGTACGCCAGGTAGGGGGTGACCGTGAACGCCACGGCGAGCGAGGCGAGCATCGCCACCGACGCCCCGATCGGGATCGGCCGCATGTACGGGCCCATCATCCCGGAGACGAAGGCCATCGGCAGGATCGCCGCGATCACCGCGAAGGTCGCGAGGATCGTGGGGTTCCCCACCTCGTCCACCGCCTCGACGCTCGCCACCTCGGGCGTCCGGTCCCGCATCTGCAGGTGCCGGTAGATGTTCTCCACCACCACGATCGCGTCGTCCACCAGGATGCCGATCGAGAAGATCAGCGCGAAGAGCGTGATCCGGTTCAGCGTGTAGCCGAGCGCGTAGTAGGCGAAGAGCGTGAGGGCGAGCGTCACCGGCACGGCGACGAGCACCACCACCGCCTCGCGCCAGCCGAGGAAGATCCAGATGAGCGCCGTCACCGAGAGTGTCGCGATCAGGAGGTGGAGGATGAGCTCCTGCGCCTTCTCGCCCGCCGTCTCGCCGTAGTCACGCGTCACCTCCAGCCGCACGTCGCCGGGGAGGAGCCGCTCGCGTGCCGCCTCCACCCGCGCGAGCACCGCATGGCTCACCGTCGTCGCGTTCGCGCCGCGGCGCTTGGCCACCGCGAGCGTCACCGCCGCGGAGCCCGGCGTGCTCGCGTCCTGGTGCGAGACGTAGGTGACCGGGTCGCCGAACCCCTCGCGCACCATGGCGACGTCGCGCACCGCGACCGGCGCGCCACCCCGGCTGCTCACGATCACCGCGCCCACGTCGGCCGCGCCCGTGAGCGCCGCGCCGACGTCCACCCGCACCACGCCGCCGGCCGTGCTCAGCTCGCCGGCCTGCAGGCGCGCGTTGGCCGACCGCAGCGCCATCGCGACCTCGCCCGGCGTCACGCCGCGGGCGGCGAGCCGCGCCGGGTCCAGTAGCACCTCGACCTGCCGAGGTGCGCCGCCGGTGATGAACGTCTCGGCCACCTCCGGCACCGTGCGCACCTCCTCCTCGAGGTGCGTCGCGACCTGGCGGAGCGTGTTCGCGTCGGAGGCCTTGCTGTGCAGCGTGAGCGTGAGGATCGGGACGTCGTCGATCGAGTGCGGCTTCACGAGCGGCGGGAGCGCGCCCGGGGGCGCCTCGTCCATCGCGGCGGCGAGCTTCGCGTGCACGCGCGTGATGCTGCGCTCCTGGTCCTCCCCCACCGCGAAGCGCACGGTCACGAGCGCGTAGCCGTCACCGCTCATCGTGTACACGTGGTCCACGCCGGGGATCTCCTGCATCCGCCGCTCGATGGGGCGCGCGATGCGCTGCTCCACCTCGGCGGGACCCGCACCCGGCAGGGCCGCGAGCACGTCGATCATCGGCACCGAGATCTGCGGCTCCTCCTCGCGCGGCGTGCCAAGGAGGCCGATCGCCCCGAGCGCCAGCGCGGCGAGGGTGACCAGCGGGGTGAGCTTGGAGCGCAGGAACGCCTGCGCGATGCGGCCGGTGATGCCCATCTCAGTTCGCTCCAGGTGCGCTGGCCCGGACCACGCGCTCGCCCGCGCGCAGGCCCGCGTTCACCTCCACGAGTTCCCCGCGCTCGGCGCCGATGCGGATCCAGCGCCGCGCCACGCCCGCGTCCGTGAGCACCTGGACGCCCACGAGGTCCCCTTCGCGGATGAGTGCGTCACGCGGGATCACCGTCACGCGCCGCGGCGCCGTGGGGATCCGCAGCGACGCCGCACTCCCGGCGAGCAGGCGCGCCTCGCGGTTCGCCACCAGCGCGTTGACCGCGTAGAGCCCGCCCGCCACGGGGACCACCCCCTCGATCGTCGCCTGCACGGGTGTTCCCTCCACCATCGCCTCGAGCACCTGACCGCGTGCGAGAGAGCGCGCGCCCTCGGGCGTCGTGTGCGCGGTGATGCGGAGCGACGCGGCGTCCTGCACGGAGACGAGTGGCGCGCCCGGCGCCGCGAAGGCACCCGGGTCCACGAACCGCGCGGTCACGCGCCCCGCGAAGGGCGCGCGCACCTCGGCGTACGACGCGACCGAGCTCAGCTCGGCCGCCGCGGCGCGCGCCGTGCGGAGGCCCGCGTCCGCCTGCGCCAGC
>CAZHAG010000186.1:0-4413 GCA_964529705.1 uncultured Gemmatimonas sp. | reverse complement strand
TCGACGCGTCGCGCGCGCCCGCGGCGCAGTCGCGTACGCTGCTCGTGCAGCTCCTGCGCGAAGAGCTCCACTTCGACGGCCTCCTCCTGGCCGATCTCGGCGAACTCGTCCCGCAGGGCGACGCACGCGCGGAGTCGGGCGAGGCGGTCGCGGCGCTCGCCGCCGGGTGCGACCTCCTGCTCGCCCCGTCCGACCCGCACGGGGTCGTGGAGGCGATCGAGTCGGGGATCGAGTCGGGCGCGGTCTCGATCGGCGCACTCGAGGCCTCGCTGGCGCGGCGCGAGTTCTGGGCCGACTGGGGACGCGCTTCACCCGGTCGTGAGCCGACGCTCGACGACGTGCTCTGGGCGCGCCAGGTGGCGGACCTCGTGGTGCACCCGGTACGCGGGGTGCTGCCGAGCGTGGGGCCGGTGGTGGACCTGGTGGTGGTCGATGACGATGCCGTCGAGGGGACCGGCCACGCTTCGGCTCGCCCGGGGCCGCTGCGCGACGCGCTGTGCGCTCTCGGTCTGGACCCGCGCGAGGCGGAGGGGCCGTCTTCCGAAGGGCGCGGCTCCGTGGTGGTCGCGCTCTTCGGGGAGCCCCATGCCGGGCGCGCGCGTGCGGGGTATCACGAGGGCACGCGCCGCCGCGTGGCGCGCGCGGTGGCGGATGCGCGCCAGGCGCAGCGCTCCGCCGTGGTCCTCCTGTTCGGTCCTCCGCGCCTGGCCGAGGAGATCCCGGAGGTGGCGAACGTCGTCTGCTGCTGGAGCGGGAGTGCCGCCATGCAGGCGGCCGCGGCGCGCCGGCTCGCCTGAGCGATCCGTGGTCCGCCGCCGTTCAAGGTCGTAGACTACTTCATCCATCCCCGGATCCCCCGCAGACCGCCGTGCCCAACTTCGCCGCCACCCTCCAATCCGCCCTCGGTCCCGGCTACGCGCTCGAGCGCGAGCTGACCGGGGGCGGGATGAGCCGCGTGTTCCTGGCGACGGACACCGCGCTCTCGCGGAAGGTAGTGGTGAAGGTGCTCCCGCCCGAGCTCGCTGCCGGGGTGAACCACGACCGGTTCCGCCGCGAGATCCAGGTCGCCGCGCAGCTGCAGCACCCGCACATCGTGCCTCTCCTCTCTGCCGGCGAGAAGGGGGCGCTGATCTGGTACACGATGCCCTACATCAGCGGGGAGTCGCTGCGCGAGGCCCTGGCGCGGCGGCAGGCGTTCACGGTGCGCGAGGTGGTGCGCATCCTGCACGACGTCGCGGACGCGCTGAGCTACGCCCACGGCCTCGGCGTGATCCACCGCGACATCAAGCCGGGGAACGTGCTGGTGCTCGGGAACCACGCGCTCGTGACGGATTTCGGCGTGGCCAAGGCGATCTCGGCGTCGATGCCGACCTCCGGCTTCACGAGCGCGGGGATGGCGATCGGCACGCCGGCGTACATGGCGCCGGAGCAGATCGCGGCGGACCCCGCGGCCGACCATCGCGTGGACCTCTACGCGCTCGGGCTCCTCGCCTACGAGCTGCTCACGGGCGATGCGCCCTTCAAGGAGGATTCGCCGCAGAAGACCATGGCGGCGCAGCTCACGCGCGACCCCTCGCCGGTGGACACCAGGCGCTCGGATGTCCCCGCCGAGCTCTCGGCGCTGGTCCGCCGGCTGCTCGCCAAGCAGCCGGAGGACCGCCCGCAGCTCGCCGCCGAGGTGGTGGCGGTGCTGGACGACCTCTCGCTGAGCGTGGGAAGCACGCTCGCGGCGACCCGCCCGACGCGCCGCCCCTCCCGCATGCGCGCATTGGGCATCGCGACGGTCGGCGTGACGGTCTTGGCGGCCGCCTGGCTGCTCGGCGAGCGCACGGGAACGGAAGCGGTCACGAACGAGGTGCGGGACTCGGTCGCCGCGGCGGAGGCGAACCAGGTGCTCGCGTCCCCCGCGGCGCTCCTCACGCGCGACGATTCGCTCGCGATCGCACGGGCGGTCACCGCGCGGATGGCAGAGCGCGCCCCCACGCCGCGCCAGAGCATGACCATCGACGTCGTCCGGGCTGAATCCCTCTCGCTCGTGCGACTCGCGGACAGCCTGCGGGCACAGTTCCAGCGCTCGATGCTCGACTCGTTCGTGCTCCTGGGGGCGCGTCAAGCCGGGCCGGCGGCCGCCGCGGCGGTCTCCGAGGCGCTCTCTGCGACGGCAGAGGCGCTCGATCCGGGTCGCAGGCAGCCGCGGCGCGTGATCGTCGCACAGCCTCGAGGCGTGCGCGGGCGTCCGGAGCTCGAGTCGATCGTGACCGTGCTCTCCGACTCGTTGCGGCATGCCCTCGACGCGAACCCGCGGTACGCCGTGGTCGCCCCGGACTCCGTGGCGCTGGCGCTCGGGCAGGTCCGAACGATGAACGCGCTGCAGGAGCGGCTCAACGCGGACTTGCTGGTCTCGATCGCGCTCATCCCCGGGGCGGACAGCATCACCCGGATCGTCACCATCCGCGACATCTCCGAGCGCACGGGGGTGAGCACGCGGGTGATCACGAGCAAGGTCACGGCCGAGGCGCCGGCCGCCGGCGTGGGGAGCCTGGTGCCGCAGGTGGTGCGGGCGCTCGTGGAGTTGGAGCGTGGCTCGCGCGTGCGCAGCGTGGGCCCGGCCGGCGCACCGACCGCGCAGCGACCGCCTACCGGACCACGCCCGCCGCGTCCCTAGGGAGCTGCGCCGCGAGGCGCGCCGCGGGCACGGAGTACACGATCCGCCCCCCGCTCTCCGACGCCGCCCCGAAGAGCACGCCGACCACGAGCCCGCGCGCGTCGAGCACGGGTGAGCCGCTCGAGCCCTGCGCCGCGAAGATGTCCAGCTGGAGCGTCTCGTCGAGCGCCTTGCTCACGGTGCCCACGGCGAGCGTCGCCACGGGGCGCAGGCTGTCGATGTTCCCACCCATCCCCGCCGTGGAGGTGCCGAGCGGATATCCGAGGATCGCGACCGGGTCGCCGATGCGGAGGCCGGTACCGGTGCGCGCGACGCCAGAGACCACTGGGTAGCGCCCCGCGCGGTTGAGCCGCAGGAGCGCGAGCTCGTCCGTCTCGCTCACGTACTCGACGGTCGCCGAGAGCCAGGCACCCTTGGTGCTGTCGAATGCGACCGCGATGCTCGTCGCCCGCGTCCCGTCGCGCGCGCGGACCACGTGGCGGTTGGTCACGATGAGCCCGGTGGGGAGGATGTTGAACCCGGTCCCGCTCGTGGCCTTCCCGTCGGGCATCTCGACCGCGATGAAGACGACCGCCGCGCGATTGGCCGCGGCGACGGCCGCGTAGTCCATCCCCGCGATCATCGCGGTGCGCTGCTGCGCGGTGCGCATCTCCGCCATCAGGGCGGCGACGTCGCCGCCCGACTGCTGCCGGGCGCGGAGCGCGGCGGCCAGGCGCGCGCTCTCCGCGTTCGCGGCCTTGAGCGCCGAGTCCGCGAGTCCGGTCTCGGCCAGCTTGGTCGCGAGCGAGCGCGCGAGCGAGTCGTTCGACGCCAGGAGCCGCGAGATCTGTTCGCGCGACGCGGCCGCGGTGCGCGTCAGCACCCATCCGGCGAAACCCCCGCCGACCACGAGGAGCGCGCCGAGCCCGATCACCACGCGGCGGAGTGTGCTCGTGCGCTGCTTCACCGCCTCGGCGATGCGCACCTCGGTGTTCCGGCGCGGGCGCGCCTGCGTGGGGAGGCGGGTGCTGAGCAGCTCCGGTGTGCCGGCATCCGGGCCGCCGGTCGGCGGAGCGGCGGGCTTCGGCGGCGGCGACGGCGGCCGCGGCGCTGGCGCCTTCGGCGCGGGGGGCGCCGCCCTGAGTGACTCTCCCGCGCGAGCCGCGGGGACCCAGGGAGCCGCGGTGGGGGCGGCGGGTTCGGCCTGGACCGCGAGGACGTGGAAGGTGAGTTGCGGCCCGTCGGCGCCGAACCCGACGAGGTCGCCGTCACTCAGCTGGCAGTCGGCGATGATCCGCTGCCCGTTCACGTAGGTGCCGTTGGTGCTGCCGACATCGTGCAGCACGTGCCGGTTGCCGACGGAGCGCAGCTCCGCGTGGCGCGACGAGACGTCGAGGTCCTTGGCCGGATCGAAGCGGAGGTCGTTCATCGGGTGGCGCCCGATCGTGACCACCGACTTCTCGAAGCGCTCGACCGCCCCTGCGCGCGCTCCTCGCGTGATCCGGAACTCGACGGACATCAGGGCCGCAGCCAGGTCACCAGGTAATAGCCGAGCACGAGGATGGCGATGGTGCCGAAGACGAAACGGAGCGATCCGCGGTCCATCCGCCCGCCCGGTGGTGCCGGGGGTGGGAGCTTCGCGCGGCCCGCTGGTGCGATCTCGGCGGTCTCTTTCGCGCCTCCTCGTGCCGCGGGCATCACGGCGGCGGCCGGCGCCGGAGTGCTCGCGCCCGCGGCGCTCGCTGCCGGCCCCGCCTGCGCGGGCTTCG
>CAZHAG010000185.1:0-4461 GCA_964529705.1 uncultured Gemmatimonas sp. | reverse complement strand
CGCGTCATCCTCGAGCAGGCGCGTCACGACGCCCGTGGCCTCGACCGAGAGCTCCTGCGCGCGCGAGCGCTCGGCGGCCACGATCGACGACTCCGCCGCCGGGCTCGCCGTGTATCGCTCCCAGAGCGTGCTCGCCGCCACGAGGAGGACGAGCGCCACGGCAATGGGCCGGGCATAGCGGGCGCGGGGGCGGGAGTCGTCTCGTCGCATCAAGCGGGTAACACAATGTGACCGCGACGGGTATGTAAAGAGTCGGGGGCGAACCTCTGGAGGCGGAGATGGGAACGATGCCCTGGAATGCCGTGCGGGTCGCCGCGCTGGTGGCCGCACCGGCGCTGGCAGTGGTAGTGGCGTGCGGCGAGTCGGTGGTCGTCGATCCGGTCGAGCGAATGGCGGGCGACTGGAACGGAGTGGGCGCTTCGCTGCGACTCGACAGCACGGGAGGCGACATCGAGTTCGACTGCGCGCATGGCGGACTGAGTGCGCCGCTCCGCCCTGACCGCGGGGGCGCGTTCGACGCGCCGGGGGTCTTCGTTCGTGAGCATGGCGGCCCCATCCGGATCGACGAAGTGCCGGATTCCATCCCGGCCAGGTACCTCGGACGCGTCCGGGGGAACGAGCTCACGCTGCGGGTGATGTTCGGGTCGGACTCGGTCGGGCCGCTGACCCTCGTGCGCGACGGGCCGGTCCGCCTCTTCAAGTGCCTCTGAGGGGGCGGCCAGCCTTGCCGCCCTAGGGCGGGAGCCGCATAATCCCGCATGCGATACCCCGAGGTCCGGAACTACATCGGCAACGGCTTCCAGCCCGCCGACGTGCAATTGCTCGACGTCTTCGACCCGAGCAGCGGCGAGGTCATCTCGCGCGTCCCCCTCTCGCAGGCCAAGGAGGTGGACGCGGCCGTACGCGCGGCCAAGGCCGCCCTCCCCGCCTGGGCCGCCACGCCGATCAAGGAACGCGTTCAAGTCTTCTATAGATACAAGGCGCTCCTCGAGCGGGACATCGACGCGCTCGCTGCCCTCGTCACCGAGGAGAACGGGAAGATCGCCAGCGAGGCGCGCGCCGAGGTGCTCAAGTCGGCGGAGCTGACCGAGTTCGCCTGCTCCCTACCCCAGATCGCGGCCGGCGAGATCCTCGAGGTGAGCCGCGGGGTCGAGTGCCGCGTGGAGCGCTTCCCGGTGGGCGTCGTGGCATCGATCACGCCGTTCAACTTCCCGAACATGGTCCCCAACTGGTCGATCCCGAACGCGCTCGCGCTCGGGAACACCATGGTGCTCAAGCCCTCGGAGCTGGTGCCGCTCAGCGCGGGCCGGATCGCCGAGTTGCTCAAGGAGGCGGGGCTCCCCGCCGGCGTGCTGCAGGTCGTGCACGGTGGCCAGGAGGCGGTCGAGGCGATCTGCGATCACGCGGACATCGCCGCCGTGAGCTTTGTCGGCTCCACCAAGGTCGCGAAGATCGTCTACCGCCGCGCCACCGCCAACCTCAAACGGTGCCTCGCGCTCGGCGGCGCCAAGAACCACCTGATCGTGATGCCCGACGCCGACCGCGAGATGACCTCGTCGAACGTCGTCGCGTCGATGTCCGGGTGTGCGGGCCAGCGCTGCATGGCTGCCTCCGTGATGGTCGCCGTCTCTGAGACGGACCACATCATCAAGCGGATGGTGGAGCAGGCGCGGGCGATGGTGCCGGGCAAGGACGTCGGTCCCGTGATCTCCGCGGCGGCGCGCAAGCGGATCATCGGCTACATCGACGCCGCCGAGAAGGCCGGTGCGAAGGTGCTGGTGGACGGGCGCGGCGCCGCGGTGAAGGGGCGTGACGGCGGGTACTTCATCGGCCCGACGATCATCGACCAGGTCACCCCCGACATGGCCATCGCGCAGGAGGAGGTGTTCGGCCCGGTGCTCGTGATCATCCGCGCGAAGGACGTGGACGAGGCGCTGCGGATCGAGAACGCGTCGCCGTACGGGAACGCCGCGTCCGTCTTCACGGAGAGCGGCGGCGTGGCCCGCCACGTGATGGAGCACGCGAGCGCCGGCATGGTGGGCGTGAACGTCGGGGTGCCGGTCCCACGCGAGCCGTTCTCGTTCGGCGGGTGGAACGAATCCAAGTTCGGCGTGGGCGACATCACCGGCCGCGGATCGATCGAGTTCTGGACGCAGGCGAAGAAAATGACCACCAAGTGGAACTCGGAAGCGGGCGTGAACTGGATGTCCTGACGCACGCAAGGGAGCGAGACGATGGCTGACCGCAGGGTGACCTTCACGGGGCTCGAGTTCGAGAACCCCTTCCTCCTCTCCTCCGCCCCGCCGACGGAGTCCGAGAGCAACATCATGCGTGCGTTCGAGGCGGGCTGGGGGGGCGTGGTCACCAAGACCATCGGCCTCCACCCGGTCACGAACGTCGTGGGTGCCAAGGCGAAGTTCATGCGCACCTCCCCGGATGACGCCTCCGTCTCGATGAGGAAACGCCCGGGCGCCGCCCTCCACTCCTCCTGGAACTGGGAGCTGATCTCCGATAAGCAGCTCGACTGGTGGGTGCCGCGGATCCAGCGCATCAAGGCGGCGTTCCCGCAGCGCATGCTGATCGCGTCGATCATGGCCGGCTCGGGGAACGACAAGGAGCTCCGCAACTGGCAGCTCCTCACCGAGGCCGTGCAGGACGCCGGCGCGGACGGGATCGAGTGCAACTACTCCTGCCCGCACATGGACCGGAAGGACATGGGCTCGAACATCGGGAAGGACTCCGAGCTCTGCTCGGTCGTGACCGAGGCGGTGGTCGAGGTCGCGAAGATCCCCGTGTGGACCAAGCTCACGCCCGCCACCGGGGACATCACGGTCGAAGCAGGCGCTGTTTTCCGCGGCGGGGCCGATGCGGTGGTCTCCTCCAACACCTTCCCCTCCCTGCCCGTGATCGACCCGGCCACGCTCGAGTTCGAGATCAACGTGGACGGTCTCGTGTCGAGTGGCGGACTCGGCGGTCCCGCGATCCTCCCGATGTCGCTCGCCAACATGGTCCGGATGACGCAGGCCTTCCCCGAGAAGGCCTTCTCGGGCATCGGCGGGATCTCCGACTTCTCGCAGGCGCTCTCCTACTTCCTCCTCGGCTGCGGTACCGTCCAGGTCTGCACCGCCGCGATGCTCGACTCGGCGGTCGGGCCGAACGTGATCAAGCGGTTGAACGCGGGGCTCGACGCCTTCCTCGACGCGAACGCAGCGAAAGGCTGGAAGACCATCGAGGACTTCCGCGGGATCCGCCGGGACCGCGTGGTGCTGCAGTCGCAGATCCGGCGCCCGGAAGGGGACGGCTACCAGGGGGGCTACGAGCCGGTGGAGGGATACGCCGCACCCGACACGGCGGAGGCCAAGGCATGACGGGGACCGCCAACCGCCGGAGCTCGACACGCGCGGCGGCTCGGGTCTCGTCGGGCCGCGCCTCGTCCGCGCCGGCTCCCACGCTGCAGCTGCCGCCGACCGACCACGTCCCTCACAAGTACACGGGTCCATCGCGCGCCGAGGTCCTGGCGATGCGCAAGCAGTACACGCATCCGTCGATCTTCACGATCTACGGCGAGCCGCTGATGATCGTCGAGGGGCACATGCAGTACCTCTACGACGAGACCGGGCGCCGCTACCTCGACCTCTTCGCCGGCATCGCGACGGTCTCGGTCGGGCACGCCCACCCGGCGGTCACCAAGGCGATCACCGAGCAGGCCGCGCTGCTGCAGCACACCTCGACGATCTACCTGCACCCGAACTTCCCCGCGCTCGCCAAGAAGCTCGCGTCCAAGATGCCCAAGGGACTGGACGTCACCTACTTCACGAACAGCGGGAGCGAGGCGAACGACCTCGCGATCCAGATGGCGCGGCTGCACACCGGCCACCGGGACGTCATCGCGCTGAGGAACGCCTACCATGGCGGGAGTCCGAGTTCGGTCGGACTCACCTCGCTCCACACCTGGAAGCAGCCGGCCGGAGGGGACGGGTTCATCCACCACGTGGTGAATCCCGACCCGTATCGCAGCCCCTTCACCGGCACGCCGGACCAGATCGCCACCAAGAGCGTCCGGGAGATCGCGGAGACCATCAAGTACTCCACCTCCGGCCGCGTCGCCGCGTTCATCGCGGAGCCGATCCAAGGGGTCGGCGGCGCGACCGCGGGCGCGAGGAACTACCTTCGCGAGGCGTACGCGGTCGTTCGCCAGCACGGTGGCCTCTGCATCGCCGACGAAGTGCAGACGGGGTTCGGCCGCACCGGCTTCCACTACTGGGGCTTCGAGAACTGGGACGTCGTCCCCGACATGGTCACGATGGCCAAGGGGATCGGGAACGGCACGCCCCTCGCCGCGGTGACCACCCGCATGGAGATCGCGCAGTCGCTCACCAGCCGCCTCCACTTCAACACCTTCGGCGGGAACCCCGTCGCGATGGCGGCCGGTCTCGCGGTGCTGGACGTGATCGACGAGGA